>CAZCKC010000056.1:0-21098 GCA_964499235.1 uncultured Planctomycetales bacterium | reverse complement strand
GACGCGTCGACGCGTCACGGAATTCTCACGGGCTTGACAGGAATTTAATCGTTGGCTGGATGCTCATGGTAGTCGAGGTTCGCGTCGACGGCCGGGCCGCGCAGGCAGCGGGGCCCGTGGCACATGGTCCGCGGGCCCCGTTGAAAGGCTGCTGCAGCCGAAGCAATCGACCCCGGGCGGCTAGTTGACCTCGACGGTCGCGCCGGCGTTTTCGAGCTCGGTCTTCCACTTCTCGGCGTCTTCCTTGCTGACAGCCTCGAGCAGCGGCTTGGGCGCCTCGTCGACGAGCGCCTTGGCCTCCTTGAGGCCGAGATCGCTGCGGGCCGCCCGGACGACCTTGATGACCTGGAGCTTCTTGTCGCCACCGGACTTGATGATGACGTCGAACTCGGTCTTCTCTTCTTCGGCCTCGGCGCCACCGGCGCCCCCGTCAGCCGGGGCAGCCATCATGACGCCCCCGCCCGCGGCAGGCTCGATGCCGTAAGTGTCCTTCATGTAGTCGGTGAGTTCCTTGGCCTGGAGCAGCGTCAGGCCGGCGATCTTGTCGCCCAGTTCCTTGATCTCGGCCGCGAACTCCTTGGCCGGGGCTTCGGCAGGTGCTTCCGCCATGGTTGGGTACTCCCATTGTTAAAAGTCGCGACCGGGCTGATAGCGTGGGCCCCGGTGGCCCGCTTTCATCCGCCGAGCGGAACAGTCAGCGCCGAGTCGTTCGCACGTGTGGTTTCACCAGCGGGCGCTGCCGCGCCGCCGGGGCGGCCCGCGTCAGGCCGACTTGCGCGTAATCTCCGTCCCTTCTTCGAGCTTGCCGATCAGGTCCTTCACGCACGCGAGGACGTTCGCGCCGGGCGCCTGGACCGCGCCGAGCAGGTTCGCACCCGGCGCCAGCACCAACCCCGCCACCTGCCCTTGCAGGTCGCGCTTGGTCGGCATCTTCGAGAACCCGGGCATCCGTGACTCGTCGAGGAACTCGCCCTCGAGCAACGCGCCGCGGAGCTTGAGCCCTTCAATTTTCGGCAGCCACGGGTCCAACACCTTGGCCGCATCGATCGCTGACTCGCCGCCGGTCACCAGCGCCGCCGGACCTTCCATCGCGCTCGCCAGCGGTTCCAGCGGCCGCGCGGCCACCGCCCGCCGAAAGAGCGCGGTGCGGACGATCTCGATGCGCAGTTCCTTGGACCGCAGGTCGCGGCGGAACTCGTTGGTGGTGTTGCCGTCGGCCCCCACCAACTCGACCCACAGCGCGCTGTCGACGTCGGCATAGCGCTCGCGGAGCTCCGCGGTCATGATCTCTTTCACCAGCTTACTCATCGCAGTTACTCCGCTCCGACCGTCTGGGGATCGACGTGGACGCCGGGGGTCATCGTGCCGCTCAGCGCAATCCGCTTGAGATAGGTGCCCTTCGCGGCCGTCGGCTTCATTCGGCGGATGTGGCCGACGAACGCCTTGATGTTTTCCTCCAGGTCGTCGTCCGAAAAGCTGATCTTGCCAACCGTGGCGTGGATGTTGCCACCGCTGTCGTTGCGAAACTCGATCTTGCCGGCCGCGTATTCCTTGACCGCCGTCGGGATGTCGGGCGTCACCGTCCCGCTCTTGGGCGAGGGCATCTTGCCCTGCGGACCGAGCACGCGGCCGAGGCGCCCGACCTTGCCCATCACGCTCGGGTGCGCGACGGCGACATCGAAGTCGAGCCAGCCATCCTGAACCTTGGCGATCAGGTCGTCGGCACCGGCCTCGATCGCGCCGGCCTCCTTGGCCGCCTCCACCTCGGTGTCCGGGCAGAAGGCGATCACCCGCTTCGTCTGCCCGATGCCCTTGGGCAGGCTGACGGCGCCGCGAACCATTTGGTCCGCCTGCCGCGGGTCGATGCCCAGGTTGCAGGCGATCTCGACCGACTGGTCGAACTTGGTCTTCTTGAAGTTCTTCAGCGCCTTTACCGCCGCATCGAGCGGGATGAGCGTCTTGGGCGCTTTCTGGAGGTCGTCGCGATAGCGACGGCTGTGTCTCGGCATCAGTAGCCTCCCACTGTTGTCCGCCCGTGGTCAGGCGTCGGGTTGTCGGCCGCCACCCGTGTGGCGACCGTGATGGTTCGCTAGCCCCCGGTTACGACAATGCCCATCGAGCGGGCCGTGCCGGCGACCATGCGTTCGGCCGCCTCGAGATCGAAGGCGTTCAGGTCATTCAGCTTTGTCTCGGCGATCTTGCGAATGTCGTCCGGCGTCACCTGGCCAACCTTCTCGCGATGCGGCACGCCCGAGCCCTTCTCGACCACGTTTCCACCGTCCAGCGGCTTGGCCGCCTGGAGCAGCAACACCGCGGCCGGCGGGCTCTTGATCACGAAGTCGAAGGACTTGTCCTTGTAGACCGTGATCTCGACCGGGCAGGTCATCCCGTTCATGTCTTTCGTGCGGTCGTTGAATTGTGACACGAACTGACCAATATTCACGCCGTGCTGGCCGAGCGCCGGCCCGATCGGGGGCGCCGGGGTGGCCTTCCCGCCGGGGGCCTGAAGCTTGATCTTGCCAGTGACCTGTTTCGCCATCGTCGTTCTCGCTGTGGGTTCGTCCGCCGCGGCCGCCCGGGTCGCGGCGAGCCACGCAATATAGCAGGACGTCTGCCCTGAGCCAACCCCGCTGGCGGTTTTCCCGCCGCCGAGGCGTCAGACCGTCTCGACCTGCCAGTACTCCATCTCGATCGGGGTCGCCCGCCCAAAAATCGTCACGATCACGCGGACGGTGCCCTTGTGGCTGTTGATCTCGTCGACCACGCCCTCGAAGTTCTCGAACGGGCCTTCCTGGACCTTGACCTTGTCGCCCTTGTTGAACTTGAGGTTGGCGAGCGCCGGCTGCTCTTCGGGCTGGATCACCGCCGAGAGCATCTGCTCCACCTCGGTCATGCTCATGGGCGACGGCTTGCCGCCCGAGCTGATGAAGTCGCCGACCCCCGAAGTCTCCTTGATCATGAACCAGACATCCTCGGCCACCGACCCATCAGCCTCGGTCGCCATCTCGACGAACACGTAGCCGGGGTAGAGCTTGCGGTAGTAGATCCGGGCCCGCCCGCCCCGCATCCGCTTCTCTTTCTGGGTCGGGACCAGGACGCGGCCGATGCGGTTCTCGAGCTTCTCGATCTTGATCTTGCGGTCGAGCGCTTCGCGGACGCGGTCCTCGAGGTTGGACGCCACGCGGAGCACGTACCACTGCATGCCCTCGCGGACCAGCGGCTCGGGCTCCGGCGGGGCGGCCTCGGCTTCGGCCTTCGCGCCCGCTTCCTCGGCCGGCGTCTCCGGGTCTGACGTCTCCCGCTCCGACGTTTCGTCGGCCGGGACGGGCGACTCCAGCCGGGCCTCTTCCTCGACGGAAGTGCGTTCCGATTGGGCTTTTTCTTCCATGGGTTCTGCCTTCACGGGATTACGTACTGCCGCCCAGGAGCTGGCCGATCAGGTCGACGCGGAGCACCTTGATGGCCGAGAAAAGGATGATGAAGAAGATGTCGACTGCGAACAGGATGAGCGCCAGCGCGAAGACGGTGAAGATCACGACCTTCGTGGCACCAACGATCTCGCGCTTCGACGACCAGTTGACCTTCTTCATCTCGCCTTCGGTCGCGATCATGAAATCGACGGCCGTACGGTTGCGCCCCGTGATCCAGTAGATCACCAGGCCCAGGGCGACAAAGGCGAGCAACGGGATGAGCGTTTCCCACAACGACGGGACACGGTCCGCGATCACATCGAAGATGAATCGGGCGGCCGCAAAAGCCAGCAGGCCGCCGCCGGCGGCCGTGCCCCAGCGGACGTACTTGCCTTGCCCGGGCTTGTAGAGCCGAACGGGGGAGCCGCCATCACCCTTGTGCGGGATGTCCATCCAAGTTCTCCGACGGGACCGCCGCGCCGCAGTAACCCGCGGCCGACGGGGGCATCAGTTCATTCGCCGGCGGCTGATCGCCGTCTCGGCCCCGCATGACTGCCCGGGCCCGCTGCCGAACAAACGGTTCGACGGCTGCTCGCACCGGTCATTCCGGGGACAGGGGTGGAGGGACTCGAACCCCCAACCGCCGGTTTTGGAAACCGGTGCTCTGGCCGATTGAGCTACACCCCTACGCCGACCACCGGACGCCCGACACGGGGTCCAGTGACTACTTGCGCTTGATCTTGTGCACGGTCCGCTTGCGCAGGCGCGGGCAGTACTTCTTGAGCTCGAGCTTTGGCACGCCGCCCATCACGTTGACCGACGTGCGGTAGTTGAGATCGCCGGTCTCCTTGCACTGCAGCCAGACGAACTCGCGTTTCTGGGCTTTGGCCATCGCACTTCACTCCCAACGGTGCGCCGCTCGCGGCGCGACGAATCGGCGGCCGAGCCCCAGCAGACCCGACCACCGACGTCCGGTTCCTGAGCCCCATCAGCCCGCATCCGCGGACCGGGACTATTCGATGATCTTCGTCACGACGCCGGAACCGACGGTGCGCCCGCCTTCCCGGATCGCGAACCGCAGGCCCTCTTCCATCGCGATCGGCTTGCCGATCTCGACCAGCATCTGAATGTTGTCGCCCGGCATGCACATGTCGGCCTTGCCGCCTTCGCGCGACTGCAGCTCGCTCACCTGCCCGGTGACGTCGGTCGTGCGGAAGTAGAACTGCGGGCGGTAGTTCGGGAAGAACGGCGTGTGCCGGCCGCCTTCCTCCTTCGTCAGGACGTACACTTCGCCCATGAACTTCTTGTGCGGCGTGATCGAACCCGACTTCGCCAGCACCTGGCCCCGCTCGAGCTCGGTCTTCTCGACACCACGCAGCAGCAGGCCGACGTTGTCGCCCGCCATGCCGTCGTTCAGCGTCTTGTTGAACATCTCGACGCCCGTCACGATCGTCTTGCGGCCGGGCTCGGCATCGAGGCCGATGATCTCGACCTCGTCGCCGACCTTGATCATGCCGCGCTCGATGCGGCCGGTGCCGACCGTGCCACGGCCCTTGATGCTGAAGACGTCCTCGACCGGCATCAGGAAGGGCTTGTCCGACTCGCGCTCGGGCTCGGGGATGTCTTTGTCGAGCGCCTCGAGCAGCTCGATCACGCCCTGCATCTTGCTCTCGTCCTTCGAGGTCGCGCCGGCGATGCACTCGGTCGCGGACCCCTTGACGACCGAGATGTTGTCGCCGTCGAAGTCGTACTTGCTCAGCAGCTCGCGGACTTCCATTTCGACCAGCTCGAGCAGCTCGGGGTCGTCGACCAGATCCACCTTGTTCAGGAAGACGACCAGGTTCGGCACGTTGACCTGCCGGGCGAGCAGCACGTGCTCGCGGGTCTGCGGCATCGGGCCGTCGGCCGCACTCACCACCAGGATCGCGCCGTCCATCTGCGCGGCACCGGTGATCATGTTCTTGACGTAGTCAGCGTGGCCGGGACAGTCGATGTGGGCGTAGTGCCGCTTTTCGCTTTCGTACTCGACGTGCGAGGTCGCGATCGTCAGGATCTTCGTCGGGTCGCGACGGCCGTCCGACTCGGACGCCTTGGCGACCTCGTCGTAGGGCTTGTACTCGGCCAAGCCGCGGGCGGCTTGGACGGCCGTGATCGCCGCGGTCAGCGTGGTCTTCCCGTGGTCGACGTGACCAATGGTCCCGACGTTCACGTGAGGCTTCGTTCGTTCAAATGTCCCTTTGGCCATGCAAGTCTCTCCAATGTCTACTCGGCAAACGGCGCCCGATCGGCTGAGTGCTCAGCCCGCGAACCGCCTTCTGCTCCCTTCTGATCCGTTTCTCAAGCCGACCGCCCGCCAACCGGTTCTCGCCGACTCCTGGGTGAAGCTGCTGGTGGGGATTGAACCCACGACCTCGTCCTTACCAAGGACGCGCTCTACCCCTGAGCTACAGCAGCGAGCCCCGGTACCCTGTGCGTCGCCCGAGCTGTCGCAGCCAGACCTCCGCACCGCCAACCCGCCGGCACCAACGAACGCCCGACTGCGGAAGGCGAGGGTATACCGTGTCCGTGTTCCCGCTGTCAAAACCGGGATTGCGCATTCTAATGAGGCCCTCCGGCTTGTCAAAAGCAAAAATCAACTGGTGAGCAGCCCCCGCGGGCGATAGGTTTCGTATAACCCACTGGCCTCGAGCACCGGCTCCCGGCCGCCGTGCAACACCGTCCGGAGGCCAACGCCGATGGCCAAGCTGCCCCAATTCTCGCTCGCCGACCTGCCCCACCGCTTCCGCGACCAGTGGCTTGAACTGGAGGCCGCCGCCCGCACGTGGGCGGCCGATTGGCGAGCCGATCCCTGGCAATTCCTCACGAATCCGCTCACGCGGCTGCTGGGCTGGATCGTCGGCGGCATCGCCCTGCTCGCCGTCCTTGGCTGGGGCGTCGGGAGCCTCGGCCAGGTCGCCGACGACGGCAGCCGCCAAGCCACGCCCACCGGCACCATCCGCGTCGCCTGCGTCGCGGCGGACTGCGACTACCAGGCCGTCACGCAGGTCCCCATCGCCTTCGACGATTGGCCCATGCGATGTCCGAAATGTCAGCAGGAAACCGTTTTCCGGGCGCGGAAATGCGCGGACTGCGGCGGCTGGCACGCCTACCGCCCCGACGAGCCCATCGTCTGCAAGCGGCCCGCCGACGAGCCCCCCGAACCAGAGGCCCCCAACCAGCCGCAGCGCAGCGACGATCCAGACGACGCCCGCGACTGGTGGTAGGACCTCCCGCGCTCCAAGACGAGCACGAAAAGATCAGCTGGAACGCGACGGCGGCGGCGCTGAATCAGCGCCGCCGCCGTCGATCGATTGGCTGAATTTGAGTTTGCCGCTACGGGTTCGCCTGGGCAGCCGACTCGGGCTCCGCCTCACCCGGCTTCGCGGGGCGCTGGTAGTTGACGACCGAGCGTGCGACGAGCTGCCGCCCCTCGCGGGTCGTCACCGACGCCGCGGACTTGAAGAAGTTCATCTCCCGCGCCACCGGCCCGAGCTTGCCCAGCAGGCCGATGATCAGCTGAGCCCCCGGGTCGTTGGCCAGATCCGGCCCCGCCATCATCGAGATCATCGGGACCATCTGCAGCGCCGCGGCCAGGTTCTCACCGGTCTGCGAGGTGTCCTGGAAGCTGAACGCCAGCACCTCTCCCTCCAGCGGCAGCCCCTCGGCCTTGAACCGCTCGTTGCTCACGAAGCGCGCGGCCGCGCTGTCGGCCGCCAGGGACGTCTGAATCGGGTTGGGCCCGGAGCCGATGATCAGCTGGCCGTCAGCGAGCCCCATCGTCGGCTGCGACTGCAGGAACATGGTGAGCATCGGCATCTGCAGCGTGTAGAAGGAGTTCCCATTGATGTCGGTCTCGACAAGCGTCGCGCCCTGCTGCCCCTCCACCATGCCGCGGGCGAGCGTGGCGAGCCCTTCGATCAACTGCTGCGCAGTTTCGGTCTGGCCGTCGCGGACCTCGATCAGGATGCCCCACTCGGTCGGGCTGAAGCGCCCCGGCCCGGGGATCGAGAAATAACGGATCGGACCGGCGACCGTCTTGAGGATCTCTTCGAGCGAGAGCGTCACGTTGCCGACGGGAATCTGGCTGCTCTCGGACTTGAAGCGCTCCACCGCCGCCGCGCCATCCGGGGCATGCTCGCGCACCAGACTTAGAATCGCGTCGTATGTAGCCTGCAGGTCCATGCCGGTCGTGGCAGTGACGTCGCCCGCACTCTTCGGCAGGTGCGCCGCCGGCTCGGCCAGCGGATCAACCCCGAAGAAGGGCTCGTAGAACCGCTTCGATTCCGCGTCGGGCGTCAGGTACGAGACCATGTGACTCTTCTTGGTAAGCCCGTCCGTCGTCGAGACGCTCGCGACCCGATCGAAGAACGCCAAGCCGTCCAGCAACGCCGCGTTGAACGCCCGCGCCTGCTGCAGGTCACCGCCGGCGCCGCCCGCCATCGCGGTCGCCGCCTCGGCCAGCGTACCGATTTGCTGGATCAGCAGCTCGCCGTCGACGTACCAGAGCCCGTCTTCCGCGGCCGGCAGCCCGTTGAAAGCCTGCTGGAACCGCTCCGCCTTGACAATCGGCTCGCCGCTGCCGGCCATCAGGTCGACCGCCTCGGCCGCGATCTGCCCCCCGAACGCAATCATCAGCGTGTCCTGGTGCCGGGCCAGCGTCAGCCCGATGCCCACGGCGCTCTGCAGCGTCGCGACCTCGGTCTGCTCTTGCTCGGTCTCGACGAGTTCCATGGTCGCATCGGCTTCGGCGACCCGGGCCAGCAAGCCCTTGAGCGCCTTGAAGTTCGATTCGACCGCCTCCGGCGCGGGCAGGCACATGATCAGGATCTCGGGCGGCATCGTCAGCCGCACCGCGAACGCCCCCTCGCGCTCGGTGAGCCGCCCCCAGTCCACCGACTGGAGCAGGTCGTTGATCTCGTTCCAGTCGGCGTTGAACTGCTCGACATCGCCGCCCTGCTGCTGCAACTGGCTCCGGAGATACGCCCGGATGTTGTTCTCGAGCTTCGCGCGTTCGAGCCGGTCCCAGACGCGGGCCCACTGCTCGTTGACGAACTCCTTGCCATCATGGTTCCGCGACAACGCGACCATCGTCACATCCGCCGGCACCGCCTGCCCAAGGCGAAACTTGCTGAGGTCGGCGGCCCAGGCGCCACTCAGCACCGCCCAGGCGGCCCCCAGCGCAATCCAACGTGTCATGGCTCTGCGATTCATCTGGTTCAGCTCCCTTCAAAACGTCTCGGTCTGATGTTCGTGCATGCAAGCGTGGCCAACCCCGGTCCGAACAACTGGGGTCGGCCGCGGCGAGGATCCTTCCCCAACCGGCGGGTTGCATTTTAATCAAGCCGGCGCCGCCCCGACAGGCGGGCCAACAGCCGCAAGCCGGTAGTCTCCCCCATTAGACACGCGAACCGCCGCCAGGATTCAGATTTTTCTGCCAGGCAGCCGAACGGCCAGGCAATCGGCGAAGTTTCCGGCCAGAATTCGCGGTCAGCGGCGCGGCCGGGGACGGCGGTGCTGCCGTTGCGGCTTCCACTCACCCTCCTTCTGCTGGCGGCCACCCCGCCGCCGGCCAGCCTTGGGGCGCGCCTCGGCCGCCCCCACCTTCACATCCGGCGACTGTTTGAGCTCCTCGATATGGTCGCGCAGGGCGGCCGCCTTCTCGAAATCCAGCGCCTCGGCCGCCTCGAGCATCTCTTTCTCGAGGGTCGTGACCAGCTCGTCGCGGTCGTATTCCTGCTCGTCCTCGTGGACCGCCTCCCGCACGCGGCGCATCGCCGCGACCTCGGTGATCAGGCTGCTGCGGATCGCCTTGCGGACGGTGTCCGGCGTGATCCCGTGCTCCCGGTTGTACGCCAGCTGGATCTCGCGGCGGCGGTTGGTCTCGTCCATCGCCTGCTGCATCGCCGGCGTGATCCTGTCCGCGTAGAGCACCACCCGCGCGTTCACGTTGCGGGCGCAGCGGCCGATCATCTGGATCAGCGAGGTCGCACTGCGGAGGAAGCCTTCCTTGTCGGCGTCGAGGATCGCGACCAGCGAGACCTCGGGCAGGTCCAGTCCCTCCCGGAGGAGGTTGACGCCGACCAGCACGTCGAAGTCGCCGGCCCGCAGCTCGCGCAGGATCTCGACCCGCTCCAGCGTGTCGATCTCGCTGTGCAGGTAACGGCCCTTGTAGCCCGCCTGCTGGATGTAGCCCGACAGGTCCTCCGCCAGGCGCTTGGTGAGCGTGGTGACCAGCACCCGCGCGCCCGCCTGGACCCGCTGGCCGATGCGCTCGAGCAGGTCGGGCACCTGTCCGCGGGCCGGCGCGACCTCGATCTCCGGATCGACGAGGCCGGTCGGGCGAATGATCTGCTCGACGATCTCACCGCTGCTGCGCTCGAGCTCGAATTTGTTCGGCGTGGCGCTGACGAACAGCACTTGGTTCCACATCGCGGCGAACTCGTCGAACGTCATCGGCCGATTGTCGAGCGCGCTCGGCAGCCGGAAGCCGTGCTCGACGAGCACCTCCTTTCGCGCCCGGTCGCCGTTGTACATCGCCCCGACCTGCGGGATCGTCACGTGCGACTCGTCGATGATCAGCAGAAAGTCATCCGGAAAGTAGTCGACGAGCGTGTAGGGCTTCGCCCCCGGCGCCGACTGGTTCAGGTGCCGCGTGTAGTTCTCGATCCCCGAGCAGTAGCCCACCTCGCGCAGCATCTCGATGTCGTACTTGGTCCGCGCCAGCAGCCGCTGCGCCTCGAGCAATTTGCCCTGATGCCGCAGCTGCATCACGCGCTCATCCAGCTCCGCCTGGATCGACTGGCACGCCGACTCGACCCGGTCCTCCGGCAACACGTAGTGCACCGCCGGGTAGATGTACACCTGCTCGCGGTGCTGCAAGGTGTTGCCCGTCAGCGGGTGCACGAACGCCAGCTTCTCGATCTCGTCGCCGAAGAGCTCGATCCGAACGGCGAATTCCTCGTACGCCGGGTAGAGCTCGATCACGTCGCCCCGCACCCGAAAGCTCGCCCGCTTCAGCTCGAGCTGCGCCCGCTCGTACTGCAGCCGCACGAACTGCCGCAACAGCTCGTCCCGCTCGATCTCCATCCCCACCCGCAGGTCGACCACGCTGGCCTTGTACTCGTCCGGCGAGCCGAGGCCGAAGATGCACGAGACGCTCGCGACCACGACCGTGTCCGGCCGCGAAATGATGGCGCTGGTCGCCGAGAGTCGCAGCCGGTCCAGGTCGTCGTTGCGCGAGGCATCCTTCTCGATGTAGATGTCCCGCTGCGGGATGTACGCCTCGGGCTGGTAGTAGTCGTAGTAGCTGACGAAGAACTCGACCGCGTTGCGCGGCATCAGCTCCTTGAACTCCTCGAAGAGCTGCGCCGCCAGCGTCTTGTTGTGTGAGAGAATCAGCGTCGGCTTATGCAGCCGCGCGATCGTGTGGGCCATCGTGAACGTCTTGCCAGAGCCCGTCACGCCGAGCAACGTCTGCGCCCGCTGCCCGTCCTGAAACCCCTGCACGAGCTGGTCGATCGCCCTGGGCTGGTCGCCCTGCGGCCGAAAGTCACTGACGATCTCAAACTGGTTCATGGCTCGATTGTAGCTCAGGTCCCGCCGCCCGCGGGCGGCGGCGCTGGCGATTCCGCCCCCCCGTCACCCGCCAGCGCCGCCTCCGCGTCCGCCAGCAGCGCCTCGAACTTCGGCTTCCACGCCGGCCCGCCCAGCTCCGGGTACCACACCCGCTCCTGAGTGATCGCCTGCTTCACTGCCGCCGCCTCGCCCTGCGCCAGCATCAGCCGCAGCCAGTGGTACCGCGCTTCCCAGTACACCGCCGGCTCCGCCGTCCGTAGCCGCCGATCCGTCAGCAGCTGCGCCCACGCCTCCCGCGCCGCCGTCTGTGCCACCGTCTGTGCCGCCACGCCCCCGTTCGGCCGCTCAGCCTGCGCCGTCAGGATCCGCGCCAGCAGCAACCGGAACGTGCCGCGCTGCGCGTCGTCCGCCAGCGCCGCCTCTGCCAGCTCCTGCGCCCGATCCAGGTTGCCGGCCAGGTAGTGCATCTCCGCCAGCCCGCGCTGGACGAAATCGGCGAACCGCGCTCGCTCCGGCCCCTGCTCGACCCACGCCTGCAGGTTGCGGAACGTGCTGACCGCCTCGCGGGCCAGCTGCCGGGCTGCGGCGCTGTGCCCGGCCTGCGCCAGCCGCTCGACCTCCTCGCGCATCCCCTTGGCCAGTGCCGTCAAGATCGCGCCGGCCTGGTCCGCCGGCACCTCGGCCAGGAAGCGGTCGAGCATCCGGCTGGCGGCCTCGAAGTCCCGCAGCCCCTGCAACGCCTTCAGCCGCACACCGAGTACCCGCCCACGCAGCGCTTCGCCCAGCTCGGCGTCGTCGCTCAGCGCCGACGCGATCTCCAATGCCTCCTCGTATGCGCCGAGCGCGGGGATCACCATCAGCTCGGCCGCATTGAGCCGCGCCCGCCGCGCCCACGGCCGCTCCGCCGCCGTCGGCTCGGCAGCCGCCGGATACCGCTGGAAGCGGACCGCCAGCTCCATCGCCGCCTCCCGGAACCGCGCGGCCCCGAGCTCCGCCCGCGCGCTCTCGAGCGCCAGCCGCAGCGCGACCAGCTGCCGGAAACGCGCCTCGGCATGTTTCTCGGAGCTGCGCGGAATTGCCGCGAACGCCTGCGCCGCGGCCGTGAACTCGCCGGCCTGCTGCAGCGCCAGCGGCAGCAGCCACTGCGCCGTCGCGCGGTCCTCGTGCTGCGGGTAACGCTCGAGCAAGGTCCGGAGCATCTTCGCCAGCGTCGCATAATCGCCGGCCGCACCGGTGGCGTCCGCGATCTGCGACTGCAGACGGTAGGCGTAGCCGGCCGCCTCGGCGGCCTTCGCGTACCGCGGTAGCTCGCGGGCCAGCTCCGCAAACCGGGCGGCCGCCGCCCGCAGCTGGTCCTGTCGATACAGCGTTGTCCCGAGCTCAAAGAGCAGCTCGCCGCGCAAGTCACCGCTCAGCTCCGCCGCCGCGAGCGCCCGCTCGAGCCGCCGCTGCGCCTCGGCGTACCGCTCGACCGACGCGAGGTCCCGCGCGCTGTAGAGCAGCTCGATCGGCGAGAGCTGCGCCGGGTCGGCGTTGCGGTCAATGCTCGCGCTGACGTAGAGCTGCGCGAGCGCCGGCCACGAGCCGCCCTGGTCCGCCAGGGCCCGGAACGCGCGAATGCCACGCTCCCGGACGCGCTGCGCGGCCCGCAGCTTGGCGAGCGCGCTGATACTGGCCTCAGCCTCGTCGCGAATCGCCGCCGCTTCGCGGAGGTAGCTGTTCGCATACGCGATCTTCGCCAGGTTGTAATAGAACATCGCCGGCCGGCGGTCCTCTGGCAGCTCGCGCACGTTCTGACGCGCCAGCGGCTCGAGGACCTGCCGGGCGTCATCGAATCGCCCCTGCGCCAGCCGGAGCTGCCCCGTCGCGTAGCGCGCGCGCACCTGCAATGCCGGCGACGCGCCCTCCTGCGCAGCCCGCTGCAACGCCTCATCCGCCGAGTCCCATTCCCCCAGCCCGCGCAACGCCAGCCCCAGCCCGAGATAACAGGGGTAGATCGTCGCCCCGACGTAGCGCGAGTTCGTCAGGTCGCGAAAGCCCTCGGCCGCCGCCCGCCACGCCTGCCGCTGCTGCGCCGGATCGTCCGGCCGCATCAGCCCGTAGTAGTACTCCGTCCAGCTACCGCCGAACTCGGTATCGAGCCGCCCGCGGCGAATGTCATCGTAGATGCCCAGCACGATGAACTCGTCCTCGTTCGCCCGCAGCCGCTCGATGAGCGGGTCGAGCACTTCGGCGGCCGCGCGGTACTGTTCCCGCGCCTCGGCGTAGCGCTCCGCGAGCGTTGCGTGGTCGGTCCGCAGACCGCTGGTCAGGAAGTGCTCATCCAGCCGCGGCGCGTTCCAGTCGTTGACGATGAGCCGAGCGAGCTCGAGCCGGGCCTCGGCCACCGCCACGGCCCGCTGCGGTTCCGACGCCCGCGGCGTTTCTCCCAGGGCCGCGATGCGGCGCTGGTGGAATTCCACCGCCTGCTCGAACGCCCGGTCGCGGGCGGCTTTGTCGTCGGCAGCGCGGCCGGCGTTGGCGTACGCCTGCGCAACCCAATGGAGCGTGGGGGGGTTGTTGCTGGTGCCGAAGCGTCGGGCGAGCAGGTCGCCCTGGCCTTGCCGGATCTGGCGCTGGACCGCCGCGGGCGGCGCGCCCGGCGTTTGTTCTGCCTGAGCAAACGCGGCCGGCGTGCGCACCGCGAGCATCACGAACAGAACCACCAGCGCGATGGTTCGTCCGCCGCAGCGCTGAACTCCGTCCAATTGACACGCGATCATTGCGCGAAGCTCACGGCGAACTGGACGTTTCCGAACCCGGCCTGCACCGCGGCGTCCATGGCGTCGATGACGTACCGCCAGCGCACGGTCGTCCCGGCGCCGATGACGACGGGGTTGGCCGGATCGGCGCCGAGCGCCCGCCGCTCGCCGAGCAGTTGGCGGAGGTCGTCAAAATCGCTGCCGAGCAGCCGGTCCATGACGTAGATGTTGACATCCTCGCCGTCGCCGACGTCTTCCAGCACGATCTGGATCGTCGGAACGATCTCGACGGCCGCCCCGCCGCCGGGACCGCTGCGCGGGTCGAGCTCCGTGGCCAACGCCCCTTCCTCGACCACCTGCAGCGACGCCCCGAGCAAGAAGAAGATCAGCAGCACCATGATCACGTCGACCATCGGCGCGAGGTTCGGCACGCTCTCGGTGGCTGGTTCCAGCTTACGCTTCATCGGTTCTCTCTGCCGCGCGGCGTTCGCCCGGACTACTCGGTGGGGCCGGTCCCGCGGTTGGCCGCGAAGACGACGTCCGCGATCTGCGCCTTGCCGGCCGCCCGCAGCACCACCTCGACATCCGCGTACCAAGCGTCCTCGTCCGCCCGGATCACGCAGGTCAGCTCCTTGCCCCGTTCCCGCGCCGCGCGGGCCCGGTCGGCGACGAACTGCTCGACGTCCCCGGGCGCGAGCATCACTTCGGCCACCTGCGTACCGGTCCACTGCACCACCGCGTAGCGCGTCTCTTCAACGCCGCGCTCCTCCCCGTGCAGCACGTTGATCACCACGCGGTTGCCCAGCTCGTCCTTGCTCTTTTCCGCCGCGGTCACCGCGAACGGTAGGTCCATCGCGAAGTTCTCCCGCGCGACCATCGTACTCGCCAGCAAAAAGAAGATGATCAGGCACATCATCACGTCGACCATCGGCGCGAGGTTCAGCGTCATGCTTGCGGGTTTCGGTGGGCGGAACATCAACTCGCTCCTGTTACTCGCTCGCGCCGGAGGTGGCGGCCGGCTCCTTGCTGCTCGCGCTGCCACCGCTGCGCCGCGTTGACGGCCGGAAGTACTCCAGCAGGTCCAGCGCCTCGACCGTCGCGTGCGTGGTCAGCGAATCCACCCGGTTCCGGGCCACGCCGAAGAACCCCAGCCCGATGATCGCCAGCGCCAGCCCCAGCAGCGTGTTCACCAGCGCCAGGCTGATCCCGCGGGCCAGGTCGCCCGCGCCGCTGCCCGCCGCCCCGCCGCTCGAGCCCAGATCGCCGAACGCGATGATCATCCCCCACACCGTGCCCAGCAGCCCCAGCAGCGGGCCGAGGTTGCCCAGGATGTTCAGGTACTCGACCTTTCGGAACATCCGCCCGCTCAGCTCGCCCGACTTCTCGAGCGCCGCCGCGTGCATCGCGTCAAATCCGTGCCGGGCGTGCACCAGCGACGCGGTCATGATCTGAGCGAAGAAAGAATGGCTCGACTGCATGCCGCTCAGGCACTCGCGGAACTGCCGCTGCTCGATCTGCTCGCGGGCCCGGTCGATCTGTGGCTGCGGGCTGACTCCCGACCGCCGCACCGTCAGAAAGTGCTCGAGCACCAGCGCGATCGCCGCCACCGAGCCCGCCAGGATGAAGTACGCCGGCCACTCGATCCCGCGCCAAAACGTGTCCAGCAGCGACTGGTCGCCCGTTCCGCCCGTCGCCGCCCCCACCGGCGTTGCCAGCACAACCGCGATCCCGAGCCCCAGCACCCTTTGCCAGTTGACCATGCCCGTCCTTCGTGTCCTTCGTGTCCTCACGTCCTGCGAGCGGCCAGCCGCTCCGCTACAGGTCCTGCAGTGTCACAATCTTGAACGCCGGCGCCGACGCCCGCCCGCGGTTCTGCTCCGCCAGCCGCTGCAGCAGCCGTGCCTGCTCATCCACCCCCGCCGGCAAGCCGCTCGCGTCCTCAAACACCAGCTCGTCAAAGAGCAGGCACGCGATCTGCGTGTTCCGCTCGCGGTTGATCTCCGTCACGCGCTCCACGACCTCCGGCCGAAACCGTCCGTCCGAGAAGAAGAACACCGCGTCCGGCCGCATCGCCAGCGCCCGCCGCATCGCGTCAAACGGCTCCGTCCCGCCGCGCGGCGGCTTGGTATCAATCCACTCGATAAACGCCGCCTTGTTCTCCGACGTCGCCGCGACCAGCTCCGGCGCAAACGACAGCGTCCGCGTGCGGTTGCCTTCGCCAAAGAAAATTACCACGTTGAACCGCTGCTCCGCCCGCAAACGCCCGATCGACCGCTTCAACTCGCGCCGCAAATCATCCACCACCGTGATGATCGAGCCCGAGAAGTCGACCACGTACGCGATCTCGTTGGCCGTCACCCGCAGGTCCCACACCCCGACGCCCAGCCGCTGGCCGGCTCCCATCCCCGCGCCAAAGCCGCCGCTGCCGGCCTCCCCCGCACCGCCGCCGAGCCCCAGGATTCCTCCCCCCGTGCCAGCGCCGAGACCGAATTCACCGCCCCCCACGTCATCGAGCCCCGTGTCGTCCCCCAGCGGCACGTCCGCTGGCGGCGTCAGGTCGCTGAAGGATACGTCCTCGAGGTCAAAACCCTCATCGGCCGGAATGTCGAAAGTTGTCGGCTCGTCAAAGCTCAGGCTCCCCGCCAAGTCGCCCTGCTCCACCAGCCCCGCCTCGTACTCGAAGTCCGCGAACCCACCGCCCCGGGCGGCCTGGAAGACCACGAACCCCGTCGCCCCGAACAACGCCACGTGCACCCCCAGCGAGATCGCCATCGGCAACAGCACGTGCATCGCGTAACGGAAATAAACGTTCCGAGCCTCGCGGTCGGCCAGGTTCAACTCGGACCGGGACGCGCGGCCGTCAGGGTTGGAACTCATCGCGGCGTGAGCCTCGTGTGGGATCAACGTTGTCGCGGCCGGCGCACCGCTCAGGGGTTGAGGTCGAGCGGGCTGCTGCCGCCGGCCCCCGGTGCGCCGCCGCCTGCATCGCCGGGCGCCCCGCCCCCGCCCTGCGTGAACTCGACGAACCGCATGCGGAGCTCGTAGAGCACCTGGTCAATCAGCTGCTTCTCCTCCGCCTGCAGGTTGCCCCGGGTCTTCTCCTCGAGCACCTGCAGCACGTCGATGTAATGCTTCGCAAGCGCGGGGTTCGGCGGAATCCGCTGCCCGTCCGGGCCGGCCATCAGCCCGAAACCCGCCAGCGCGGGCGTCACCACCAGATTCACCAGCTCGGCGAACGAGGGTGCTGGAAAACCCTCCGGACCGCCGCCCTGCGCGGCCTGCTCCTCGGCGAGACGCTCCTTTTCCTTCTTCGCCTCCGCCTTCCAATCGTCATCCACAAAGATCTTGCGTTCTTCGTCGCTCATCAGCGTCGTATCCCTCGTTTCGCGTGTCGCCATCCTATCGGCTGAAAAAAGTCCCCTCAATCGCGATCTTAGCCCCCCGCCGACGCGGCCGCCGATTTCTTCTTCTTGCCCGCATCCGGCGGCGGCTCCCAGATCCGCGCCCGCGGCGACCGCGGCGGCAGGTAGCGAATCAGAATCAGCCCGCCCAACCCGATCGCCGTCAACGCCAACGCGATCGCCTGCGAGATCGTGAACCCGAACGTATCGATCGGGTTGTCCGACCGGATCACCTCCAACAGGTACCGCGCGGCCGGCTGAATCAAGAGCAGCGTGAAAATCACCGTCCCATCCCGCTTCCGCCGCCAATAGAGCTGATCCAGCAACAATGCCAGCAGCACGGCCGCCGCCACCGAGTAGAGCTGCGTCGGGTGCACCGGTGCCGAGTGATACTGCTGCGCGACCACCTGAATCTCCACCAGCGACAGCCCATACTGGCCCATCACCGCCCGGATGTCGCCCAGCTCCTGCTCCGCCAGCACCAGTTCCCGGGCCGCCTCCCGCTTGGCCGCCACCGCCGCGTCACTCTCGTCACCCGCGTATTGTTGCCGCACCTCTTCATAAGCCGCCCGCGCCGCCGCCTCGGCCGCATCCGCCGCCGCGATCTCCTCCGGTGTCGCGGCCAGGCTGTCCCGATGCAGCGGCATGCTCTGCCCGTCGGGCGCCGTGTAAACCAGCGCCGGCGGCGTGTGCATGTGTCCGTGGACCCAGTGCTGCGTTGCGACGGGACTGCCGACTGGGAACGTCACCGCCCACGGCAGCGAACACACCCCGCCCCAGCAGCACCCGTTCAAAAAACACCCCATGCGCCCGAACGCCAGCCCGACCATCGCTGACGGCGCCATGATGTCCAGGTACCACCGTACCGAGTGCCGCCACAGGACCAGGTACAGCAGCGTCACCACCGTCGCCAGGATGAACCCGCCGTAAAACTCCAGCCCGCCCTGCCGCACGTTAACGATGTTCATGATCGTCGTGGCCGTGTCCCCCGGGACCTCGATCCGCTCCCAGTAGTGCACGACATACATCAGCCGCGCCCCCAACACACCCGCAATCAGCGCGACGAAGCCGCAGTTGAGAATCACGTCCGGGTTCGCCTGAGACCGCGTTGCCCGGCGCGTCGCCCACCAGATCGCCGTCAAGAAGCCCAGCATCATCATGAAGCCGTAGGATGGGATCTCCCAACCCAGGCCCGGAATCGTAAAGAGCGTGTGGTGCATGACTTCCTCGCTACCAGGCTCGCCGGGCCAGCCCGCGGCCCCGCCAATTCGCCAAAGCGGCATGCTACCCCGCGCAGGCGACCGGGTCGACCAGCCGGTTGTCGATCAGCCGCGTCGTCCCCACTGATGCCGCAATCGCCAGCAGCACCGGCCCCGTGATGCGCTGCGCCGGCTGCAGCGATGCCGGATCCACCACGCTCGCATAGTCGATCCGCTCCACCCCGCCCGCCACCAGCGTCTCCCGCAGCGTCCCCTCAACCGCCGGCCCGTGCCGCTCACCGCCCGCGATCGCCGCCGCCCCTGCCCCCAGTGCCCGCACCAGGCTCAGCGCCCGCTCCCGCTCGGCCGCACTCAGGTACCGGTTTCGGCTGCTCAGCGCCAACCCATCCGCCTCGCGAATCAGCGGACACCCCACGATCC
Source organism: uncultured Planctomycetales bacterium (assembly GCA_964499235.1). Classification (GTDB taxonomy): domain Bacteria; phylum Planctomycetota; class Phycisphaerae; order UBA1845; family Fen-1342; genus JAFGRR01. The sequence goes on along the minus strand of CAZCKC010000056.1, from coordinate 2,292 downwards.
GCACCGGCAGGTTCAGATCCCGCACCATCCGCCGGATCACCTGCAACTGCTGGAAGTCCTTCTCGCCGAAATACGCCGCATCCGGCTGCACGATGTTCAGCAACTTCGCCACCACCGTCGCCACACCGGAAAAGTGCCCCGGCCGATGCGGCCCGCACAGCGTCGCCGTCAGCTCACGCACCTCGACACGCGTCGTCGACGCGGCCGGATACATCTCCTCGGCACTCGGCGCGAAAACCGTGTGCACCCCCGCCCGCTCGCACGCCGCCAGGTCGCGCCCCTCGTCTCGTGGATACTGGCTGAAGTCCTCGCGCGGCCCGAACTGCGTCGGGTTCACGAAGATGCTCACCACCGTCGCGTGCCCGTCACGCCGGCTGGCCGCCACCAGCGACAGGTGCCCCGCGTGCAGCGCCCCCATCGTCGGCACCAGCCCCACTGTCACCCCGCCGGCCCGCACCCGCCGGAAGTGCTGCCGCAGCGGCTCGATCGCGCGAATCACTTCCATAACCAGATTGGAACCTCCGGCCGCCAGCTTGTCACGCCACGCCCAGTCGACGCCGCCCTGCAGCCGGTTACGATGCCCCCAAACGCCCAGTTCGCCCGAGGAGCCCCCATGCTCACCCGCTTACGCCCAGCCGCCGTCGTCCTCAACCTCCTGCTGGCCGCCCTACTCCCCAATCAGGCTGCCGCGCAGGACGCTGCCCCGCCCGCCTGGCTTGCCACCGCCCGGCAAGGCATGGTCTCCAGCGACTCCGCCGCCGCCTCCCAAGTCGGCGCCAACGTCCTCCGCGCCGGTGGCAACGCCTTCGACGCCGCCGTCGCCACCTCCTTCGCCCTCGGCGTGACCCGCCCGTATAGCACCGGCCTCGGTGGTGGCGGCTTTCTCGTCGCCCGCCAGGCCGACGGCACCGTCATCGTCCTCGACTTCCGCGAAGCCGCCCCGCCCGGCGCCACCCCCGAACGCTACGCCGAGCTCTTCGAAGCCCAAGCCGACGGCCCCTCGCCCAGCGTCATCGGCCCCCACGCCGTCGGCGTCCCCGGTCTGCTCAAGGGCCTCCACCACATCGCCTCCGAGCACGGCACCTGGGAGTGGCCGCGCCTGATCAAGCCCGCCGTCGAGCTCGCCGTCACCGGCTTCGCGGTCGACGAGAACTTCCGTTGGGCCGCCGGCAAGCTCGTCGAACGCCGCGACCGCTACCCTACCGTCCGCGACGCAACCCGCCTGCTGGCGGAGACCGTCCTCGTCGACAACCAAGCACCCGAAATCGGAACCACCCTCAAGAACCTCCCCCTTGCCCGCACGCTCCGCTTGATCGCTTCAGAAGGGCCCGACGTCTTCTATACCGGCCGCATCGCCGCCGCGATCGAGCGCGCTACGGGCGGCGTCATCCCCCGCGCCGCCCTCGCCGCCTACGAGGTCAAGCGACGCACCCCGATCCGCGTCCGCTACCAGGGCTACGAGATCATCAGCATGCCGCCGCCCTCCTCCGGCGGCATCTGCCTCGCCCAGACGCTCAACATCATGCAGGCCTTCCGCGCCGCCGAGCCGCGCTCCCTCGACCCCGTCGACCACATGCACCTCCGCATCGAGGCCATGAAGCATGCCTTCGCCGACCGCGCCCGCTGGCTCGGCGACGCCGACTTCGCCCCCGTCCCCGTCGACTATCTCACCAGCGACGCCTACGCCCGCCAGCTCGCCCAGCAGATCACCCTCACCAGCACCGCCACCCCCGCCGACTACGGCCGCCAGCAGCTCCCCGACGACCGCGGCACGTCGCACTTCTGCGTCGCCGACGCGGCCGGCAACGTCGTCGCCATCACCGAGACCATCAATGCCACCTGGGGTTCGCACGTCGTGGTCGAGCCCTTCGGCATCATCCTCAACAACGAGCTCGACGACTTCCTCACCGTGCGGGGCCAGCCCAACCTCTACGGCCTCGTCCAGGGCGAAGCCAACCTGATCGCGCCCGGCAAGCGGCCGCTCTCCAGCATGTCCCCCACGATCGTGCTCCGCGACGACCAGCCGGTGCTCGCGCTTGGCGCCTCCGGCGGCCCGCGGATCATCTCGAGCGTCCTCAACGTCATGCTCAACGTGATCGACGTCGGCCAGCCGCTCGCCCCGGCCATCGCCTCCGTCCGCGTCCACCACCAGTGGCAGCCGGACGAAGTGGTCTTCGACCGCGACCCGAGCGACGCCGGCGCGGCCGCCCTCCGCGCCCGCGGCCACCGCCTGGCGGACGCCCGCCGCTCGGGGATCGTTCAGGCCTTCCTCTTCCGCGCCGACGGCACGCT
>CAZCKC010000055.1:0-21135 GCA_964499235.1 uncultured Planctomycetales bacterium | reverse complement strand
GAACACGGTCTTCTCAAAATGCGCGACCTGGCCGCAGAGCTCCTCGATCGGCGGGACGGTGCGGCCGAGGCCGTCGGGGTATTGCTCGGTCACGGTGACGTCGAGGTCGAGGGTGGTGGCGGCCTTCAGGAGCTTGACGATCTGTCTGGTCAGGCGCTCGTGCTCGACGATCCGGGGCAGGAGCTTTTCCTGGAGATCGACGACGAGCAGCTGGGCGTGCGGGAGGTCGAGTTGAGGGGGCTTGGCCATCAGCGGGCCTTTCAACGATGTAGCGTTGCATTGCGGCAGCACTTCAAGATATTGTGGTGCGACCGGGCCCGGTCCGCAGCATCCAGGGTTATGCTGGACGGAGTGTCGGGCTGGCGGTAGACTAAGGCCGCGAACAGAGTATAAGGACTGCGTCATGGACGACCACACGACGGCAACGGAATGCCCGGTCATGGATACTGCCGCGTCCCCGATGACCCCGCCCGAATCCGCGCCCCACGACACGCCGCCGCCCGCGCCGCAGCTGGCGGCCGACGGAGAGGCCCCGGTGTCGCCGGGCGAGGTTGAGCCGGTGCAGGTGGTGGAGGCGTTGCTCTTCGCGAGCGACGGGCCGTTGAGTGCGGGCCGGCTGGCGGAGCTGGTCGGGGCGGGCACGCCGACCCAGATCCGCAAGCATATCAAGGCGCTGAACGAGAAGTACGCGGCCGCCGGGCTGTCGTTTCGGATTGAGGAGGTCGCGGGCGGCTTCCGGATGCTGACGACGCCGGTGTTTCGCACGTGGCTGGTGAAGCTGAACAAGCAGCGGCAGCAGACCCGGTTGAGCGGGGCGGCGCTCGAGACGCTCTCGATCGTGGCCTACAAGCAGCCGATCATCCGGGCCGAGATCGACGCGATCCGCGGGGTCTCGTCGAGCGAGGCGCTGAACCGGCTCCGGGAGATGGGGTTGGTGAAGCTCGTCGGGCGGGCCGAGCTCGTCGGGCGGCCGATGCTGTACGGCACGACGAAGAAGTTCCTCGATGTTTTCGGACTTGCGAGCCTGGATGATCTGCCGCCGCTGGAGGCGCTGAGCCTGAAAGCGTCCGAGAGTTCGGGGGATGGTGACGAGGCGCCCCCGGCTGACGAGGCGCGGCGGGCCGCCAGCGCCTGATCCGCAGCAAGCCACTCACGAAATCCTTCCCGGCGGCCGATACCACGGCAAATGTCTGCCGACCGAATCAAGCGAGCGGGCTGGCTGCCGGCCAGCCTGCGGGCGCGGGGCGCGTTGCTGGTGGTGATGACCGCGCTGGGCGTGGCGTTGCCGACGGCGTGGCTGTTCCACACGCTCAATCGCCGGACGGCGGCGCGGCAAGTGGCCAGCAGCGAGGCGTTGCTCGCGGTGGCGCTAAGTGAGTTCCTGGCGGCCGACCCGCAGGTCGGCGCGCGGCACGACGACTGGGTGGTCAAGCTCGCGAACGAGAACGCCCGGCTGCACTGGGCGCAGGTTTTCGACCGCAACGGGGCGGGCTTTGAGTTCCGGCGGCGGACGTCGCTGCCGAGCGCGGCCATCCGGCAGCAGATCGATTTTGATGATCCGGGGCGGGGGTTGCGGCCGCTGTACCTTGGCGCGACCGCGTCGGATCGGTACTTCCTGCTGACGGTACCTGGCGACGACGGACGGCTGCTGGCGGCGGTATTTGATCTCAAGGATCGGCTGCCGGCATGGACGCAGCAATCGCTGATGCTGGCGATCGGGCTGGCGCTGGCGGCGGTGATGGGGTGCTTCGTGTTCTTTCGGCGGGCAATCCTGGGGCCGGTGCGCGAGGTCGTGGCAGTGGCCGCGCGAGCGCACGCGGACGCGACGCTGGCGACGGCGACGGGGGTGCCGCCGGAGGAGCTGGCCGGGCTCGTGACGCAGGCCGAGCAAACGCAGCGCGAGCTGAAGCAATGGCGGGTCGAGGCGACGTACCTCCGGAATGCGTTCGAAGCAGAGTTGCAGAACAAGACCCGGACGGTCGAGTCGGCGCTGTCGAAGGCGGAGCAGCAGGCGGACACGGACCAGCTCACGCGGCTGCGGAACCGGCGGGCGCTGCAGCGGGAGCTGCCGCACCTGTTCGCGCAGGCGCAGGCCGAGGACACCGAGCTGACGGTGGTCCTGATCGACATCAACCACTTCAAGGTGTTTAACGACACGCTCGGGCACCAGGCGGGGGACGCGCTGCTGAGCTTCGTCGGCGAGCTGATCCGGGCGTCGACGCGGAAAGCGACGGATCTGGCCGTGCGGTTCGGCGGCGACGAGTTTGTGGTTGTGCTGCCGGGGACGCGGCCGGATGACGCGGCCGCGGCGTTTGAGCGGCTGGCGGCGATGTTCGGTCAGAAGATTCGGACGTTCGAGAAGACCGAGCCGGCGGCGGGCTTCGCGGCCGGCATTGCTTCCTACCAGCGGCACCATCCGCAGTCGCCGGAGGCGTTGCTCCGGTTGGCGGACGAGGCGATGTACCTCGCGAAGCGGACAGGGCGGACGGTGGCGACGGTGGATGACCTGGACGCGGCCCGGACGCGGCAGGCCCAGGGCCATCCGGCGGCCGATTGAGCTCCTATTACACCTCTGGCGGGCATTTCGCGGCGGCGGGGCTAACCCCAGGGCGGGCGGGTGTGTCTGGTCTGCATGGGGTCGGCTGCCCGAGCGGCGGGGGCCGGCGAGCGAGTCGTGAAGCGGCGCAGATCGGCCGCGTGGCGAGCGAGGTGCACGATGCGCACGGTGCTGATCATTCTGACGATGGCGGGCGGGCTGACGGTGGCCGGCTGTGGCGGCATCGAGGAACTCGAGGAGCTGATCGAGGACGTCGAGGTGGACGTCGACATCGACCGGCGGGACGGGCGGGACCGCGGGTACTACTACGACGAGTACTACTACGAGGACCGGTACTACGACGATTACTACCGGGCGGACGGCTACTACGAGGAGTCGTTCCTGCTGGACCTGTTCATCGAGGACGATTGCTGGGACTGCGGGTACTACGACGACTACTACGAGGACGATTACTACTACTACGAGGATGACTACTACTACGAAGAGGATTCGTGGTTTTTTGACGGCTGGTTCGACTGGTGAGCAGGCGGTCGGCGTGCCCGCGAAGACCGGAGTATTTGCATCGCTGATATCGGTTACCAGGCCGCGTTGACAACGCCGCGGTCGCGGCTGATGCTGTCGCCTTCGAAGCGTCTCGAGCAAAGGAGCTGGCGATGGTGACGCGGCAATTGGTGTTGGGGATCAGCGCGGCCTTGATGGTGCTGGCGGGTTGTGCGACGACGGGCGAACCGCAGGCGCAACCGGCCCAACCACGCGACGGCGTTTTCATTCATATCAAATCGGGCCCGACCGAACCGCACGCGGTGCTGATGGGGTTGCGGATGGCCCAGATCATGGCGGATGATCGCGACGTGCTCGTCTACTTCGACGTCGACGGGATCAGCGTGGTGCTCAACGACACGGAGGACTTCGCGCTGGCGCCGTTCGGGTCGGTGCACACGCTGCTGACGGACCTGGCTGCGAAGGGCGTTTCGATGTACGCGTGTCCGGGGTGCCTTGAGGCGGTGCGCCGCGGGCCGGAAGACCTGCGGGCGGAGATCCAGGTGGCCGAGAAGGCGGCGTTCTTCGGCTTCACGGAGGGGCGGATCCTGACGCTCGACTATTAACGCTAACGCGGGGAGCGGCTGACGGGTTGTTCAGGCCGGCCGCTGGGGTGTCGAGGCCCAACGGGCGCGGGCGATGCCGCTTGGGCGCGGGCGTTCGTCGGGCGGGGGCTATACTCACCTAACGGAAAACGCACGGTGTCGCCGGCGGCGAGCGCGGCGGGTGGCGCCCCATTCGCAGCACTTCCAGCGGAGTCGTGATGGTTCCCGGGTCAGCGCGAGGAGTGCCGGCCGCCCCCGACGGCGGGCATGGATTATTCACCGACTTGTACGAGCTGACGATGCTGCAGGCGTATGTTGCCACGGACATGCGCGCCGAGGCGACGTTCACGTTGTTCGTGCGCGAGCTGCCACCGGGGCGGAACTTCCTGGTCGCGGCGGGCCTGGCGACGGTGCTGGATTACCTCGAGCGGGTGCGGTTTGACGCGGCGGCGCTGCAGTACCTGGCGACGCTCGAGCAATTCTCCGATCAGTTTTTGAGTTGGCTGCGGGACTTTCGGTTCACCGGGTCGGTGCACGCCGTGCCGGAGGGCACGCCGGTGTTCGCGAACGAGCCGATGCTGGAGGTGACCGCGCCGCTGCCGCAGGCGCAGCTCATCGAGACATTCGTGATGAACCAGGTGCACGTCCAGACCGTGCTGGCGTCGAAGGCCCAGCGGTTGGCGGCGGCGGCCGACGGGCGGGCGGTGGTCGACTTCTCGCCGCGGCGGACGCACGGCTTTGATGCCGCGATGCAGGCGGCCCGGGCGAGCTATTTGGCCGGTTGTGCGGCTAGCTCGAACGTGCTGGCGGGGCAGCGTTACGGGATCCCGGTGACGGGGACGATGGCGCACAGCTTCGTCCAGGCGCACGACGACGAGCTGGCGGCGTTCCGCGACTTCGTGCGGCTCTATCCGCAGACGGTGCTGCTGGTCGACACCTACGACACGCTCGGCGGAGTGCGGAACGTGATCGCGCTGGCGCGCGAGCTCGGCACGGACTTCAACGTGCGGGCGGTGCGGCTGGACTCCGGCGATCTCGAGACACTGGCCAAGGAGAGTCGGCAGCTGCTGGACGAGGCGGGCTTGCAGCAGGTGGAGATCTTCGCGAGCGGCGGGCTCGACGAAGAGAAGATCGCGAACCTGATCAAGAGCGGCGCGCCGATCGATGGGTTCGGCGTCGGGACGAGCCTGGGCGTGTCCGAGGACGCCCCCGCGCTCGACCTGGCGTACAAGCTCAGCCATTACGCCGGCAAGGGGCGGCTCAAGCTCTCGACCGGCAAGCCGGTGCTGCCGGGACCCAAGCAGGTCTTCCGCATCAGCGACGGGGACACCGATGTGCGTGACGTAATTGCCCGACGCGAGGAATCGCAGCCCGGGCGGCCGCTGCTGAAGGCGATGATGAGTGGCGGGCGACGGACCGCCCACGCAGAAGACCACCTGGAAGCAATTCGGGAATACGCGCAGGCTGAGATCGGCCGGTTGCCGGCGCACGTGCGGGCGATCGCGCCGGCGACGCCCCGCTACCCGGTCGAGGTCAGCGCGGCGCTGGCCGACTATCAGGCGGAGGTGGCCCGCGCGGCCGCCACGTGACGCCGTTCGTGCAACGGCTTGCAGGGAGCACGCCATGGCTGATCCTGAGAAGACCTTTCAAGACGGCGACGCGCTGCTGATCGTGGACGTGCAGAACGACTTCTGTCCCGGCGGCGCGCTGGCCGTGCCCGGGGGCGACGGGGTCGTGCCCGTGCTCAATGCATGGGCTCAGGTGGCCGTCAATCGGAACCGCCCGGTCTACGCGTCGCGGGACTGGCACCCGGTGGGCCACGTCAGCTTTCAGGACTTCGGGGGCCCGTGGCCGGTGCACTGCCTGCAGGACAGCCCGGGCGCGCGGTTTCACCCGCGGCTCGAACTGCCGACCGCGACGGTGGTCGTGACGAAGGGCGTGCGGTTCGACCAGGACCAGTACTCGGTGTTCGATCAGACGGGATTCTCTCAGCGGCTGGAGCGGGACGGCGTGCGGCGGCTGCTCGTTGGCGGGCTGGCGCAGGACGTCTGCGTGCGGGCGAGCGTGCTCGACGCCCGCCAGACGGGGTTCGAGGTCGTGCTGATCGCGGCGGCGACGCGGCCGGTGTCGGCGGAGGACGGGGCGGGGGCGCTGGACGAGATGAGCGCGGCCGGCGCGGTCATTGAGTAGTGGTTCCCAGGTTGCGCGGTGGGCGGCTGGGCGGTTTTGTTGACGCTGCTCGGCGGGTTGGTCAGGATGCCGGCTGGAAGGCGTATGGAAAGTACCGCGCCGGACTGACCCCTGCTCCTGCCGAGTGTCGATTCTCCTGATGAAACAACGGTGGTCACTAACTTTGCGATGGCCGGCCGAGGGGCCTGGTGAGGGACGAACAGCGCCGGTCGCGGCGGGGCGTGCGGCGCTGCTGGCGGCCATGGCGTTGGTCGTCTGGGTGGTGGGTTGCGCCGGGCCGGGGCCGACGGGGTTTCCGGCCGCGCCCGTGAGCTATTTCGACGACGATGCTCGGCAGCCGCTGTACGACACGGACGGCGACGGGGCGGCGGACTACGGGTATCGGCTGGACGAGCGTGGCCGGGTGGCGGCGTTGCTTTTCATGGATGCGAGCGCCGGGACCGTGGTTGCGGAACTGGACCTCGAGCAGCAGCGGGCGGCGGCGGAACAGCACCTGCTGCTGATCATGGACAGCGTGCCGCATGACGTGGCGGCGGACCTGCACCGGCACGGGGCGTTTCGTTTGTGTGCGCCCCCGCAGCGGGTGATCAGCCCGTTTCCGGTGATGACGGATGTCGCGCTCAACGAGTTCTTCGGGTTGCGGCCGACGCCGGCGGTCGAGGCAGCGCACGTGAAGAATGGGCGGCGGAGCGATGCCACGAAAGAGTATCTGGACAAGACGAACAGCGCGTGGCTGGCCGCGGTGGACTATTACCTGCCGTATGGCGATCACGCCTGGTCGTACCTGGACTCGTTCGCATGGCTGGAGCACGAGCTGGGCGCAATCGAGCGGCAGCTGGCGGCGGCGGGACCGGGCGAGTTCGTCGGCTACGTCGTGTCGACGTCGGGGCTGGGGATGTGGCGCGGGCGGACGGGCCACCAGCAGGCCTTGCTGCTGGTGGACCAACTGTGCCAGCAGCTGACGCAGCGCTACCGCGGCAAGCTGCACATCACGGTGATGTCGGATCACGGGCATGCGTTCGGGCCGCACCGGCGGATGAAGCTTGGCGACGAGCTGGCGGCGGCCGGGTTCGAGGGCTGGCGGACGCCGCCGCAGCCGGCCAGCGTGTTCGTGCCGGAGTTCGGGCTGGTGAGCATGGCGGCGATCTACGGGCCGGAGCGGGTGGCGCTGGCCCGGGCGCTGGCCGGGTTCAGCGGCGTGGAGCTCGTGGCGTATCCCGATGAGGGGGCGGTCGTCGTGCTGAGCGCGGACGGGCGAGCGCTGATCGAGCGGTCGAACGCCGGCTTTCGGTATCGGCCGATATTCGGAGATCCGCTGGCGTTAGGGCCGGTTCTTGCTGAGCTCCGGGAAGCGGGCGCGGTGAGGGAGGACGGTTTCGTCGCGAGTAAGCGGTTGTTTAAGGCGACGGTGGCGCATCGCTATCCGGATCCGGTGCGGCGGCTGTGGGATGTCTGGCACGGCGCGTACAGGCATCCGCCGGACGTGGTCGTGTCGCTGGCGCCCGGGTGGCTGTCGGGGGATGGGTTTATGTGGCATTTCATCGAGCACTGGGCGACGCACGGCAGCCTGCGGCGGGAATCGTCAACGGCGTTCGTGATGAGCACGTACGGGCAGATACCGGAGCCGGTGGCGATGTCGGAGTTGCGGAGCGCGCTCGATGCGTTGGTGGAGACGTGGCAGGCCGAGCATGCTGAGTAGTCGCCGCGGGTGGGTGCTGGGAGTGCTGACGGCTTGCGGGTTGCTGAGCGCCGGCTGCTTTAGCGAGCAGGCGTTTCCGCACCGGGCGGTCGACGTGCGCAGGGTCGAGCTCCCGGTGTCCGACGTCGCGCGCGAGGGGCACACCCGGGCGTGGATCGCGTACTTTCGCGATGCGTTCGCGGACGAGTTGCCGGCCGACGATCCACCGGCGCGCGTGACCGCGGAGCTGACCGATGCGGCCGGGGAGCCGATCGATGTCCTGGCGGCATTCGATCTCGACGCGGCGACGGTGCACACAGTGTTAGGGAACTTTGACGGCGTGCTGCACAGTGCGCAGTCGACTGGGGCGGACCTGTACATCGAGGAGCGGGCGCCGACGTGGCCGGGCTGTGAGTGGGTGTCGATCCCGATCAACGCCGAGCTGGAGCTCTTCGGGCAACTCGGGCTGGCGCGGCGCGACGGGCAGGTGATCGAGGCGGACTGCATCGTGATCCTGCCGGGCTTCTTCGGCGACACCGGGCCGCGGCGGAGCCGGATCCTGAGCCAGCTCTTCCTGGCCAACGGCTACCACGTGCTGGGACTGGAGCAGCGCGGGGCGGGGCAGACCGAGCGGTTCCATCCGGATGTGCCGTACACGTTCGGCGTGCGCGAGACGGCCGACCTGCTGGCGGTGGCCGAGTGGCTCCAGGTGCGGCCGGAGGTTCGGCGCACGGGCCTGATCGGGGCGTGCTGGGGGGCGAACAAGGCGCTACTGGCGGCGTGGGAAACGGGGCGGCCGGCGGAGAGTCCGTTCGTCGCGCCGCGCCTGCGGCCGCTGCGGTACCAGCCGACGGCGGATCGGCATTACGAGGCGGGCGTGATCGCGTTGTCGCCGACGCTTCGTTTTGAGGAATTCGCCGATCGCTGCGAGCTGTCCTGGTCGATCTGGGACGATGCGATCATCGACAAGTTCCAGCAGGAGGTGGAAGCGCGGCAGCGGCGCAAGGGGAACGCGGTGAACGGCAGCCTACGCGACCTGATCGATACCGAGCTCGCCCGCGAGCCGGGCTACTACCCGGAGATCGTGGCGGAGGGACTCACGTACCTGCGGCTGCTGCCGTACCGCGACCTGCCGGCGGGGAACAAGCTCGAGCATGCGCGGGTGCCGACGCTGATCCTGCACGCGGCCAACGATCCGATGGGCAATGCGCAGGACGTGGCGGACCTCGTAGCGATGATCGACAACCCGCGGGTGGCGGCATTGATGTTGCCGGGCGGCGGACACCTCGGCTTTGCGCCGTATGCGCAGCGGTATTTCTACAGCCTGCTGGTGAACTTCTTTGACCCCGAGCGCGGGCCGGCGGCGAACCTGCCGTGAGAGGCGCGGACGGGCGGTGGGCGCCTTGTCAGTTGGCGGGTGGGCTGCGAAAGGGCGGGCCGGGGAAGGGCGGCCCCGTCAGGTAGAGGTCGGAGCGAATCAGCATCCTCATCCACATGCGGGCGTTCGGCACCTCTTCGCGCTGCTTGATGAGGTCGTTGAAGTCGTTGCGAAGCAGCCAGCTGTCGGCGAGGGCCCGGTCGGTGACCCGCGTCCGCCACCACGTGCCGAATTCGCGCCAGGCGTCGGTGGTGGATGGGGTCGGGACGGTGGGGCCGCCGAGCGCTGCGCCGACGAACGTGGCGACGGGGCGGATCGCGGCCGCGGCTTGCTCGTGGTGCGGGGAGGCCGGATCCACAACCGTTGCGAGCAGGGCGTCGCCGGCGGCAGCGCGGCCGAGGTGCAGGGCGGCTGCGGCTTTTTCGATGGCATCTTCGGCCGCGAGCGGGGCGGCGGGCGTGCGTTGTTCTCGTTCGAGCCAGTCGAAGTCCAGCCGGGACGCGCCGCAGGCGGGGCTCGTGAAGTAGAACGCATAGCGCGGATCGTTCAGCGGCCGCTCGAAGCGGAAGCGCAGCGTGCGGACGCCGCGGGGCTCGAGCGTCTCAACGTGGGCCGTGAACTCAGTCGTGCTCTCGGTGTAGCCCGGCGGGAGGCGGTCGTCGTTGCGGAAGCCGGCGAGCAGGAAGCGGCCGAGCAGGCCGGAGAAGTACGGCCGGCCGGTAATCGAGAGCTCGAGCGTGTGCGCGTCGCGCACGCGTAGTCGGCTGTGCTGGTGCAGCCAGAATGCGTCCGGTGCGAAGGTCAAAACGGCGGCATTGGCTTGTGTGAAGGGCGGCCCGAGCCGGCGGTCGAGGGCCGGCTTCGCGTAGACGTTCACGAAGGGGAGGTTGATGAAGAAGACGTGCTCGGCGGTGGCGGCAGGCGGGCGGGCGGCGACCCACTCGACCACGAGCTGTTCGGCCGCGATGATCGCGGTCCACTGCCAGCGATTGAAGAGCGTGAAGAGGCTGGCCAAACAGAGGTAGCCGACGAGGAGCGTGCGGCGGAGACGTGGCCAATCGGGGCGGTGGGCGGTACGCCGTCCTGCTGCGATCCAGCCCACCGCGAACGCGACGCCGATGCCCGGCAAGTAACCCGAGTGCGGCGTCGCGATCACCGGCGTCACGGGCAGGACGGCGAGGAGGATCCACAGCGGCCACAGCCACCAGCCCGGCCGGCGTCGCGCGAGCCAGATGTAAACCGCTGCCGCGCCGGCGAGCAGGCCGAGCATGAAGGCGTAGTCGAGTGGTGCTTCTGACCAGGGGTGCAGCCGGCCGGTGGGGCCGATGGTCATCGGCGCGAACCAGACGGCGGTTGCGAGGTAGTGGACGAGCTTGGCGCTCGCCCAGGCGGCGTAGGCGGCGAGGCTGCCTTCGGGGCGTTGCACGTAGACGTCGGGCATCGGCTGCTGGACGAGCTGAAGGCGCAGGATGACGAAGACGACGGCAAGCGCTGCGAGAGGGATGTAGACGCGGATTCGGTGCCGTAGGCCGCGCGCAGGGTGAAATGCGAGGTCGGTCGCGGCGAGGACCGCGGGCAGGATGAGCGCGGTCTCGCGGAGCGTCAGCGCGAGCAGCCAAAGCATGAGGGTAGCAACGTACCAGCCCCAGCGCATTGGGGGCGGCGTGCCGCGGGCGGCCAGTGTGCTGCGGTGCACGCCGCTTGCCTTCAGGTAAGCGGCGAAGGCGGCGAGGGTCAGCGTCGTGCTCGCGACGACGTTCAGCGACGACGACCACGCGACCGTCATCAAGGCGTGTGGGTAGACGATGAAGGCGAGGGCGGCCCCGAGCGCTGGCAGGAATGGCAGGCCGAGCCGCCGGCCGACGGGGTAGATCAGCCCCGCGCTCAGCGCATGCAAGCCAATGGCGAGCGCGTGCAGGACCCACGGCGCTTCGCCGCCGATCACCACGTAGAAGAACTTCATCAGCAGGATGAAGCCGGGGCGGAAGTATTCCCACCGCGCGGGCTCGGTCTGCCACCAGAGCGTCAGCCACTGGGCGGGTTCGATGGTCAGCGTGCGCTGCAGTTCCGTCAACGACCAGCCGTGCGTCCGCAGCCCGTACTGGTGCCAGTGGTCGTCGAGCACCGCGCCGTCGGCCAGCGACCAACCGTGCGCGAGCAGCGTCGTCGCCACGAGCAGGGCCGCCACGCCCAACCCGCGCCACAGTCTCCTGGTCGACGCTGGAGCGGCAGGGGGTGTCATCAAGTCGCGCGGTCCGCCAGGTAAGCGCGGTAAGCGGCAACCAGCATCGCGTCGTCGTGCTCCAGCGGTTCCCAGCCCAGGATATCGCGGGCCCGCGTGATGTCGACGACCTGGTCCGCCGCGGTGGTGCAGTACTGCTCCGGTGTGAGCGGCGCGCGGCCAAAGCGGTCCAGCAGCGCGAGCGCCGCGCGGCTGGGACCCGCGGGCAACGGCAGAAGCCGAGAACGGCTGCCGGCAGCGGCGATCAGCAGGCTGAGCAACGCTCTTACGGTCAGCGGCTCGCGCGAGCCGAGGTTGAAGCAGCCCGCGACGCGACCCGCGATCGCCAGCACGGCGGCGCGGGCAACATCGGCGACCGACACCAGCTGATAGCGGTTGTCGCCTCGGCCGATGATCGGCACGCGGCGGCCGGCGCGGACGCTTTCGAACAGGTTCCGCAGCACGCCCTGGCGACCGGGGCCGACAATCACCCGCGGCCGCAGGATCGTCACGGTTCGCTGCGGACCGGCGAGCTGCTGCCAGCACTGCTCGCAGCGGACCTTGCTGCGACCGTAGGGACCGGCGGGTCGGAGTGGATCGCTCTCGCGTGTCGGGTTGGGCCGGTCGGCGCCGTAGACCATGTCGCTGGAGATGAAGACGACGTGCTGCGCGTCGCTTTCGCTGACGGCCGTCGCAAGTGCCTGCGACATCGCGACGTTCTCGGCGAAGACACGCTCGCGCTGCCGGCGGGGCAGGTGCTGGTGGTACTGGCGGGCTGCGCAATGGACGACGGTGGTGACGCCCGCGACGAGTTCCCGGCAGAAGGCGGGGTCGCGGAGATCGCCGGTGCGGACCGCGCGGCGGGCGGCGGGCCGGATCGCGACGCGATCGGTGACGCGGACGGGGTGCCCTGCCGTCGCCAGAAGCTCGGCGATCACGCCGCCCAACCAGCCGGCGGCGCCGGTCACCAGCACGTGCTCGGTCTCGAGACGCGAGCGCGCCGGATCCGACGCGGATACCGGTTGCGTTGCCGTCGGCGTGTGGGCCCGCTCCGCCATCGGTCAGCTGGCCCGCTTGGCGTCGTCGGGCCCGAGATGCGGGCGCAGGCGTTCCAGGAACGCTTGCACTTCCGCGTTCTCGCTGGCGTTGAAGTCGCCGCCCTTCAGGAAGCCGAGCACCTGTTCGACGTACTCCTCCCCGGCGGGCAGCCCCTGGGCCTCGAGCTCGCGGCGGACTGCCTTGCGGCCGCTGTTTGGGCCGAGGCCGAACTCCACGGGCCCGGCGCCGACGAGCTCCGGCGGGTAGGGCAGGTAGGTCATCGGGTTCTTGAGCAGGCCGTCCTGGTGGACGCCGGTCTCGGTGCGGAAGAGGTGCGTGCCGACGACGGCCTTGTTGCCGGCAGGCCGGAAGCCGGTGCGCTCCGCCACGAGCTGCGAGAGGGCGGTCAGGGCGTCAAGCTTGACGGCGCAGGACCTGCGGTACTCTTCGCGGTGCAGGTACAGCGCGAGCGCGACCTCTTCGATCGCCGTGTTGCCGGCCCGTTCGCCGATGCCGTTGACGGTGCCTTGCACGATATGCGCGCCGGCCTTGATCGCGGCGAGCGCGTTGGCGGTGGCGAGGCCGAGGTCGTTGTGGAAGTGCACGGCCTGGAGCGCGTCGCCGATATTCGGGACTTCGTCCTGCACGCGGCGGAGCGTGTCGTAGACCTTGTCGGGCGTCTGGACGCCGACGGTGTCGGTGTAGCCGATTGAGATGCAGCCGGCCGCGATCGCCGCCTGGTAGATCGCGTGCAGGAACTCGGGCTCGGTGCGCGAGGCGTCTTCGGGCCCGAAGGAGATCAGCTCGAAGTGCTGCGACGCGTAGCGGACGGCGTCGGTCACCGCGTCGATGACCTGCGACTTGCTGAGCCCGTGCTTGTGCTCGCGATGCGTCGGGCTGATGCCGATGAAGATCGTCACGGCCCGCTTCAATGGCGAGACGGCGGCCAACGCCTCGGCCGCAATGTCGATGTCCTCGCGCTTGGTGCGGGCGTGGGCGGACAGCACCGGGCCGCGAACGGCCTGGGCGATCGCCTTCACCCCGGCCAGCTCGACTGGACCGGCGGCCGGAAAGCCACAGTCGATCGAGTGCACGCCGGCCGCGGCGAGGGCGGCGGCGATCTCAGCCTTTTCGGCCGGCTGAAGGCGGACGCCGGGGGTCTGGCAGCCGTCGCGGAGGGTGGTGTCGCTCAGGCGGACGATCGGGCGGCTGCGTTGCTGCCGCAGGACGAGCCGCTTGATGTGGCGGTTGAGCTGGGTAAACACGGCGGTGCAGGTCCTTTGCGCGGGAACTCTTCAGCGAGGCAGACACACTCGCCGCGGCAAGGTCAGGCGCCGCGCGTCACCGGGGGGTCGGGCGAGCATGATCCTCGAGCACGCACCACCAAAGTGGGAGTTTAGCGGGCCGGCGGCGCGTGTCGCAACCGCGTCGTCCGGTGTCGGAGCTAGCGAGGGCGGGTGCCGGACCTTGCCAGCGGGGCGCGATTCCGGTGGCGACCGCGGCACCGACGAACACAACCACCCGGCTGCGCGAGGGTGTAGCCGGCGACCAGTCGGCCTTCGAATTGCCCCCGCGCCGAAACACCGACCGATGTGGCCGGATTGCTGGGACGCCGCGGTCGACCGGGGCCTGGAAGACGTTCACCGCGGGCCGCGGTGATCACGCTCCGGCCGGAGCCGAAATCTGCGATGCCGCTCGGCACGGCGTTCGCGTCGCCCCCGACGCCAGCAGCATGATCGAGTTGGTGCTTATGAGCTCGGTGGGAGCGGGGATTGCGGCATAATCCTTGCGGCCTGGCGGTTTACCGTTTGGGGTTTTGCGGTGCTCGAAATACCGGGTGGCCGCGGCCTATAACCGCGTGATCCGGAAAGGGGACTGATAACCCGGCGTGCAGCGCGGTACGCCCAGCCCGAATGCGGGTGATTTCGCACTTTGGACTGCCTAAGATGCTGTAATAATTGGTGAGCTCGCCGAAAGCAGTCCCCGGACCGTCCGCTTTCCGGCCTAACCTGGAATGGTGAGAGAAGATGCGTTGGACGTTCGCCCTGCTGTTATTCTGCGCCCCGGTTTTCGCAATCGCGGAGCCGGCCGAACTGCCCAGCAGTCCGCACCACGCCGACTGGCTGGCGAACCGCGACCAGCAGCCGGCGGCCGGCCTGGTCGCGCCGCTGCTGCAGTCGCGGGCGCACACGCTGGCCGGGTCGACCACGACAACGTCGGCATCCTCGCGGCCGTGCCGGACGATCTTCGGCTACCTCCCCTACTGGGAGAACCCGACGCCGCTGCGATGGGATTTGCTGACGCACGTGGCGTGCTTTTCGCTCGAGGTGAACCAATTTGGGAACGTGACGAACACGCGCGGCTGGCCGTGGTGGAACGTGATCAATGAAGCCAAGGCCAACGACGTGAAGGTGGTGCTGGTGGTGGCGCTGTTTGACGGGCCGGCGATCGACACGTTGATCAGCACGCCGCAGTACAAGCAGAACTTCTTCGAGAACATGCGTGACCAGTTGATCGCCGGCAATGCTGACGGGCTGAACATCGACTTCGAGAGCGGGACGACCTGGCAGGATGAAATCAACGACTTCATGGCCGACCTGCGGGCGTATCTCGATGCCGAGCTGCCGGGCACCGAACTGACGATCGCGACGCCAGCGGTGAACTGGAGTGACCGCTGGGACTTCGTCGGCCTCGCGCCGCACGTCGACGCGCTGTTCATCATGGGCTACCAGTTCGCGGGCAGCTGGAGCTCGAACGCCGGGCCGAACGCGCCGCTGACCAGCAGCGGCATCAGCATCACCAACACGGTTGACGTGCAGTACGCTGGTGTGCCGCCGGAGAAGCTGATCCTCGGCGTGCCGTATTACGGACACCACTGGCGGACGACCTCGAGCGCGCCGCGGGGGGATGTGACGGCCTTCATCGGGTCGACGCGGTTCTTCAACGACGAGCCGAACGCGGCGTTCTACGGGCGGCTGTGGGACAGTGCCTCGCAGACGCCGTGGTACCGCTGGTTCTCAAACGGGTCGTGGAACCAGGTGTGGTACGACGACGCCGAGAGCCTCGGGCTCAAGTACCAGCTCGCCATCGATCGCGGCTTGCAGGGCGTCGGCATGTGGGCGCTCGGCTACGACGAGGGCCGCAACGAGCTCTGGGACCAGCTCGCGCTGCAGTTTGGCGGGTGCGGCCCGCCGTTGCCGTGCGACTTCGATGAGGATGGTGACTGCGATTCGCTGGACTTCGCCCGCTTCCTGTTCTGCCTGGCCGGGCCGGAGCTCACCTTTCCCGACGGCCATAACTGTCGCGTCTGCGACCTCGACGGCGACGCCGACGTCGATGCCAGCGACCTGAACGCGTTCCAGGGGCTGTGGAACGACTGAACGCGTTTCACAATTCCCCCGTGAAACCGCGGCCTGCCGCGAGGCAATCCGCGAGCGTAGCGTAGACCTCTTCCAAGTCATCGCGTGTCGGGGTCGGCGGGAGGGCGGCGAGGATGCGCCGCGCGAGCGGCCCGTGCGTCAGGACCGGCTCGAGGCAGGGTCCGTGCTCCGACCACACGGCCGGCGGGAGCACGCGCTCAGCCAAAGCCCGCCAAAATTCCCTGACGGTCAGCGGTGGTCGCTGGTGCATGCCAAACATCCCCAGGTACGTGGCGTCAGTGATCGCCGCCTGGTCGGCTGCGACGATCCCGGCCTGTAGCACCTGCGCCAACGGCTCGACTTCCCAGGCTTCCTGGTCGGCGCGATGCGACCAGCGTTCTTCGACGAGCGCCTGAAGCACGTGCACGATCAACGCCAGGATCGCGAGGTCCGCGGCCGGACACTCCTGGGTATCCAGCAGGCGGATCTCGATCGCGCCGCGGTCGAAGCGGGCGATGGCGCCGCGGGCATTGAGCCACTCGTGCTGGAGCAGGCCGTCCGGGTCATGCGGCCGGATCGCGGCATACAGCGGGGCGAGGACTTCGCCCTCGTACGCGGCTTGGGAGAAGACCGGCTCGGGAATCACGTTGCCGGTAACCGCCGGAATGCGGGTGGCGTTCCGGCAGTAGTGGACAAGCCGGGTGTCGAGCTGACCGCTCGGCCGCGCCGCGACGATGGGTGAGCTGGCGGCCAGGCCGGGCAGCACCGGCAGCAGCAGCCGGACCGCGGCGTGCAGGCGACCGAACTCGTCGTCGTCGGCGAACGGCAGGTTCAGGTGGGTGCTCTGCAGGTTTGACCAGCCGTGGCCGCGGCAGCCGAAGATTCGGTCGAAGGCGTGATAGACGGGGCCGTACTCGTGCGGCCAGATCCGCGTCTCGGTGAGGGGGTCCATCCACGGGTGCATGCCGGTCGGCAGCAGCCGAGCGCCGCGGGGGGTTAGCAGCGTATTGGCCGTCTGGATCGATTGCTGGAAGACGTCCGCCAGACCGGCCAGCGTGGGCACCGGGCCGTTGGTTTTCAGCTCCAGCACGTGCAGGACGAGCTCGTTGGACCAGGCGATCGGGCCCGCGTCGCGCTCGGCCGGCGGCGGCTCACCGTCGGCCGCGAGCAGCTGATCGCAAAGCGGCCGCACGTCGAGCGTCGCGTGGTCGACGATCATGTACTCAATTTCGACGCCGTAGCAGCTGAACAGCCCGGGGGCGGTGCTCATCGCGGTGGCTTTCCGTTGATGTGCTTGGTGGCGGTGATGCGCTCGAGGAAGACGCTCATGATCCGGTCGTAGAGGGCGCGCTTCAGGTGGCGGTCTTCGAACCCGCTGTCGATGCTGGGGTTGTCGTTGACCTCGATGACGAGGGCCCGCTGGCGGACCTGCTTGACGTCGACGCCGTAGAGCCCGTCGCCGATCAGGCGGGCGGCCCGCAGGGCGCTGCGGAGCACGGGCCGCGGGACGTCGTTGAGGTCGACTGCGTCGACGAGGCCGTCCTGGAGCTGGCCGTCGGGCTCGGTGCGGATGATCTGCCAGTGGGCGGGAACCATGTGATAGCGGCAGGCGTAGAGCGGGGCGTTGGCGACGATGCCGATCCGCCAGTCGAACGCTGTCGGCGTGAACGCCTGGGCGATGACCAGGGCGGACTCGGCCAGCAGGGGGTCGAGCGCCGCCTGAAGTGCGGCCGGGTCCTCAACCTTCTCGACGCCCTGGGAGAACGAGCTGTCGGGCTGCTTCAGGACGCACGGGAACCCGACGGCTGCCGCGATGCGGTCGCGGTTCTCGGCATGCACGATCAGCGTGCGGGGTTGTGGAATCTGGTGGCGGGCGAGCAACTCGCTGAGGAACACCTTGTTGGTGCACTTCAGGATCGATTCGGGGTCGTCGATGACGACGAGGCCCTCGGCCGCGGCGCGGCGGGCGAAACGGTAGGTGTGGTGGTTGACGGCCGTCGTCTCACGGATGAACAGCGCGTCGAACTCGGCGAGGCGGGCGTAGTCGTCCTTCTGGATCAGCTCGACGCCGATGCCGAGCCGGCGGGCGGCGGCGGCGAAATGCGTGAGGGCCCGCGGGTTGGAGGGGGCCGTCCGCTCGTCAGGGTCGTGGAGGATCGCGAGGCTGTAGATCGTGCGGCTGCGGCGGGCGCTGGGCGCGTACTTCTGCTCGAAGAAGCGCCGGGCGGCGGCGGTGACGAAGGGCAGGTGGCTGCCGGGGATTTCCTTGGCGGCGATGGCGCGGACGGTGCGGAGGCGCCAGCTACCGGCGTCGCGGGCGAACTCGGCCCGCAGCAGCGGGGCGCGGAAGCAGCGGAAGAGCTGCGTAGTCAGCGTGTCGTAGCGTTTGGCCAGATTGCGGCCGAAATAAATGCTGAGCACGAAAGTGTTCGACTGGACGAAGCGCAGGCTGCGCTGCATGAGCGGGTCGAGCTCTTCGGAGGCGAGGCGCCGCATGGTGAGCGACTTCATGTCTTGGATCGTGGCGAGGGCCGGCAACGGCTTGTGCCCGCGGGCGAGGGCGAGCAGCGACACGTAATAGCCGGTCGCCTGGTAGCGGTAGGAACGGCAGAGATTGAAGACCTGCAGGCCGCGGCGCTGCGCGAAGTGCGGGTCGGTGAGGTACTGCTTCGCGCTGGCGACTTCGGTCTCGGGGATATCCAGCGGCCAGGTCTGGGGGTTGTCGACCACGATCAACGGGCGCACGGGAGGATCCTAACGCGCCCCGCCGGGGCGCAGGACGAGCAGGTTGGCGTCGTAGGTGAGTACGCCGAGCAGGACGGCGCACAACACGCGCTCGATCGCGATGGCGTAGGTGTTGCCGAGCTGGAGCGGGTTGGGATGCAGCGGATCCGCCACGTGGACGCGCCGTGTCTGCGGGTCGTAGCCGCAAAGCACGACGAAGTGGCCAGTCGGCAGCCCGCGGACGTCGTCTTCGTCGTCGTCGGGCCCGTACTCGCGCATGGTCTGGTAGAGGTAGGTTGCACTAAGCCCGGTGAGCACGGGGGTGCCGCGGGTCAGCGCGCGGCGAATCAGGCCGGGGGTCAGGTCGCGGAGCGTGACGCGGCCGCGGAGGCGTAAGTACTCGAGGAACGCGGCGGTGGCGGCGCGGAGCTTGGGGTCCGGCTTGACCTCCGCCTGCGCGCGGAGCTTGGCCGTCAGATCGGTCCCGGGTTCGGCGAACCAGGTCGGGTCGAAGAGCTGGAGGTTATAGGCGTAGATCGTCGCGTGGTAGCCGCGTCGCAGGGCGTGGTTGGCCAGCATGACCGCCAGCGTGCCGCCGTTCTCGAGGCGGCTGACTTCGGCGACGACCTGCGCGAGAGAGATCGAGTCGCCGAAGTAGCGATAGACCGCGTGCAGGCAGGTGGGGCCGCAGGCGGAATCATCGGGCTGGGCCTGAATTTCGAACGGCAGGGGGTGTGTCATCGGGGTGCGTCGCCGGCGCCGCTTAGGCGGTGCGATTGTACCGTCCCGGCGGTGTGGCAAGCGGGTCCGCGGGAGAATCTTCGCGGCTAGCGGGCCGGTGCCGATCCAGCGCCGCGACGCTGGAGTCGCCACAACGCGCCGGCGGTCACCCCGGCGAGGGCGAGCGCGGCGGTGCCCGCCAACGTCTGCTGGTAAACGAACCAGCCGACGCCGAAGAGCGCGGCGTAGACCATCACGCACGCGAGGATCCAGCTGGCGAACGCCTGGCCCGGGTGGTCCGGCGAGGCGGTGCCGGGCGCCGCCAGACGGCGGACGCGGGCCCAGCCGGGGCCGGCGGGGCGGGTCAGCTCGTAGAAGCTGACGAGCCGGTCGTCGGCCGTCGGGCGGGTGAGGAACATCACCGGCACCCATGCCAGCGTGGTGACCGCGACCGTGATCAGCAGCAGCTCGGTGTCGTCGAGCGCGTGGTCCGGGCTCACCTGCTGGTTGTAGAGCCGCAGGCCGACGGTCGCGACAAAGCAGGCGATCATGGCGGCGATCTCCGCCCAGGCGTTCACCCGCCACCAGTACCACCGCAACAGGTAGACCAGGCCTGTGCCGGCCCCGATCGAGAGCAGGAGCTTGAAGCCCGCCTCCGCCGACTCGATGTACGGCACCAGCGCGACGCCCAGGCCCATCAGCAGGGCGGTCGTCAGCCGCGCGATGGCGACGTAGTGGCGCTCGGTGGCGTCCGGGCGCAGGAACCGCCGGTAAAAGTCGTGCACCAGGTACGACGACGCCCAGTTCAGCTGCGTCGACATCGTCGAGATGTACGCCGACAGCAGCGACGCCACCAGCAGCCCGACCGCCCCCGCCGGCAGGAGCGTCAGCATCGCCGGGTAGGCGATGTCGTCCTGGACCAGCTTCTCCTCGAGTTGCGGAAACTGGTCGCGGATGGCCGCCAGGTCGGGATACACGATCAGCGAACAGAGCGCGACGATGATCCACGGCCACGGGCGGAGCGCGTAGTGGGCGATGTTGAACCAAAGCGTGGCGCCGAGAGCGTGTTGTTCGCTCTTGGCGGCCAGGATTCGCTGCGCGACGTAGCTGCCGCCGCCCGGCTCTGTACCGGGGTACCAGGTCGCCCACCACAGGACCGCCATCGGGATGATCAGCAGCTCGACGAGGTTGTTGCCGGAAGGGAGCAGTTGGAGCTTCTCAGGGTCGACCTGCTGAAGCATGCCCGCGAGGCCCCCGACCGCCGGATGAGCGAGGCTGAACCACGCGGCCACGATCACGCCGGCCATCGCGATCCCAAACTGAACCAGGTCGGCGGCCAGCACGCCCCACAAGCCCGAGGCGGCCGCAAACCCGACGCACAGTACAGCGCAAACGGTGAGTGTCAGCCACATGTCCCAGCCGAGCATCACGTTCGCGATCTTGACCATCGCCAGCGTCACGTTGGCCAGGATGAAGCCGTTGATGAAGACGCCGAGGAACAGGGCGCGGAACGCGCGGACGGCGGTGGCCGATCGGCCCGAGTAACGCAACTCGTAAAACTCGAGATCGGTGAGCACGCCGCTGCGCCGCCACAGCCGGGCGTAGAAAAACACCGTCAGCATCCCGCTGAGCAGCAGGGCCCACCAGCCCCAGTTGGCGGCGACACCGTCGGTGCGGACCAGGTTGGAGACCAGCAGGGGAGTGTCGGTCGCAAACGTCGTGGCGACCATCGAGGTGCCGAGCAGCCACCAGGGCGCCGACCGGCCGGTGGCGAAGAACTCGGCGGTGCCGCGGCTGGCCCGGCGGGTGAAGAGCAGGGCCGGCCCGAACGCCAGCGTCAGGCAGCCGGCGATCACCAGCCAATCGAGCGTCGTGAGCTGCATGGCGACGTTTTAGGCCCTCCCGGCGGCCTCGTCGAGCCAGCCTGAAGCCCCAAGACGACGATTCCCGCCGTTTGCGTCCCTTTGAGGCATTGGGAAAGCGCCTAATCTCCGAAAGAGAACCTGCCGGTCGACTTGGCGTAAGATATGTGTGACAACAGTGAATAGTACAACATTCAAAAGGAGGGAATACGTGTGGGTCTACCTTGCGGACCTCACGCCGACAGACAAGGTGGGCCTGAACCTTGCGTCGGGCCGCTCCGGCTGGGTGCAGGTGCTTCGTGGCACGGTCATCGTGCACGACA
>CAZCKC010000054.1:0-21242 GCA_964499235.1 uncultured Planctomycetales bacterium | reverse complement strand
CATCGTCTACGCCTTTCGGCCTCGACTTAGGGTCCGACTAACCCTGGGCGGATTTCCCTTCCCCAGGAAACCTTGGGCTTACGGCGAGCGGGATTCTCACCCGCTTTAGCGTTACTCATACCGGCATTCTCACTACTACGAGCCGACACCACTCCTCACGGTATGGCTTGTATCTCTCGTAGTACGCTCCCCTACCACGCTTACGCGTCCGCAGCTTCGGTGCTAGACTTGAGTCCCGATCATTATCGGCGCCCGTCTTCTCGACCAGTAAGCTATTACGCACTTTTTAAATGGTGGCTGCTTCTAAGCCAACATCCTGGCTGTCTCGGAAAACGAACTTCCTTACGCACTTAGTCTAGCTTGGGGACCTTAGCTGGCGGGCTGGGTTGTTTCCCTTTCGTCCACGAACGTTAGCGCCCGCAGACTCACTCCCGGGATAGTCGGTGTGGTATTCGGAGTTTGATTGGGGGAGGTACCCGGGAAGGGCCCTCGTCCCATTCAGTCGCTCTACCCCCACACCGTAGTGGCCCGAGGCTGTCCCAAAAGACATTTCGGGGAGAACCAGATATCTCCAAGTTTGATTAGACTTTTACTCCTCCCCACAGGTCATGCCAAAACTTTTCAACGTTTCCGGCTTCGGTCCTCCAGGACGTTTTACCGTCCCTTCAACCTGCCCATGGGTAGATCACTTGGTTTCGGGTCTGCCACATGCGACTTATACGCCCTATTCAGACTCGCTTTCGCTACGGCTCCGTGCCGGAAGCACTTAGCCTTGCCACATACGACAACTCGCCGGTCCATTATGCAAAAGGTACGCCGTCACCCGGGCAAAGCCATCGGGCTCCGACAGTTTGTAGGTACATGGTTTCAGGTACTTTTAACTCCCCTAGCAGGGGTGCTTTTCACCTTTCAGTCGCCTTACTTCTTCTCTATCGGTCGTGCAGGAGTACTTAGCCTTGGAGAGTGGGCTCCCCATGTTCAGTCAGAGTTCCACGAGCTCCGACCTACTCGACCGCCAACGCTCACCCGCCGCCTACGGGACTGTCACCCTCTATGGTCACCCTTTCCAGAGTGTTCGACTAAGCTCGCGCTGACGTATGGTTCTAAACCATGGGCTGATCCGCTTTCGCTCGCCGCTACTTACGGAGTCTCGGTTGATTTCCTTTCCTCCGGGTACTGAGATGTTTCAGTTCCCCGGGTTCGCATCCGCACCCTATGCATTCAGATACGGACGACGCCATCTGGTTGCCCAGCGACGCCAGGTTGCCCCATTCGGACATCTCCGGTTCAAAGCCTGTTTGGCGGCTCCCCAGAGCTTATCGCAGCCTACCACGTCCTTCTTCGCCTCTGCACGCCTAGGCATCCACCATGCACCCTTTCGTGCTTGACCATATTTATGAAAAGCTGTGGCCAAGCCCGGCGCTAATACTCGAAACGCCCGCCCCCAGTCCAACTGCGACTCGGGGCGTCGTGGGTCCATCAGATACACTGGCAATCGGCAAAATCGCTGTCGCACGCACCCGACTCCCGGCCCCGGACGCATACCGCCATCCGACGCCAGACGCCCGGTACGCACAGTGCGATACCTACGTCTTGTTTCCAAACCGATTCAGTTGTCAAAGATCATGCACCGCTGTCACTGCTACGGCCAAACCGGCTCGTCGCAGGCCGCCAGGCAGTCGCAACTGCCCGCTGGCGTGTGACGCTTCACCACGGCGGCGTCACCAACGCCGCCACTGCTATCGCCGCCCATGCCACTGGAGCCGACCGGGATCGAACCGGCAACCTCCGCGTTGCAAACGCGGCGCTCTCCCGATTGAGCTACGGCCCCGATGCTTCCGCGAGCGACACCGACATCTTGTCCGTCACGCCCGCGATCGGCAACCTGCTCAACCGCAAGCAGTCGAATGGGCCCGCGAGGATTCGAACCTCGGACCTCGTCCTTATCAGGGACGCGCTCTAACCAACTGAGCTACGAGCCCGACGCACGCTTGTTCAACCACCCGGCGTCGTTTCCCGTCGTGCACCGAACGACCCGAACCGCATCGCTCGTTCACGTGGACCGCCGAGTCATCACGGCTCAGGGCGGCGCTCAGCTCGTCAGTCCTTCGACTGCTCCGCCCCCCGAAAACCGCCACTGACACTGCCAGCAGCGTTTTATCGAGGGTCACGTATAATAGCTCGGCCGCGGCGGACGTCAAGCTGTCACCCCGCCCAAATTCTTGGAATTCAGCCCAAAATCCAACCAAATCTTTCCGCCACGCCGCCGCCACAAGCACCCCACTCCCCGGAACCGTGTGCGCCCACGACCAGCCGGCCCTGGCGCTACCTGGTTTACCCGACGATTTCCCTATCGGGACGCTCGTTTCCTTATCGGGCCGCTCGCCCGCTCAAGGCGAGCCCCTTCCCAATCGTGATCCCCTCGACCAGGCCGCAACCTAGAACGCCGCCCCGATCGAGAAGTTGAAGATCTGGGTTTCGTCGTCTTCCTCATCGATGATCGGGATGCCGAAATCAAGCACGATTGGCACCGGCCCAAAAAAGTCGGCGTAGATCCGCAGCCCGAAGCCGATCGCCGCCCGCCAGCCCGTGATCTCGAACCCCTCCTCCACCGTCCCCATGTCCAGGAACGTCACGCCGCGAAGGTTCTCGCCATACAGCGGGAACGAGTACTCCGCCCCCGCCAGCAAGATGAAATCACCCCCCACCGCGTCATCCCGCAGCCCCTGCCGTGGCGAGATACCGCGGAACTCGAAGCCCCGCATCGACCCGAACCCGCCGGCATAAAACCGCTCGAACACTGGCGCATCGCCGACGATGAACCCGATGTCCCCCTTCAACGCCAGGATCGACTTCCGCTCGAGCTGGTCGGTCGAGACGGTGAAATATTTCGCGATGCTCGCGGTCGGCTTCCCGAAGTTGAAATCGCCCCCCAACGCCCCCACCTGCTCCCAGGCAAACGTCGCCCGGTAGCCTTCCGACGGACGCCAGCGGCTGTCCGTCGTGTCGCGGACGATCGTCCCCTTCACCGACGTCAGGAAATGGCTGCCGTCCACGCGGCGGATGTCCCGGCCCGCAAAGAAGTTGACGTCATCAATGTCGACGGCCTCAAGCCGCAAGGCCCCCTCCACCGCCCAGCCGTCCAGCGGACCGCTCTCGAACCGCCGGCCAAGGCTCACCGTCCCGCCGAATCGGCCTTCGTCATATGAATCGCGACCACGCTCCCAGAGATAAAGCGACGTCCCGAATCGCAAAGGCCGGTCGAGGAGCCACGGCTCGACAAAATCGATCCGGAATCGCGAGAGCTCGGTTCCAGGCTCAGCCTGGATTCGAAACTGCTGGCCCGCCCCACGGAACGACCGCCCCCGGAAAAACTCCCCAAACGACCGCGGCCAATCGAACAGGTCAAAGTTCCGGTTCTGCAACGAGATCGATCCGAGCACGCCGCTGTCCGTGCTTACACCGACGCCCAACAGCAGGAGGACCGCGTCGGCCTCCTCGACCTCGACCAGCGCTTCGCGGACACCGGGCTCGTCACCCGGCAGCGGCGTCACCGTCGCCTGGCTAAACAACGCCGTCTCGCGCAGCCGCCGCTCCGCCCGACGGACCTTCAACAGGTTGAAGTCCTCCCCGGGGAAGAACTGGAGCTCCCGCCGGATCACCTTGTCCTGCGTTTCCTGGTTGCCGCGGATCGTGATCCGGCCGATCTTCGCCCGATCGCCTTCGCGAATCTCAAAGGTGACGCGGACGAGCTCCGGCGCCTCGACGTACGCGAAGCTCGCATCGACGCGGACGTCGATATACCCAATCTCGCCGTAGAGGTCTTGGATCCGCCGGACGTCGGCCTGCAAGATCTCGTCGCGGAACGGCTCCCCGGGCCCGAGCCGCAACACGTCACGGACCTGGCTGTCGGAAAAGACCGCGTTGCCTTCCAGCTCGACCTCGTCAATGAAGTAGCGCGGCCCTTCCTCGATCACGAAGGTCAGCCGCAGCCGGGTCTGCTCGATGTCCTCAAAGTCAAAGCGATAACCCGCCCGGGCGTCCAGGTAGCCCTCATTGCGATAAAACCGCTCGATCTCGACGGCATCGCGGTCAGCCGTGTCCTCGTCAAACGCCCCGGCCCGAAAGATCCAGATGTACGTGTTCGTCTGGATCAGCCGCCGGAGTCGGCCGTCGCTGAAGGCCGTGTTGCCCTCAAACTCGATCTCGCGGACGCGAACGCGTGGGCCCTCGATCACCCGGTAGACCAGCGTCCCCTCGTCCGTAAGTAACTGCTCGTCGATCGTCACCTCGACAAAGTAATAGCCCGCGTCCTGGTACTTGTCCTCGATCTCCGCGAGGCCGCGGTCGATTGCAAAACGGTCCAAGGCCGTGTCCGGCCCCGGCACCAGCGCCAGCAGGTCACTGTCGCCGAACTCTTCGTTCCCCTCGATGCGCACCGCCTCGATGCGCGGCCGGCGAGCGACGGAAAAGACCACCACCCGCCCCTCGTCCAGGATCTCGACCACCGCGTTGTCGAAGCGGTCAATCCGACGCAGGGCCCGCAGGTCCCCCTGCACCACCTCCCCGTCATAGGGCGAGCCGACTCGGGTCTCCAGCAGGCCGCGGAGCGAGTCGGACTCCTGCTCCGAGACCCCCTCGATCCGGACCTCCTCGACGAGCACTGGCTCCGTTTCCTGGGCATAGACCCGCGGCCAGAGGCTCGGCAGGAGGACGACGGCAGCAAGGGTGAAACACAAGAGCGGACGGCGCCGGACGGCGTGCGGGCAAACAGTCGACACGAGCTTGGTTTCCTCGCCCTCGGGTGGCGACCCAACCGCGGCCGGAAATGCTTTCGGCCCCACGACGCCGCGTACTATATCGGGTGGGCCGGGCTCCGCAATCCTCGGCGGCGGCGCAGCTTTTCTCGGACGCTCACGAAAATCGACCACCGGCGCTGCGGCTGCTGCACGGGCGGGCGTCGTTATTACCGGATCCTGAGCAACCCGGCGGCCGGCCGAACGCGCTGCGCCTAGCATTCAGCGTGGAGCGAGGGTGCCTTCCCAGGGTCCTCCAATGCCAATGGACCGCGCGGGCCGTCAGCATGACGCTGGCGGCCCGTGTACTTTTCAGGCCTGCCCACCCACGCCCCCCCTGCCGCCCGTCCAAACCCCGGCTTCGCGGATTCCCGGCCGTCCTTTACAATCCCCCGCTCGCGCAGACAAACCTGACCCGCGTGCCTGAGAGGAATTGCCCGTGAGCCGCAGCGCAGCCGACATCCGCCGCGAATTCATCGCGTTCTTCGAGGAGAAGGCCCACACCTTCGCCCCCTCCTCGCCGGTGGTCCCGCACGACGACCCCACGCTGCTGTTCACCAACGCCGGCATGAACCAGTTCAAGGACGTCTTCCTAGGGACCGGCTCGCGGCCTTACACCCGGGCGGCCAACACCCAGAAGTGCATCCGGGCCGGCGGCAAGCACAACGACCTCGACGACGTCGGCCAGGACACCTACCACCACACCTTCTTCGAGATGCTCGGCAACTGGTCGTTCGGCGACTACTTCAAGGCCGAGGCGATCGACTGGGCCTGGGAGCTGTTGGTCAAGCACTGGGGCCTCGACCCCGAGCGCCTGCACGCCACCTACTTCGAAGGAGACCGCGACGAGGGACTCGCGCCCGACAACGAGGCCCGCGAGCTCTGGTTGCGCTACCTCCCGGCCGAGCGCATCCACCCCGGCAACAAGAAGGACAACTTCTGGGAGATGGGCGACACGGGTCCGTGCGGCCCGTGCAGCGAGATCCACCACGACGGAACGCCCGACAAGAGCGGCGCCCGGCTCGTCAACGCCGACGACGCGCGGGTCATCGAAATCTGGAACCTGGTGTTCATCCAGTTCAACCGCGACGCCGCGGGCAAGCTCACCCCCCTGCCGGCCAAGCACGTCGACACCGGCATGGGCTTCGAGCGCGTCACCGCCCTGCTCCAGGGCAAGGCCAGCAACTACGACACTGACGTCTTCACGCCACTCTTCGACGCGATCCGCGCGACCAGCAGGGCGGAGCCCTACGGCGGATTGCTGCCCGGTGCCAACGCCCCGCACGAGAAGATCCTCCGCGACACGACCTACCGCGTGATCGCCGACCACCTGCGCTGCCTGACGTTCGCCATCACCGACGGGGCCGTCCCGGACAAGGAAGGCCGCGGCTACGTCCTGCGGCGGATCCTGCGGCGCGGCGTTCGCTACGGCTGGCAGTACTTCAACCTCCGCGAGCCGTTCCTCTGCCGGCTCGTCCCGACCTTGGTCGACCTGATGGGCGACGCGTTTCCGGAACTCAAGCAGGATCCCGACCGCGTCGCCGCCGTCATCCGCGAAGAGGAAGAATCCTTCAGCCGCACGCTGGAGCGCGGCATCGCCCTCTTCGACCAGGCCGCCGCCGAGGCCCGCGAACACCATAAGAACCGCATCCGCGGCGAGGACGCCTTCAAGCTGCACGACACCTACGGCTTCCCGATCGACCTCACGCAGATCATGGCCGAGGAGCAGGGCCTGGCCGTCGATATCGGCGAGTACGAGCGGCTGATGGACGCGGCTCGTGAGCGGGCCCGGGCGGCGCAGGGCGGCGGCGTGGCACTCGGCAACATCCAGCCCGACCGGGTGACCGCCCTCGGCGTGACCGACGACACACCCAAATACGCGAACACCGAGGCCGGCGGCATGATCCTCGGCGCCCTGCGCATCAACGAAGACGAATCGGTCGACGTCGGCAAGGACGTCGTCCTGCAAGCCGGCGACCGCGGCGGGCTCGTCCTCGACCGGACCTGTTTCTACGCCGAGCAGGGCGGACAGGTTGGCGACACCGGCGTGATCCGCTCCGCCCACAACATCGAGTTCCAGGTCGCGGACACGCAGCGCTTCGGTGACACGGTCCTGCACCTCGGCACCGTCCTGGCCGGGTCCTTCAAGGCCGGCACGCCGGTCGACCTGACGGTCCACCAGCGCCGCCAGCGAATCCGCCAGAACCACACCGCGACACACCTGCTGAACTGGGCCTTGCGCGAGGTTCTCGGCGACCACGTGGCCCAAAAAGGCTCGCTAGTCGACGAGGAGAAGACCCGCTTCGACTTCGCCCACCCCAGGGCGCTCAACGCCGAGGAGGCCGCCCGCATCGAACAGCTCGTCAACGAGAAGATCGCAGCCGACCTGCCCGTCCGCGCCCAACCGGTCGAGCAGGCCAAGGCGCTCGAGGTCGCCGGCCTGCGGGCGGTCTTCGGCGAGAAATACCCCGACATCGTCCGCGTGCTCAGCATCGGGCCCGCCGTCGACGAGCTGCTCGCCCAGCCCGACAACCCCGCCTGGCGCGCGGCCTCGATCGAGTTCTGCGGCGGAACGCACTGCCGCAACACCGGGCAGATCGAGCGCTTCGCCCTGACGGCCGAGGAGTCGGTCGCCAAGGGCGTGCGCCGGCTCGTCGGCGTGACCGAATCGGCCGCCGCCGAGGCCGAGCAGACCGGCGAGCAGCTGCTGACCAGGGCCCGCGCGCTCGAGTCGACCGACGACTTCGAGACGCTCTCGCAAGGCACGGCCGAGCTCCAGCAGGCCCTCGGCGAGCAGGTGATGACCCTGCGGCAGCGCTTCGCCGTTCGCGAGGCGATCGCGAAGCTCCAGAAGAAAGCCAAGCAGCAGCAGAAGGCCCAGGCGGCCGACGCGGCCGGCGTCGTGATCGAGCGTTGCAAGGCGCTGGCCGACGAGGCCGAGACGGTCGGTGACGCGAAGATGGTGGTCGCCGAGCTGCCCGACGTCCCAGTCGAGCAGCTCAAGCAGGGCGCCGACCTGCTGAAGCAGAAGCTCGGCTCGGTCGCGGTCCTCTTCGGCGTCAAGGCCGGCGCGAAGGCGCTGCTGGTGGCGGCCGTCACCGATGACCTCGTGAAGCGCGGCGTGAAGGCCGGCGATTTGGTCAAGGAAGTCGCCAAGGTCGTCGGCGGTGGCGGTGGCGGCGCGCCGACGATGGCGCAGGCCGGCGGCAAGAACCCCGAGAAGCTCGACGACGCCCTGGCCGCCGGCCGAACGTGGCTGGCGGAGAAGCTCGGCGGCTGACGCGCCCAACGCAATACCGCCGTCGAAGGTGCGTGGTAGCTCGTTGGCGGCGGGCGGAAGGGCATGTGAAACATTCGAAGGCGGGGCGGGCGTCCTGCCTGCCGATCGGCGATTGCCCGCTTAAAACTGGCGGGTGGGACGCGCGCCGCACCCAGTTAACCAAATTTTTTACAGGCTCGGACGCCCGCCCCGCCCAATCGCTTCGGCCACCTAACTGGGCATTTTCGTTACGAGCACTCTCGGTCGGTGGGACTGCAGGCGGGACGCCTGTGTCTCGGGAGGGTTGGCTTAGTCGAGCGTGATCAGGATGTTGCCGTAGTAGGTCGTGTCGAGACGCTCGACGCCGGGCTCAGGCATCGCGTCGTACTCGTGCGTGACGCCGATCTTCAGACTGACGTTTTCGCTCGATGCGAGGGGGAACACCAGCGCCGTGTCGAATTCCAGCCGGTAATCGTCGAGCCCTTCGAATGTCGGCTCGTAGGTGCCCGAGTGCGTGAATTGGGCGTAGGGGTCGATGTCCAGCCGGTAGTTGTAGCCCAGGTCGATGAAGGCCGAATTGCTGTCTTCGCCGCCGCTGAGGTACGACTCGTGTTGGAAACCCAGACCGCCGCGGGCTTTCAGCTCGTGCCAGTCTTCCTTGATGAGGTAGTAACCCGGACCACCGGCGATCGTCGCCCGCAGCTCAAGGTCCTCGAACTCGTCGTACTCGAGGCTGCCGCGACCATAGGCGTACAGCCGCTCGGTGAACAAGTATTCGTAGTAGGCGCCGAGCTTGACCTCGGACGTGTCGCGAACCTTGTTGTCCTCGCCATACTCGCCCGTCAGGTAGAACCGCAGCAGGTCCTTGTCGGTGGTCCGCTCGAGCTGGATGCGGCCGCGGGCGTCGAAGGTCTCGGTGTTGCCTTCCTTGTAGACCGCTCCGGCCTCGATGCTGAATTTCCAGTCGGGCAGCTTGGCGGCGTACTCCTCCTCGAGCTTCTGGATCGCCTCGTCGGCCCGCCGCTCGTCAGGGCTCTTCGCGTCCTCCGGCCAGATCGCGCTGATCTGCTCGGACGGGATCGTCATCAAGCCGTACTCGGTGGTGATTGACGCGTCGGTCGCCCCCGGCGTCCACGTCAGCGGCCCGACAAAGCGGTCGCCAGTGTCGGTCTCGACGTTGACCGGCGCCTCGGTCGAGATCGACTCGATCAGGGCGGCCTCGATCTCGAGCGTGCCGGCGAACTGGGTGATGATGACAAAGGTGTCGCCATCGAGAATGCGGACGTCGCCGACGAGGCGGCTGCCGTCCTGCAGCGTGACGACGTCGCTGGCCGCGAGCGGCGTCATCGCGGCGATTGCGCCGACCAGCGCCAGCTTCAGCCGGCGCCGTGGTTGATTGTTCGTCATGTCTGCGAGCTCCCCGGTACTCCGCTGACGCCGATCACGCGTCGTCTTCGCCTGAAAGTTTGTCGATGACCCGGTCGACCCCGACGGTGATGGCCGCCTCGAGCGGGTCGATCAGCGTGTTGATGATCAGCGTGGTGACGATGTCGCGGGTGTCCAGGGTGGTGGTAGCGGTGACTTCCTCGAAGTTGCATTGCAGGAAGCCCGGCACGACGAGCGGCGTGCCCACCGCCAGGGTGGCCAGCCGGCGCCGCAGCCGCCAGAAACGAACGTGGTTCATTGCAGACCTCACTTTTTGCAGCTGGTATTCCAGTTCCCGGTACCGGCTCAGGCGGGGCGGCGACACTACGCGACGCCGACAGGCGCCCCGAGAACAAGCGGTCATAACACCGGTTCCGTGCCCTAGCCGGCGGCATCCTATCGCCGCCCCCCGGCCTCGGCTAGCAGCGGCCCCCGAAACATCGATTTTTCGGCGATTTGCAACGTTCTTTCCGGACAGGCCGCCCCGGCGGGCGAAAAAACCCGTTGTTCTCTCGGCGTTCGGCATGCTACGCTGCGCCAGTCACGGGTGGCGATCGACGGACGCGATCGCGGCCGCGCCACCGGTTCTTCACGGGCCGCGCCTGCGTCGCCGGGCCCCACAAATCCCATCACGCGAGGACTCCGCACCATGTTCACGCTTTCCGAAGCTGCCGGCACCCACCTGGCCGAACTGCTCGAAGAGGTCGACGCGCCGCCACAGGCCGCCATCCGCTTCGTCATCGAGGGCGACGCGCTCGAGCTGCGCCTGGACCAGCAGACGGCCGACGACGAAACCATTGAGCACCAGGGCGAAACGGTCGTCGTCCTCGATCCAGAGGTCGCGGAGCTGCTGGATGGACGCACGCTCGAGGTCGTGCACGACGACGACGGCACGCGGCTCTGCGTGGTCTAGCAGTCTTAAGGCTTTCGGGGGGCTTGCGAGGGGCGTGCGCGCGGCCGGCGGGCGCCGGCGAAAGGCGTGAAAGCGACGTTTGCTGACCTGAATTTGTTGTCGACAGGCATATTCCGTACCACTATACTCACGGGGCTAGGAAGGCAGCACGCCTGCTGCCCGGTCGGCGGAACCGAAAACCAGCGTTCCGCGTGACGCTCCAGGGCCGTCCATCTGCCCATGACTCGACGCGTATCGACCCCGCATCCGGGAGCCTGTGCATTGCAACCACCACTTCGTAGACGACTTGGCTACTCGCCTTTTGGCCTCTATGACCCCCGCTACGAGCACGACGCGTGCGGCATCGGGGCGGTCGTCGATATTGCCGGCAAGCCCAGCCACCAGCTCGTCGGCCAGGCCCGCCGGATCCTGATCAACCTGCTGCACCGCGGCGCGACCGGCGGCGACGAGTGCACCGGCGACGGTGCCGGCATTCTCATGCAGATGCCGCACCGCTACTTCACCGCGCTGGCGAAGGACCTCGGCTTCGAACTGCCGCCCGCCGAGGGCTACGGCTCGGGCATCGTGTTCTGCTCGGAAGACGCCCAGGCCCGCCAGGGCTCCGAAACGCTGCTTAATGAGGCTGCCCGCCATTACGGCCTCGAGGTTGTCTGCTGGCGCGACGTGCCGGTCGAGAGCGACGTGGTCGGCGAGTTGGCCCGGACGACCGAACCGCGGATGCGGCAGGTTTTCGTCGACGGCCGCGGGCTGTTCGGCTCCGAGCTCGAACGGAAGCTGTACATGGTCCGCAAGCGGGCGGAGCGGCTGGCGCACCAGAAGCTCGGCCTCGGCGCCGAGGAGTTCTACGTCTGCTCGCTGAGCTGCCGCACGATCGTCTACAAGGGCATGTTCATCGCCCCGCAGCTCTTCGACTACTTCCCCGACCTGAAGGACGAGCGCGTCGAGACGGCACTCGCGCTGGTGCACCAGCGTTACAGCACCAACACCCTGCCAACCTGGCCGCTCGCCCAGCCCTTCCGCCTGCTGGCGCACAACGGCGAAATCAACACGCTCCGCGGCAACATCGGCCGGATGAAGGGCCGCGAGCGGCAGATGCGCAGCCCCCTGCTCGGCGAGGACCTCAGCGACCTGATTCCCGTGATCGACGAGATGGGCAGCGACTCGGGCTGCTTTGACAACGTGCTCGAGCTGCTGCTCCGCGCCGGCCGCTCGCTGCCGCATGCCATGATGATGATGATGCCCGAGGCGTTCGGGTCCGCCTATCACATGAGCACCGCCAAGCGCGCCTTCTACGAATATCACTCCGCCATCATGGAGCCGTGGGACGGGCCGGCCGCCATGGTCTTCAGCGACGGCCGCGTGCTCGGCGGCACGCTGGACCGCAACGGCCTGCGCCCCGCGCGCTACGTCGTGACCAAGGACGGCCTGGTCGTGCTGGCGAGCGAGGTCGGCGTCATCGACTTCCCCGCCGAGCAGATCCTCGAAAAAGGCCGCCTCAAGCCCGGCCGCATGTTCCTCGTCGACCTCCAGGAGCAGCGGATCGTCAGCGACAAGGAGATCAAGAGCAAGGCCGCCCGCAAGCAGCCCTACCTCCGCTGGCTCGAGCAGAACCGCATCGAGCTCCGCGGGCTGTTCAGCGCGTCGCGCTCGGTGCCGAGTGACTCGGCCACGATCAACGACCGGCTGCGGCTCTTCGGCTACACGCGTGAAGATCTCGAGATGATCATCGCGCCGATGGCGAAGAACGGGCAGGAGCCGGTCGGCTCGATGGGCACCGACACGCCGCTGGCGGTGCTCAGCGATCGGCCGAAACTGCTCTTCAACTACTTTAAGCAGCAGTTCGCCCAGGTCACGAACCCCGCGATCGACCCGCTCCGCGAGGGGTTGGTGATGTCGCTGATGGCGTTCGTCGGCAAGCGTCGCAACCTGCTCAGTGAATCGCCCGAGCACTGCCGCCAACTCAAGCTGCCGCATCCGATCCTCACCAACGAAGACGTCGGCCTGCTGCGGAATATCCGCCGCGACGATATCAAGACCGCGACCATCCCGGCCGTCTTCGAGGCCGACGCCGACGACCCCGCTGAGGCGCTGCGGACGGCGCTGAAGCGGATCGCGGACGACGCCGAGGCGGCAATCCTCCGCGACGGCGCCTCGCTGCTGATCCTCAGCGATCGCAGCACCTCCGACACCCGCGCGCCGATCCCGATCCTCCTGGCCGCCGCCTGCGTCCACCACGAGCTCCAGGACCGCGGGCTGCGCAGCGAGGCCGGCCTGATCGTCGAGACCGCCGAGGCGCGCGAGGTCATGCACTTCAGCCTGCTCAGCGGCTTCGGCGTCAACGCCGTAAACCCCTACCTCGCGCTCGAGCTGCTCGACGAGCTTCAGAAGCGCGGCGACCTGCCGGCCGACATCGAGCCCGACCAGCTCGTCGACAACTACATCAACGCGATCAAGAAGGGCCTGCTGAAGACGATGTCCAAGATGGGCATCTCGACGATCCGCAGCTACCGCGGCGCGCAGCTCTTCGAGGCCGTCGGGCTCAACCGCTCGCTGGTCGACGCGTACTTCCAGGGCACGCCGTCCCGAATCGAGGGCCTCGGCCTCGACACGCTGGCCGAGGAAACCCTGCGACGCCACCGCGAGGCCCGGGCGCCCGTGCGCCCCGGCAAGCTGCCGATCGCCTTCGAAGGCGAATATCACTACCGCATCGACGGCGAGCAGCACGCCTGGAACCCGCAGACGATCCATCTCTTCCAGAGCGCCGTGCGGCACAACAACCGCAAGGCCTACGATGCCTATGCCCAGGCGGTCAACGCCCACTCGATGGCGCTGCCCAACCTCCGCGGCCTC
The DNA here is from genome assembly GCA_964499235.1 of uncultured Planctomycetales bacterium. Classification (GTDB taxonomy): domain Bacteria; phylum Planctomycetota; class Phycisphaerae; order UBA1845; family Fen-1342; genus JAFGRR01. Next base: position 7,999 of record CAZCKC010000054.1, on the reverse strand, counting down.
TTCGCGTTCCGCCCCGGTACGCCCGTACCGCTGGAGGAGGTCGAGCCCGCCACCGCGATCGTCAAGCGCTTCTGCACCGGCGCGATGTCGCACGGCTCGATCAGCAAGGAAGCCCACGAGACGCTCGCCATCGCGATGAACCGCATCGGCGCCAAGAGCAACACCGGCGAGGGCGGCGAAGACCCGGCCCGCTACGAGTTGCTCCCCAACGGCGATTCGAAGAACAGCGCCATCAAGCAGATCGCCAGCGGCCGCTTCGGCGTGACGGCCAACTACCTCGCCCACGCCCAGGAGCTCCAGATCAAGATCGCCCAGGGCGCCAAGCCCGGCGAGGGCGGCCAGCTCCCTGGCCACAAGGTCACCGAAGACATCGCTCGCCTGCGCTTCTCGACCCCCGGCGTGTCGCTGATCTCGCCACCGCCCCACCACGACATCTACTCGATCGAGGACCTCGCCCAGCTAATCTACGACCTCAAGTGCGCTAGCCCCGGCGTGAAGGTCTCGGTCAAGCTCGTCGCCGAGGTCGGCGTCGGCACCGTCGCCGCCGGCGTCGCCAAGGCCAACGCCGACGAGGTCCTCATCAGCGGGCACGACGGCGGCACCGGCGCCAGCCCGCTCTCCTCGATCAAGCACGCCGGCGTGCCGTGGGAACTCGGCCTGGCCGAAACCCAGCAGGTCCTCGTCCAGAACGGCCTCCGCGACCGCATCCGCGTGCAGACCGACGGCCACCTCAAGACCGGCCGCGACGTCGCGGTGGCCGCCCTGCTCGGCGCCGAGCAGTTCGGGTTTGGCACCTCGGCATTGGTGAGCCAGGGCTGCATCCTGATGCGCAAGTGCCACCTCGGCACCTGCCCCGTCGGCATCGCGACCCAGGACGAGCAGCTCCGCCGCAAGTTCGCCGCCACCCCGGAGCACGTGGTCAACTTCTTCATGTTCGTCGCCGAGGACCTCCGCACCATCATGGCCGAGCTCGGCTTCCGCACCGTGGCCGCGATGGTCGGGCGTAGCGACCGGCTTGATTTCCGCCCGGCCAACGAGCACTGGAAGGCCCGCGGGCTGGATCTGTCCGCCCTGCTCGCCCGGCCGAACGTGCCCCCCGACACGCCGATCAGCAAGATGACCGACCAAAAGGACCGCACCGTCGACGCGCTCGACCGCAAGCTGATTGCGCTGGCGGCCCCCGCGATCGAAAACCGCGAGCAAGTCCGCATCGACCAGCCGATCAACAACGTCAACCGCACCGTCGGCGCGATGCTCAGCAACGCCATCGTCCGTAAGCACGGGCCCGAGGGACTGCCCGACGGCTCGATCGAGTGCACCTTCCGCGGCTCGGCCGGTCAGAGCTTCGGCGCCTGGCTCGCCCCCGGCGTCACCCTGCGCCTGATCGGCGACGCGAACGACTACCTCGGCAAGGGCCTCTCCGGCGGGCGGATCATCGTCCAGACCCCGCCCGAGGCGACCTACGAGCAGCACGAGAACATCATCGCCGGCAACACCATGCTCTACGGTGCGACCAGCGGCGAGGTCTTCATCAACGGCCTCGTCGGCGAGCGCTTCGCCGTCCGCAACAGCGGCGCCGTCGCCGTCGTCGAGGGCGTCGGTGATCACGGCTGCGAGTACATGACCGGCGGTCTCGTCGTGGTCCTCGGCGATACGGGGCGTAACTTCGCAGCCGGCATGAGCGGGGGCGTGGCCTACGTCCTCGACGAGCACCAATGGTTCGACACGCTCTGCAACCTCGACATGGTCGACCTGGAGTCCGTCTGGCACGAGGCCGACCGCGAGTTGCTGCGCGCGATGGTCGAGCGGCACTACAACTACACGCACAGCCGCCGCGCCCGCCGCATGCTCGAGGATTGGCCGGCACTGGTCGGCAAGTTCGTGAAGGTCATGCCGATCGACTACCGCAAGGCGTTGGAGCGGCTCCGCGAGAGTGACCTCGCCCAGACCGATTTCATCCCCGCTACGGAGGAGGTGTTCCGTGGCTAAGCCGACCGGCTTCATGGAGTACAAACGCGAGAACGCCAGCTACCGCCCGGTGACCGAGCGCGTCCGCGACTACAAGGAGGTCGACCTGCCGCTGATCCAGCCGAAGGTCGTCGAGCAGGCCACCCGCTGCATGGACTGCGGTATCCCGACCTGCCACGGCATCGGCTGCCCGGTCAAGAATCGCATCCCCGAGTTCAACGACCTTGTCCGGCTGGGACGCTGGAAGGAAGCGGCCGAGAACCTCCACTCGACCAACAACTTCCCCGAGGTGACCGGGCGCGTCTGCCCGGCGCCGTGCGAGCCGGCCTGCACGCTGTCGATCAACGACGACCCGGTGACAATCAAGCACATCGAGTTCCAGATCGCAGAACGCGCCTGGGCCGAAGGCTGGGTCGTGCCCGAACCGCCCAGCCAGGAGACGGGCTATCGCGTCGCCGTCGTCGGCTCCGGGCCCGCGGGCCTCGCTGCCGCCCAGCAGCTCCGCCGCGCCGGCCACCAGGTCACCGTCTTCGAGATGGCCGACCGCATCGGCGGCCTGCTCCGCTACGGCATCCCCGACTTCAAGCTCGCCAAGCAGGTCGTCGACCGCCGCGTCCGCCAGATGGAAGCGGAAGGCGTCGAGTTCCAGGCCGGCGTCAACGTCGGCGTCGACATCTCCGCCCGCTACCTCGAGCAGATGTTCGACGCCACCGTCCTCGCGATCGGCGCGATGGTGCCACGCGACGTGGTCGTCCCCGGCCGCGACGAGGCTAGCAACGTCGTCTTCGCGATGAACTTCCTCACCCAGCAGAACAAGCTCAACGCCGGCGACGCGATCGACCCCAATGACCACATCTCGGCCGCCGGCAAGCGCGTCGTCGTCATCGGCGGGGGTGACACCGGCAGCGACTGCGTCGGCACGTCGATCCGCCAGGGCGCCCGCGAGGTCCACCAAGTCGAGCTGCTGGAGATGCCGCCCGAGCAGATCTCCCCCGACCAGGTCTGGCCGCTGTGGCCGAAGATCCTGCGGACCTCCAGCTCGCACGAGGAAGGCTGCCAGCGGCAGTGGTCCATCAACACGAAGGGCTTTGTCGTCGAGAACGGCGAGGCGAAACAGCTCAAGGCCTGCCGCGTGGATTGGGTCAACGACCCGAAGAGCGGGCGGCCGCAGATGCGCGAGGTCCCTGACTCGGAGTTCGCGATGGATGTGGACCTCGTCCTGCTGGCGGCGGGCTTCGTCCACGTCGAGCAGACCGGCATCGTCAAGCAGCTCGACCTCGAGATGAACGAGCGCGGCAACGTGCAGGTGAGCAATTACCACACGTCGCGGCCGGGAATCTTCGCCGCGGGCGACGCCCAGCGCGGCGCGTCGCTGGTGGTTTACGCGATCAACGAGGGGCGCGAAGCGGCCGAAGCGGTCGACGTTTACCTGCACACGCAGGTCGGCAAGCCCCGCCGGGCCCGGTAGCGCCCCATTCGCACTAGAGTGCCCGCCACATGCGGTAGTGCGGCCCGGCCGTCGGGATTTCGAACTCCGGCCCGATGATCTCAAAACCCAGGATGCGGTAGAAGCCCGACGCGGGTGTTCGCGCATTGCACCAGATCACTTTCTTCCCGCGCTCGCGCGCGACGGCAAAGCACTGCTCGACAAGCTGCCGCCCCACGCCGTGGCCCTGCAATTCCGCCGCCACCGCCATGCCGCGTAGCTGAAACGCCGGCCGCTCCGGCTGGTCAGCGAACGGCCGCGTCACCAGCGTGACCACGCCGACCGGTTCCGCCTTGTCGGCCCGATATGCGCCGAGGTGCACCGTGCCCGCCTCGTCATCCCCTTCGAACTGGGCGGTCTCCGGCGGCAGCCCCGGGCGCAGCAGCGCGCAGCGGAGTGGCATGACCGCCAGTGTCGGGATCGGCTGAACGGTGATCGCCGCGTCGCCCGCACTCATCGCCGGCGTCGGCGGGGCATGGGGACCTTCTTTCCGACGGGCTGCTGGCGGACCCAACCGGTGAACTTGGCGACCTCCGGGTGGCTTCGCAGCCGCTCGACGGTGAAGTACTCCTCGGCCAGTGTCCGCTCGTCGATCTGGAGGTGGACGTTGTGATGGCACGGCGGGCAGAGCGGCACCGTCTCCTGCCGCGCGTCCGCATCGAAGCGCGCCCGCGTCTGGCGGCGGCGATGCCGGGCCCGCGGCACCAAGTGGTGCGCGGTCAGCCGCGGCTCGGGGCGCCCGCACAGGGCGCACTGCTGGGCGGTTGCTTTCTCTTCGAACATCACTCAATGATAGCGATCGCGCCGGCGAGAACGGCGACCCCGACGCCCGGCCTAGGCGTCGGTCACGCACCCCTGTGACGCGGACGTCACCGTCTTGATGTACTTGTAGAGCGTGCCGCGCGACACCTTGTACGGCGGCATCTGCCAAGCGGCCCGCCGCCGCGCCAGCTCCTCCTCGCCGACGTCGACCGTGATCGTGTTCTCGATCGCGTCGATCGTGATCGGGTCGCCCTCCTGAACGAGCGCGATCGGGCCGCCGACCTGCGCTTCCGGCGTCACGTGCCCGACGATGAAGCCGTGGCTGCCACCCGAAAAGCGTCCGTCCGTCATCAGCGCGACGTCCTGGCCCAGCCCGGCGCCCATGATCGCCGACGTCGGCGTCAGCATCTCCGGCATCCCCGGGCCGCCGCGCGGGCCTTCGTAGCGGATCACGATGACGTCGCCCTTCGCGATCTTCTGCTGCTCGAGGCCAGCCAGCATCTGCTCTTCGCTGTCATAGACCTTGGCCGGGCCGCTGAAGCGCTCGCCCTCTTTGCCGGTAATCTTCGCCACGGCGCCCTCGGGGGCGAGGTTGCCCTTGAGGATGCGGATGTGGCCGGTCTTCTTGATCGGGCGATCAATCGGGCGGACGATTTCCTGCCCCGGCTTGAGTTCAGGGGCATCGGCGAGGTTCTCCGCCAGCGTCTTACCCGTCACCGTCGGGCAGCTCCCGTCGAGCACGCCGGCGCCCAGGAGGTACTTCATCACGGCCGGCGTACCGCCCACCGCGTGCAGGTCCTCCATCACGTACTGGCCGCTCGGCTTGAGGTCGGCGAGGTAGGGAATCCGGTCGCTGACGCGTTGGAAATCGTCAATCGTCAACGGTACGTCGACGGCGTGCGCGACGGCCAGCAGGTGCAGCACCGCGTTCGTGCTGCCACCGAGTGCCATCAGCGTCACCATCGCGTTCTCGAACGCCGCCCGCGTCATGATGTCGCGCGGCTTCAGGTCGCGCTCGATCAACCCGGCGACCGCCGCCCCGGCCCGCTTGCACTCTTCCAGCTTGTCGGGATCTTCGGCCGGCGTCGACGCGCTGAACGGCAGGCACATGCCAAGCGCCTCGATCGCGGTGGCCATCGTGTTGGCGGTGTACATCCCGCCGCAGGCGCCCGGGCCCGGGCAGGCGTGCTTGACAATCTGCTTGCGTTCCTCGTCGGTGATCTTGCCGCCGATAAACTCGCCGTAGCTCTGGAACGCGGAGACGACGTCGAGCTTCTTGCCTTTGTACGCGCCGGCGCGGATCGTGCCACCATAGATGATCATGGCCGGACGGTTCAGCCGCCCCATCGCGATCAGGCAGCCGGGCATGTTCTTGTCGCAGCCGGGCAGCCCAATGAGCGCGTCGTAATAGTGCGCCCCGGCAATCGTTTCCAGCGAGTCGGCGATCAGGTCGCGCGACTGCAGCGAATAGCTCATCCCGTCGGTCCCCATCGAAATGCCGTCGCTGACGCCGATCGTCGCGAATCGCATCCCCACGAGGCCGGCGGCGACGACCCCCTCCTTCACGGCCGCCGAGAGGTCGTTGAGGTGCATGTTGCAGGGGTTGCTCTCGAACCACATCGCGCCGATGCCGACTTGCGGCTTGTTGAGGTCCTCTTCGGTCAACCCGGTCGCGTAGAGCATGGCTTGGGAGGCGCCCTGGGCGGGAACCTGCGTGATGCGGGCACTGTGACGGTTGCGGGCGGGGGCTTGCGGGTCGGCCATTGACGAGACTCCTGACTGCTGCGAGACAAACCGAAATTTCAACGGCCATGGTACCCGGCCGGCGCCCGTTTCTCGACCTCGCGCCGGGCGATCCGGCCGCCCGACGCGACGCCACTAGAATCCTTCGAGTCAGCCACGGAAAGCCTCCAACCACCATTGAGGATTCCCACCGATGCTCCGCACTGCGACGATCACCGTCAGCCTCGCGGCCCTGCTGGTTCTGACGACTTTCGCCGCCAACGCGGCCGATGAGAATGGCCCGCAGAGCTCGGCTGAGGACCAGCCGCAGGAGAAAAAAACCGTGACTGCCGAGACCGCCAACTCACCGCTCGATTTCACGCTGGACAACATCGACGGCCAGCCAACTGATCTGGCCCAGTTCCGTGGCAAGGTTGTCATGCTGGTCAACGTCGCCTCACGCTGCGGCTTCACCGGCCAGTACCGGGATCTGCAGGCGCTCTACAGCAAGTACGGCGACGACGGTTTAGTGGTGCTGGGCTTTCCGGCCAATAACTTCATGGGCCAGGAGCCAGGATCAAATGCGCAGATCAAGGAGTTCTGCTCGACCAAATATGACGTCACCTTTCCGATGTTCAGCAAGATCTCGGTGAAGGGTGACGATCAGGCCGAGCTCTACAAGTACCTCACCGACAAAGAGAAGCACGGCAAGCTCGGCGGCCCGATCCGCTGGAACTTCACCAAGTTTCTGCTCGACCGCGAGGGCAACGTCGTCGCCCGCTACGAGTCGCGGACCAAGCCCACCAACCGCAAGGTCGTCGAGGTAATCGAGGCCGAACTCGCCAAGAAGCCTGCCGCCGACCAGGACGGCGACAACACCTCCGAGCACTCCGCCGACGAGGCTTGACCGGTCAGCTCGGGCGATCCCCCTCAGGTCTTTGCCTGAGCCCGAGAAACCCTATCTCCGATTGATTCGCCCGGGTTTCCGTCCCGCCACCCCTGTCTGATCGCTGCTCCACCGCCCGATAAGCGGGACGGGCGAGAAATTTTCTTCGCCCACCCAGCCCGGGTCGACGGCACCGTGCACGCTCACGGGACCCTCTTATTGGACAGGGGCTCCATTGCCCGAGTCCCCCTTTCCTCCTGCGGCTTCTCCGCCCTTCACTTCGGTAGATCGCGAGCCACCGCCGGTCGGGATGTTGGCAGAGCCAACCCGTTGCGGCTGCAGCGAGGCTCAGCGCGGGCGATGCCGCCCGACGACGCAGCGAGCGACGACTCACGCCGGAAAGAGGAGAGGCGAGTGATGAAGTGGAAGAATGTGGGTGCGGGCCTCGTGTTGGCTGCCGTCGCCCTGGCAGCAACGACGCACGCTGGGCTGACAACGATTCAGCAGCCCTGGGCCCCGGCGACCGGCGACAGCAGCGAGCTGAACCTCACCGGTCCCAGCGGGATCCTGGAGCGGCTGACAACTGACGCCACCCTGGCGCATTTCGGGCTGAACGGCGCGGTATTCACCCGAGTTGACGACTCTGTTGATCAGGTTTGGCTCGCGACGATGCCGCAGCAGGACATGACCGTCACCACGATCTTCGCGCGGGCCGACCAGACCGGCGGCTACTACCTGGACGCCAACGGCAACACGGTGTTCACGGGCAAGACGGGAATGCTGTCAGAGCCGTCGGGCGGCTTCTTCAACAGCGCCTTCGCCTATTCGCTGGGCCTGAATGTCGGGGATAGTTTCCGTTTCGGGCTGCGGCCGACGTGGTGGTACCAGGCGCTGTCCAAGAAGTCCTCGCTGGAAGCGGATAACGCTCCGGTCATGGGCATCCGCGACTTCATGGTGACCTACAAGATCCAGCAGCAGGGCATGGAAGACGCCTACCTGATCGCGTTTGAGGACGGCACGGTTGACTTCGACTACAACGACTTCGTCGCCATCGTCGAGGGCGTGACACCCATCCCCGAGCCGGGCGCGGCGTTGCTGGGCCTGCTGGGCTGCGGCCTGGCCGGCTGGGCGAAGCGCCGGACGACGTAGCCTGACACAGGACTTGATCAGCCGAT
>CAZCKC010000053.1:0-21572 GCA_964499235.1 uncultured Planctomycetales bacterium | reverse complement strand
CTCGCGCAGAATTGATCAGACGGTTCAAAGCCGTTCCCCAATACTCCCCGGTCATGCCACGCCGCGTCTCAATTCACGCCGGTTGAGCCACGATGAAATGGTCAACAGTGCGCCCGCCAGGATCGGTGCCCCGCCCGACAAAACCCTTGCCGCCGGGTCATGAAAGAACCACAGGCAATAACCGCCCGTCACGATCGACAGCACGCCGCCCCACAACGGCCGCACCACCACTAGGCTCACGATGAAGGTCGCCGGCGCTAGCACCAGCGCCCCCGGCCGCCAACTCCCCCGTGGATCGCCCATCAGGTGCGCCACCACGAACCACAACAGCAGCACGTACACCGGCAACACCAGCGCCGTCCCCGCGACGCGACACAGCAGTGCCCCCCGCGGCCGCCGCACCACCGGTCGCCCGAGCTCCACCTCGCGTTCAGTGCTCTCCCGCAACGACTCCGAAGTCATTCAATTACCTCCTCCACACGGCGGGTCCGCCAGCGGACGCGCCGCGCGTCGCCTCAACCCATCCCACCGCCGATCCGCAGGTACAGCACGATCAACCCAATCAGCGCCACCGCCACCAACCGCGTCACGCTCCCCGCCGTGATCGGCTCTACCTCCACCACGTCCGCCCGCCCTGCGGCCGACTTCGCAACCCCGCCCTCACCGCGGCCACGCCAATCGCCTGACTTCCCAAGCCGTTCCTCGGGCTGTTCACGCCAACCGGCGGGCGTCCCAATCGGGCCCTCGCGCTCGCGACGCCGATCGCCCGGCCTCCCGATCGCGTCCTCGTTCAGTCGAGGCTGATCGGCCGGTTTCCCACCCCTGTCGTCAGGCTCGATGCGCCGATCGGCTGGCTTCCGAACCGCGTTCCTACGCTGGTCACGCCGATCGGCTGCCTTCGCTGCACGATCGGCCCGCTTCTCCAAATGCCCAGAAATGAGTGTGGATTTATTCATTAATATCTTCGACGGTTTCGGCGACATGTTGCGTCTCCTTATTAGCAGAATCTGGATTCTGAGTTAGTGAATCGGGGTTTCTGAAGGGCGTGGCCGAGACTGCGGCCCGGACGACGCGTCGCCGCTGGCAGGTGGCAGCAGCAATCGCTCGACGGCGGCCAGGATCTCTGGCCCATATCGCGACACCGGCGGCTGGAGGTGGCCGTACATGCAACCCACCGTCGGCTGGATGATCAGCCCGATCGCCATCTGGACGGCCAGGTCCGGATGCAGCGGCCGAAACATCCCATCCTCGATCGCCGGCCGAATGATTTGATCCAGAAATTGGCGCACGCTGTGGTCGGGCGGGACGCGGCTGGCGAGCTCGTGCTGCGTGAAAAGCAGGAATTTGAGCCGATCCGGCTCACGGTCGGCGAAGGCGAGGAACTCGATCACGACATCGCGGAGTTGCTGGAGGTGCGAGGTCGCTTTCTGGCCGACGGCCGCGAGCTGATCGAGCAAGTCAACGAGTTGTTGCTGGTAGACGTCACACGCGAGGTCGTCGCGGTTTTTCCAATAGCGGTAGAGCAGCCCGGGGGAGACATCGGAGGCCTGGGCGATGTCCTGGATGGTGGTGCCCTGGAGGCCCTTGGCGGCGACGACGGTGATGACGCCGCGCTCGATGGCAGACTTTTTCTCGATTGGCCGGGCCATGGTCCCTCGGTCGGCTGCTGACCGGTTGTCCGTAACAACGCGCGGAACGATTAATAACTAAATCTTCGTTCATTATTATGTCACGGGCACAGCGCGCCGTCAAGGGTCGCTGCCGGTTTTTCTTCCGATAGTCCCCGGCGGGCCCGCCAGCATGTTCCGCATACTTGCGTCACCGAGTCTTTCGTCGAGTCCGGCTTGACTGTTCGTTGATTGATTGAATAATGAAGTGATGAACAGTACCAGCCGTGAGCCGCAATTTTCGGAGTTCGAGTGTCGCCAGGCGGCGGCGTTATTTCGCGCCTTGGGTGACGAGGAGCGGCTCCGCTTGGTGTTGCTGCTGAGCCGGGGCGAGTGTTCGGTGGGCGAGATCGCCGAACGCCTCGGCGACGCGCTGCCGACGGTCTCGCAGCGGCTGAAGACGCTGCGGTATGCCGGCCTGGTTCGGGCGCGGCGCGACGGGCGGCACGTTTATTACGGCTTGGACGATGCGCACGTGGAGGATCTCGTGCGCAACGCGTTGGAACACGCGAGCCACGCGAACCCTCACTCTTCTTATCCGGAGCACGCGACCATGAAGACGCACGACCATCACCCGCACCAGCACGGGCCGAAGTGCGGCCACACGGCGATCAAGCACGAGGACCACGTCGGCTACCTGCACGACGGTCACCTGCACTTTCAGCGCGACGACGGTGTGGTCGAGGAGCACGCGCTCGACGTGAACGCGACCAACCCAGACGACTGCACGCCGGGTCACCAGTGCGGCGGCCACGATTCGCAGCATGTGCACGGGCCCGATTGCGGGCACCCGGCGGTGCCGCACGGCGACCACGTCGATTACCTGGTCGACGGTCACCTGCACCACCCGCACGGCGACCACTGCGACGACCACGGTCCGGTCGACGTCGTCAAATAGCTTAAGCCAGATCCGCCAGACCCAGATTGATCGGTGCAGCACGGGACGCAGGGCTCGGCTGCACCGATCTTTTTGAGCGTCGGGCACGTCTTTTTTTTCAGAAGGTGATGCGGGTGGCGACGTAGAAGAAGTCGCTGTCGTCGGTGGTGGGGGTGACGTTCTCGACAAAGACGCCGGGGAGGAACCAGGCGTAGCCGATGTCGAACTCGATGTGCCGGGAGAGCTTGTAGCGGACGCGGACGTCGAGCTCCTGGCCGATGAAGGCGCCGCTCTCGCCGAGCGGGTCCCGCAGGCCGGCGCGGACGAAGGCATCGGTCTTGCTGGCGAGCCAGTAGGTGCGGTAGAAGGTCTCGATGCGCAGCTTCGATGTCGGGCGCACCGACAGGTACAGGGCCGGGTTGATCATGTTCTGCCAGCCGAAGAGGTCGGCGTGGCCGTAGAAGTTGTGGGCGGCCCCGAAGAGCGAATCGAAGCGTTCGGAGAGATCGTCGCTCGGGTCGTCGTCGCCGCTGGCGTAGTTGAGCATGACGGCGGCGCGCGGTTTCCAGTCGTGCTTGAAGGTGTAGCCCACTTCGCCGCGGGCGGCGAACGCGCGGTGGCGGCCGGTCTCGCGGTCGCCGAACTGGTAGGCGACGTTGAAGTCGTAGTCGAAGCCGCTGTCGCCGATCAGGCCGAAGCCGTGGACGCCGAGGGTATGGATGGTCCGATCGTCGGTGCCCGGTGTGCGGAAATCCTCGTCGAGGACGAAGTAGTACGGCTCGAGCGTGAGGTGCGGTGACCAGCCGCGCCAGTAGCCGGTGACCCCGTAGAGCCAGCGCTCGTCGTCGGGGGGATCAAAGTGGCGGAGCCGCCGCTCGACGGGCATGAAGGCGAACACGTCGACTTCCCAGACGGTGCTCTGATCGCCGAGGCGCACGCGGAAGCCGTCGAACGCGTTGGTGGTGTTGCGAAAACGATTGCGGGCGAAGAGCCGCCGGTCGACGGCGTCAAACGACATCCGCCCGACGCGGAAGCTGAACGGATGGGCTGTGCCCAGGGCGTCGGGGAAGTACAGCTCGGCGAAGGCCTGTAGCAGGTCATGCTCGTCGACGGTGCGGCGGTTCTCGGGCAGCTCGCTGCCGAACTGGCGAGAGTCCTGGAACTCGAAGCCGAAGCGGAGCGGGTCGAAGATCTCGCGGATGCCGAGAAACGCGCGGCTGCGCAGCAGGAAGCGCTCGTCCGTCCGCTGACCGGCACGGAAGAAGTCGTCGCGGATCTCGAAGCGCGTGCGCTGCTCGAGGCCGAACTCGAGCCAGGACATCTCCTCCGCGTCTTCGGAATAGTCGAGCAGCGTGCCGACGTAGTTCGGGCGATCGGGATGGCGGTTTGTCGACGGCGACCGGCTGCTCGGGTACGCGGGGTGGGCTTGCTCCGCGGTGGCGGGGTCGGTGAGGAGCAGGCCGGTGATCAGGGCGATCGGGCCGGCCAGGCAGCCGGAACGGTGCATCGACGTCCTCCCGGCGTTAGTCGCGGATCGTGAGGCGATAGACGGTGCCGAGGGCGCCTGCCTGGTAGGCGTAGCCGTCGCCGGAGGTGATGAAGAGGCGGTCGCCGGCGACTAGCAGGTTCTCGCTCTTCATGTTCGGGTTGTCCGTCAGCGCGGCGAGGTCGGCCCAGGGTTCGGCCGCGCCGCCGTCGAAGATGTTGTCCGGATCGGGCGTGAAGCGGTAGACCCGCGAGGGCTTGGCCGAGACGACATAGAGCCGGCCGGCGGCGTCGAAGTCGATGTCGGTGAGGTTCGCGGACTTGAGCGTCTTCGGGTCGAACGGCTCGAAGCGGGCGACGAGCTCGCCGACGATCGGCGCCACCGCGCGGCCATCGTCGGTCAGCGGGACGCGGAAGATCACCGACGACGTGCGGCAGGCGATGTAGAGCCAGCCGTCGTGGACCGCGAGCGCGCTGTGGCCGTAGTAGGTTTGCTCGCCGTGGCCGCGGATCTGCACGTGCTTGTCGAGGATGAGCTCACTGGGCGGGTGGCCGGCGTTGGGGTCGTCGATGAGGGCGGTGAGGTCGTAGCGGACCAGGCGGCTGTTGTCCTTGGCGACGGCGTACAGCCAGTTGCCGACCGGCAGGCAGTTGTCGGGCCCGTTGAGCCAGCCGTGCGGCGGGGGGTTGAACCGAACGTCGTGGTGGGGGTAACTGCCGCCGGCGGTGATGTTGTGACGCTCGACTTCGTGCCACTGCTGCGTGCGGCGGTCGTAGCGGAGCAAGGCATCGGTGAGGTTCTTGCTGAACGAGGCCTGGTCCGGCCGACGGGGCTTGTCGATGCCGGAGAAGGCGCAGAGATAAAAGCTTTGCGTGGGCGGGTGGTAGCGCAGCGTGCAGTAGGGGCGATCGGTGTGGCGGTCGGACTCGGGCGGCTGGGCGTCGCGATCCCAAAGCTTGAACGGCGGGTCGGTCGGGCGGGCGAAGACGCGGCCGTTGGTGCGCACGGCTTCGCTCACGGGGTCGTTCGTGACGGGTTCGCCGACGTCGGGGTCGACGACGTAGATGGTGCCGGCCTGGTCTTCGAGCTCGGCCGAGACGCCGCCAGCGCCGCGGACACGGCCGCGGCAGAGGACGTAGAGCTCGTCGTCGAGCAGGACGAGGCCGCGGGGGAACGGGGCGATGGTGGTGACGCGTTGGAGGTCGGCGCGGGTGGGGCGGATCTCATTCGCGCTCGCGGTCCGAGCGGTTGGAGCGGTGGAGGTGCAGCCGACGAGTGACAGGGCGGCGGCCGCGAGGGCGGCTCGCAGCAACGTGGTGGTCATGGTTTTCGGCTCCGGTGTCGGTGTGGCTGGGGCGTGGCAGCACTGTCGGGCGGCGGCTGCTTCGCGATCACCGGCCGACGCGGCGCGGTTCTAGTTGGCGCCGGTGGCGGCGGTGAAGAGCTGGACGATGACTTCGCTGAGGCCGTCGCGAAAGCCGACCGTGAGGCCTTCGGAGAGCCCGTCGCGCACGGCGTTGCCACAGCCGGCTAGCGCTGCGAGCGTCAACGACAGTATGCCGAGCGATACGCGGGCTGACGAGCGTTCCATGGGATCTCCAGTCTCGGGTTTTGGGTGGGCCCACAACCAGCCGATCGGGAATGTAGTCGCGGGCCGGGGGGCTGTCTAGCAGCGCGGCTGGTCGACGGCAGCTGCGGCGCGAGGCGGGCTCGCGCCCGAGGGGGCGTTCAGACGCCGGTTGCGGGGCGAGCCGCGTGTGGCGGGCGGGCGTGGGCTGGCAGCGCAGCGCGGCGCGTTTAGAATATGCCGTTCGACGTCGTCGCGGTGAAACCATGATGTGACGCGTCGCCGGCGCCGGGCAGAAGCGCTGCGACCGCGCGTCAAACAAAGCAAGGAGCCAGCGGTGAACAGGTTGCGTGGGACGTTTACAGCGCTGGTCACGCCGTTTCACGACCGCGGCGTCGAATGGGCGGCGCTCGAGCGGCTCGTCGAGCGGCAGATCGCGGCCGGCGTGGATGGGCTCGTGCCGTGCGGAACGACGGGCGAGTCGCCGACGCTGACGCACGATGAGCACGACGAGGTGATCGCCCGGGTCATCAAGCTGGCGGCCGGCCGGGTACCGGTGATCGCGGGGACGGGCAGCAACAGCACGGCGGAGGCGGTGCGGCTTTCGCGGCGGGCGGTGGAAAACGGCGCGGACGCGCTGCTCAGCATGACGCCGTATTACAACAAGCCGTCGCAGGCGGGGATCTACGAGCACTTCGCGGCCGTCGCGCGGGCGGTCGACAAGCCGATTGTGCTGTACAACATTCCCGGCCGCTGTGGGGTGGCGATCGGGTTGCCGACGATACTGCGGCTGCGCGCGGAGTTCCCGCACGTGAACGTGGTCAAGCACGCGACGGGCGGCGTGGCGGACGCGGCGGGGATCCTGCAGAGCGAGCAGTTGGACGTGCTGTCGGGCGATGATCCGATCACGCTGCCGCTGATGAGCATCGGCGCTTGCGGGGTGATCAGCGTGCTGTCGAACCTGGTGCCGGCCGCGGTGACCCGGCTGACGAAGGCCGCGCTGGCGGATGACTGGGCGACGGCCCGCGAGCAGCACCGGCGGCTGTTTCCGCTGGCGGAGAGCATGCTGGGGCTCGATACGAACCCGGTGCCGATCAAGACGGCGCTGGCGATGTACGGGCTGTGCGGGGATCGCTTCCGGCTGCCGATGTGTCCGCTAAGCGAGGCGGCCTGGAACCAGCTGCAGACGCTGCTGGCGACGCACCTGCCGGCGCTCGAGGAGCCAGGCTTACGCCGAGGCTAGGTAGGGGGGGGACTCCGCGCCCCGCCGATCGATCGGATCGGGCGCGGCCGGTCACGCTCAGGTCGGACTCGCTCCCGATGGACGAATAACTTTCGGCCGCGCTGGCGGGAATTGCGGGTTCGCGGTGAGGGCTGCGCCAAGGCTGTGGGTAAGGTTCGACCTGATTAGTCGCTGACAACGGAGGGCTGGGGCCGCGGGCCGAGGGTCGCCCGGGCCCCGACGGCGGCGTAGATGGCGGGGACACCGGCCAGGTGGAGCACGCGGGCGATTTCGTGCAGCGTGGCGCCGCTGGTGAGGATATTGTCGACGAGACAGGGGCATTCGCCGGAGAGCCCGCGGGTGGTCCGGACGGCGAAGGAGCCGCGGACGTTGGCGAGACGCTGGGCGTGGCTGGCGGCCTGGACCTGGCTGGGGCGGTAGGCGGTTCGGCGGACGAGTCGTCGCACCGGGACGCGGAGGCGGCGGCTGAGGGCCCGGGCGAGCGTGGCCGCGTGATCGCCGGGGCGCTGCCAGCGGCGGATCCAGTGCATCGGGACGGGGGTGAGGCTGGTGACGGCCGGCCACCAGGGTTGGGCGGCGAGGCGGTCGGCCAGGGCGTCGGTGAGCAGGGCGAGGGCCCGCTCGTCGTCGTGGTACTTAAGCTGGAGCAGCAGGTCGCGGAGGGGGGCTTCGTAGGGGCCGAGGCGGACGACGGCGCGGAGGTTCCAGAAGGTTTCGCCGCGGCAGAGGGCGCAGCGGCCGTCGTGGAGGGTCTCCGGGCGGGCGGAGCGGGCGCAGTGGCGGCAGTAGGTGCTGGCGAGCAGGGTGTCGAGGGCCCGCTGGTTCGTTGGCTGCAAGGGCGGGGCGTCGCCGGGGATCCAAGCGCCGGCCAGCAGGTCGGTCTGGGGGCAGAGGGCGTCGAGGGTGCCGCTGGCGAGGTGTTGGAGGGCCAGGCGGCCGCGCTGCAGCCGGGTTGCGGGCGAGGCGGCGTGGGGGTTATTCGTTGTCATCGCCTTGATCATCGGGCGGGGGCGTGTCGGCGAGCGGCTCGGTGGCGAGTTGGCCGCTGCTTTCGAGTTGGATCTTCTGGATGCGTTGCTCGACGGTGTCGAGGACGCGGCGGCAGTGGTCGGCGAGTTTCATGGCTTCTTCGTAGCGGGTGATCGAGTCTTCGATGCCGATCTCGCCGGATTCCATGGCGGCGACGATCTCGTCGAGGCGTTCCATTGCCTGCTCGAAGGTGAGGCGTTTGGCGGACTTGGCCATGGCGATCTCCGGCGCTGACTCTCGCACGGGGGCGGGCGCGGGTCAAGGGTGGTTTTTTGGCTTTTGACATCGGGCAGGCGGGGCCTGATACTCTCCGCGAATCGCCTGCTGCGGCTGGCGAGGCCCTGTTCGCTCGGGGGAGTGTTGACGCGGCGGGGCAACGACAATCCATTCAACCAGCGGAGGTGCGTGGGGTATGGCTGGTCGTCCGGCGAGCCGCGGCAGTGGGCTGACAGGCCTGCACTACGGGCTCTTCACCTTTGTGTTCGTGAGCGTGGTGCTGTTGGGCGTCACGATCTTCCTGTTGACGCAGATTTCCTCGTACGAGCAGACCGCGGTGGACGCGCAGGCGGATATGGACCTGTACGGGCGGCCCGCGTCGTATTACATCGACGAGGCCCGGGCGCTGAACACGTCGGCGTTCAACGTGGTGAACCAGCACCTGGAGGGCTATGGCCAGCTGGTGCTCGGAGATTCAGAGGCGCTGTATGCGACGGCCCGGAGCCGGATCGAGCGGACGCTCGACTCGGTGGCGGCGGCTCACGCGGGGAGCGTGAACCGGGGCAGCGCGTTGTTGCGGACGACGCAGCGGCTGTCGGACCTGCTGTCGGACGAGCGGACGCGGGCGGCGTCGCTGGCGGCGCGGGTGCAGAACCTCGAGGCGCAGAACGCGAGCCTGACGAACCAAATCGAGTCGGTGTCGGGCGACTTCCAGACGCAGGTGGCGGCGCTGCGGGAGGACTACCGGACGACCGAGCAGCGCTATAACCAGGCGCTGGCGGAGAAGGACCGGCAGCGCGAGGAGCTGGAGAGCGGGCTGGAGCGGGCAACGCGGCAGCTCCAGGACCTCCGCGTCCAGATCGCCGAGGGCGACGAGGTCAAGGATGTCGAGATCACGCGGCTCGAGAACCTGGTCGAGGAGCTCCGCGAGAAGATCGCGGCCTTCGAGGATCCGGGGCTCGATCCGGAGGCGATCCTGACGAAGGCCGACGGGCAGGTGCTGCGGGCGGTGCCCGGCAGTGACGTGGTCTACATCAACCTGGGCAGCAAGGACGGGTTGAAGGTCGGAATGCCGTTTGAGGTGTTCTCACGGACGGAGGCGCCGCGGGGCATTCGCGGCAAGGCGTCAATCGAGGTCGCGACGGTGCTCTACGAGACGGCCGAGTGCCTCGTGACGCGGTCGATCTCGAGTCGGCCGGTCATCGAGGGCGATCCGATCGTGAACATCGCGTACGAGCCGAACCGCAAGCCGCGCTTCGTGGTGCGGGGCGAGTTCGACCTGGACTACAACGGGACGCCGGATGGTGGCGAGGGCCGGCGGCAGGTCGAGTCGCTGATCGATCAGTGGGGCGGCGTGGTGGTCAATGAGCTGGACGAGCAGACGGACTTCGTGGTGGTCGGGACGGCCCCGTTCATTCCGAACGTGGGCGATCGGCCGCTGACGCCGACGACGGTCGCGCAGATCGAGAAGCAGCGGCTGGCGCGGTCCGAATTCCAGGACCTGATTGAACGGGCCCGGGGAATGTTCGTGCCGGTGATCACGCAATCGCAGTTCCTGTTCCTGATCGGCAGCCCGCAGGAAGAGCTGATCCGCCCGATGCCGCGGTAGAGAGCGTAAGGTCTTCCCAGCCTACCCGGACCCCGGCGAGAAAACCGGGGGCGGAATCAATCAGGGCGGCGGGGTTGTCCAGCCCACCCCGGCGACACACCCGTGCGCAACGCGATCCTCGCAATCGGCTCCCCGGCGGGGCGCCGGGGGCCACGATTAGCTAGCCCGCGGCCACGATCGGCTACGCCGGGGCTTCGCGGGCGCGGTACGCGGGGTGAGCTCGGGCCTAAGCGTTCGGGTGTTCAGGGTTGCCGGCTGAGGTTGGGGGGCGGCGGGAGCTGGACTTCGACGACACGCTGGGCGGTGATGACGCGTTCGGTGAGCAGGTCGGTGAAGACGGCCCGGACGGTGACGGCGTTCGTCTCGGGCAGACGATCCCAGGGGCATTCCAGCGAATAATGGTAGGTCAACAGGCCGGTGAGCCAGCGCTCGCGCAGCTCCTCTGGCGAGTAGGTGCAGCGGCCGATGAGCGTCTGGCCCGTCGGCGCGGCTAGGTCGAACAGGTCGATGCGGACGGAACCGGCGACCTTGAGCGGGTCGCGGTTGCGGTCGAGCGGCTGGAGGTGGACGACCACGCCGTCATCGCCGGGCTGGTCGTCGAGGTTCACGCCGGCGGTCAGGGAGGCGAAGCGGATTTCCTCGGGGAAGTAGATCTGCTCGAGGACTTCGGGCGAGATGGCGCGGGCGTCGGCGAGCTGGCGGTTGAGCGCGCTGATCGTGTTCGCGCGGGCCGCGAGCTCCTGCTGCTGCTCGTGCAGGCGGTCTTCGAGGCGGGTGATCTGGCGGCGAAGGTCGCGCTCGGTCTCGGAGGCGCAGCCGGCCAACCATCCCACGGTGAGCGTGGCGGCCAGCAGGCCGGTCAGCACGCGCCGGGAGGTCGTCGGCCGAGGGTCGGGCATCGCTACTCTTCGTTCTGGCGGATCGCGCGGGGGCCGGGCTCAGGCATGCGCTCGAGGATCTGGTCGGCGAGGCCGTAGGCGATCGACTGCTCGGCGTCCATCCAGTTGTTGCGGTCGCAGTCGTGCTCGATGACGTCGTAGTCCTTGCCGGTGTGCTTGGCGAGGACGTGGTAAAGCTGTTTCTGCGTGCGGAGGACCTCTTCGAGCTCGATCTCGAGATCGGTGGCCGGCCCGCGGGCGCCCGACAGCGGCTGGTGGATCATGAAGCGGCCGTTGGGGAGGATGAACCGCTTGCCGGTGGTACCGGCGGCGGCGAGGACGGCGGCCATGCTGGCGGCGGCGCCGATGACGTAGGTCGAGACGTCGCAGGGGACGAACTGCATGGTGTCGTAGATCGCCATCCCGCTGTAGACCGACCCGCCGGGCGAGTTGATGTACAGGTGGATGTCGGACTTGCGGTCCTCGTTGATCAAAAAGAGCATCTGGGCGATGACGACGTTGGCGAGGTCGCTGGTGACCTCGTCGCCGAGAAAGATGATGCGGTCCTTGAGGAGCCGCGAGTAGATGTCATAGGCCCGTTCGGCCCGGCCGTCCTTCTCGACGACAACCGGAATCAGTTGGGATGCTGGCATGGGCGGGGTGCTCCTGTGATTACTTCTTCTTGTCCGGGGCGTCGTCGAGGATTTCATCGATGAGGCCGTACTCCATGGCCTCCTTGGCGTCCATGTAGCGGTCGCGCTCGGTCTCCTCCTTGATCTGGTCGATGGTGCGGCCGGTGTTGTCGGCCATGATCTCGAGCAGCGACTGCTTGACCTTGAGGATCTCGCGGGCCTGGATGTGCATGTCGGCGGCCTGCCCGCCGAGCTGGCCCCAGGGCTGATGGATCATCATCTTGGCGTGGGGCAGGGCGAAGCGTTTGCCCTTGGTGCCGGCGGCGAGGATGAGGGCGGCGCCGCTGGAGGCGGACCCGACGCAGTAGGTCGCGACGTCGCACTTGAGGAACTTCATCGTGTCGTAGATCGCGAGGGTGTCGTCGATGGCGCCGCCGGGGCTGTTGATGTACATATGGATGTCGGCGTCGCGCTTGATCGACTGGAGGTACAGCATCGACTTGATGATGTGCGAGCAAACGGTGTTGCCGTTGATCGTGATGTAGGGATCGAGCGGCATGTCGAGAAAGATGATGCGGTTGTCGAGCAGCATCTCGTTGAGACCCATCTGGCGCCACTGTTGGGGGCTGCCAGCCTGGGCTCGCGGTGGCTCGTGATGGGGCCAAAATCCGGGCATCGGGACTCCTTGCAGAACGACGCGCCCGTGCGGGGCTTACTTTGATTCGTCGGCTTGCTTCTTCTGGGTAGACTTCTTCGTCGGGGCAGCCTCGTCGGCGGGGGTTTCGGCTTCGGCTTCGGCCTCGGCCGACGCGGGCGTCACCTCGACGATCTTGGCTTCGCCCAGCAGCTGCTGCAGGCACTTGTCGTGCTTGATCTGCTCGCCGAGCTGGCTGAGCAGGCCTTGTGACTGGAGCTCGTCGCGGACGCGGTCGAAGCGCCGGTCGTAGCGGCGGGCGATCAGCGCGATCTGGGTATTGATCTCTTCGTCAGTGACGGTGACGCCGAGTTCCTCGGCGACCTTCTCGAGGATGAAGCCGAGCTTGAGGTCGCGGGTGACGTCCTCGGCGGCCGAAGTCCGCAGCTCGTCGATCTTCGCCTCGACGTCGCTTTCGGGAATCCCCTGCTGGCGGAGGTCGATCACCCGCCGCAGGACCGCGCGGTCGGTCTGGCGGGCGGAGAGGTCCTCCGGCAGGTCCATCGGCGTGTTTTCAAGCAGGTAGTCGGTGAGCTGCGCGTGCTGGGCGCGGCGGGTGTACTGCTCCTTCTCCGCCTCGAGATCGTCACGGATGAACTGGCGGAGCTGGGCCTCGTCTTCGGCGCCGGACTGCTGGACCAGCTCCTCGACCGGCGCGGGCACCTGCCGCTTGAGCTCGTGGACCTGGAACTCGAAGACGGCCTCCTGGCGGCGGAGATCGGGACGCTCGTAGTCGTCGGGAATCTTGGCGGTGACCGTGCGCGTGTCGCCCGGCTTGACGCCGGCGAGCTGCTCACCGAGCTCGGTCAGCGCGATGCCGTCGAGCCGGGTCGGGCGAATGCCAAGCTGCACGTTCTCCTCGGTCTTTACCGTCTGGTCGCCGGCCTTCAGCGTCACGTCGGCGACGATCAGGTCATCGGGCTCGGCCGCACCGTCGGTGACCGGCTCGTAGTGGCCGCGGATCTTGCGATGCCGCTCGAGCTGCTCGTCGACTTGCTCATCGGTGATCTCGAACTGCGGGGTCTTGACCTCGATGCCCTTGAGCTCGGGCAGCTCGAAGGTCGGCTTGATCTCCAGTTCGCAGCTGTAGTTGAAGTCACCCTCGGCCGGCAGCTCGAGGAGGGTGAGGGCCTCCTCGAAATCAACCACATTCGGGTGGCCTTCCTTGTTGGTGACGTTGAAGAGCGGGTCGCCGAGCGGCTCGATCTCGGCCTTGTCGGCCGCCGCGTAGAACGACTGGCCGATGATGGTCGTCTTCAGCGACTGCCGGACGTCGTGGCCGAACCGCTTCTCGATCAGGCGGCGCGGAGCGCGGCCTTTGCGGAAGCCGGGAACGACGGCGTCGTTGGCGAGCTCGTCGTAGTTGTGATCGACGTGCTTGGCGATGATGTCGCCGGGGACCGTGATGGTCAGTTCCTTCCGGAGCGTGCCGATGTCCTTGGTCTCGACCTTGACCTCGGATTTGAGCTCTTCGAGCAGCTCCTGGGCGCGGTCGTTGGCGGCTGCCATGAGCTCCGGATCCCGCAAGGCGTCGCTCAGTCCCGCTTCTGACATGTGATCTGGTCTCCCGTCAAAGTGATGCCCGCCGCCGAGACGCGGCGGCAAGGTGGCTGATGGTAGTGGCCTCGCAGCGCGGTCGAGCCAAGGCCCGGCCGCGGGGCGGTTACGTCAGGAAGATCGACGTGAGGTCGGTCCCGAAGATGGTGCTGGCCAGCAGCGTGAAGAACGTTCGCAGAAACGACGCCCACACCGAGCTGATGTCGACGAGTTCCACGGTGGACAGCCAAGCCAGGGCGATGCCGCCGGTGGCGCACTGCACGTTGAGCTTGCGGATGAACAGGGCGAGCGACATGCGACCTTCCTTGTCGTACGGGGCCGTTATTCCTTGATGAGTTCCACGTTGGCGCGCGGGACGATTACCGTCTCGTGGTCGCCGAAGTCGACCTCGAGGACGCGGACCGTCGTCTCGCTGGAAAGTTTAACCAGTTCCACCGGCAACGCGACACACTTGCCGATCCGCCCGAAATAGGGTTCGCGGATCGCCCGGATCCGCGTGCCGATCTTCAGGATGCCGCTTTCCTCGTCGTCGCCGCCGGCGCCCGCCGCCGTCTCCTCGTCAACCGGGATCACGACCTCCGGGCGGATGACGCCGGCCCGGATCTGCGTCGCCCCGTTGAGGCTGGCATGCTTGCCGGCCTGCTTCTTGAGCAGGTTGAACGTAGCGTCGGCCATCTTGATCGGGCCGAAGCCCTCGGTGATGACGATCGTGATCCCGATGGTCTCCTCGCCGGTGATGGCGACGCCCAGCTCGTAGCCGAGGAAGTTGCGGAGATCGGCATCGTTGAGACCGCCGCTGACGATGCCGGCCGCCTGCACCTCGACGGCTCGCCTGACGGCCTCGGCGGTGACCAGCCCACCGCCGACGACGACCTTGCCGGCGTGCTCGGGCTTGATGTGCGCGGCGGTGAGGACCTCATCGGGTTGGTCGACGGCGAGGACCAGCTCGCCGGCGGTCTCG
Organism: uncultured Planctomycetales bacterium; assembly: GCA_964499235.1. Lineage (GTDB taxonomy): Bacteria > Planctomycetota > Phycisphaerae > UBA1845 > Fen-1342 > JAFGRR01. Next base: position 7,156 of record CAZCKC010000053.1, on the reverse strand, counting down.
CCGCCGATGCCGAAGATGCCCTGGATGAAGGAGCCGTGGATCTCGACGGTCGCGGACTCCTCCGGAACGACGGCGACGACCTTCCCGCGGGCGTAGGCGTGTTTTTCGAGCAGCGTGGGCTTCCCGCGGATGATCACCTGGCCGGTAACTTTGGAGACCGACTCGATCGTGCCGGCAATCGGCGACTTGAGCTCGCTCTTAAAGAGCCCGAAGAGCCCCTTCGTGCGCACGAAGGGCTCGCCCGCGTTGACGGCCTCACCCGCCTTCTTCAGCATGAGCTCCGGCAGCTCGTCGGGAGTGATCCCGAGCTTGCTGACGGCGTTGATCGGGCGGACCTCGCCGGGGAGCTCAGTGCGGGCGACGACGTCTTTGCCCTCGACCGCCTGCCCGACCTCCGCCAGCACCTTGCCCTTGATGGGCAGCCGGCGGATTTTCCGGATGACCGTGTGCTCGGCCACGGTCAGGCCTGGCGTGTAGGCAAAACCCATCGGGGCGTCCTCTCCTGGCAACACGGGTCGCGGCAAGTTGCCGAAGCGCTGTAGGTTAGGTGAACCGTTGGGGGTGTCAAGCAGCCGGGCGACCGGCCGCCCGGCGGGCGGGTCGCGTACCGTGCCGTCGCCGGTGGACGCCGCCTCTTTTGCGCCGCGCGGCCAGAGAAATTGAAGCTTTTCGCGTGGCATTGGCGGCGCAAATGGCGACCCGAGGGGTCCGGCCCAGGATCGGGCGGGCAGTTCTATCGGGCGTTGGGGCGGACGGGGGCTTCCGGCGAGTGGGGCGGCGTTCATGCGACCTCAAGCGACCGCGGGCCGGGCGTCGATGGGCAGGCTGTACGCGGGAGGCAGCCCCAACGCGGGCACGCTACCGCGGACGCCGTGCCGGCGACATGGATGGGCCGGTGGTAGCTGATTTCCCGGAGCTAGCCCCTCCGGGACCGCTGCTGGACCGGCGGAATTCCCAACGGGCTGTTTGTGCAGTTGGGAGCCCCCATCCATGCCCGAACCCCTCCTCACCCGTTATCTGCAACCCCTGCTCGCCGGCCGCCGGGCCGAGTGCTTCAACCTGATCCAGTCCGCCGTCCGGGATGGGGCCGACGCCGAGACGCTGATCTGCGAGGTGGTCTGGCCGGCGATGGCGCAGATCGAACGGCTCTTCGCCGACGACCGGATCAATACCGCCACCGAGCACATCGCCAGCCGAATTAACCGCACCGTGGCTGACCAGTTGCAGGCCCACCTGCCGCAGATCGAGCAGCGGGGCAAGCGGGTGATGGTCGCCTGCGCGGACGGCTTCCGCGAGGAACTCGGCGCGCAGATGATCGCCGACATGTTCCAGGCGATCGGCTGGGAGGTGACCTTTGTCGGCGGCGGCGTTCCGGATGACGAGATCCTCGCGCTGGTCGGGATGCAGCGGCCGCACGCGCTGCTGCTGTTCGGCGCTGACCCGCAGCAGGTGCCGCAGATCCGGCGGCTGGTGGAGCTGATCCGCGAGATCGGCGTCTGCCCCACGATGAACATCGTGGTCAGCGGCGGAGTCTTCGACCGGGCGGACGGCCTGTGGGAGGAGGTCGGCGTCGACGGCTTCGCTCCGTGTGCGCGGGACGTGATCGAGCTGATCGACGAGATGCCGCCGCGCGTGCCGGGCCCGCCGCGTCGCGGCCAGGTCAAAAAGCGGCAGCGGCGACGGCGGGCGGCGCAGGACGCGGTGACGCAGGCGATCTCGAAGGCGGAACTGGCGCTGGAGACCAGCGGCCAATCGCTCGCGGCGAAGGCGGGCCGGGCCTAGCCGGCTCCACGCCGCGACCTCACGAACAGAGCAGCGAGGGGTGTCCGTTCACGCTGTGCGTCGGCTTGGGTTTGTCGGCGCGCAGCGTGACGTTTTCTTGATTGCGGCCGCCGCGCGGGGCCTCAGGGTGCCAGCCCGATCGCGGAGGCCATCGCGTAGTCGCCGGTGTGCGTGATAGAGATCAGGATCGTCCCGATGCCGCGCTGCTCGGCCTCGGCCTGGGCAGCGCCGTGCAGCGTCACCAGCGGCTTGCCGAGCGCGTCGGGCAGGGTCTCGATCAGCGTCCATTCCAGCCCGCCGCGGAGCCCGGTGCCGAGCACCTTGAGCACGGCTTCCTTGGCGGCGAAGCGGCCGGTGAGGCGGGGGAGCGGGAACTTGCACTCCAGGCAGTAGGCTTGTTCAGCGGGCGTGTAGATGCGGCGGAGGAAGCGGTCGCCGTGGGCTTGCCAGATCCGCGCGATGCGGGCCAGCTCGGTGAGGTCGATGCCGTGGGCGACGACGGTGCTCATGGCGGCGATTCTCGGCGGCTACCAACCCGGGGACAAGTCGGCGGGGTCGCTTTCGCCCTGGCCGACGACGCCTGGGCGGCGCTCGAAGATCACGAACGGGTCCGGGGCGTCGGGGACGCGCGTGTAGCGCTCGGCCAGCCAGCCTGCCAGCCAATCGTCGAGGGGGTCCGTCAGTTCGACCCGGCGGCTGGGGTCGACGAGGGCGGGAAAGTTGAGGCGGTTGATCAGGATCAGCTTGGGCGGGCGGGCTTGCAGCGTGGTGCGCAGCTCGGTGCGGATCTCGGCCGCGAGCCGCTCGATCCGGCCGACGGCCTGGGGCGGGGCGTGGGCGGCGAAGGTGTCGAGTTTCATCAGCATGTCGGTGATGAAGAAGCGTGACACGTTCGGGCGGCGGGCTTCGAGGTAGACGTACGGCCAATAGCCCCAGACGTGCAGGCGGTCGCTCGGCGCGGTGATCTCGCGGGCGTGGGCAGCGGCGCGCTGCCAGGGTTGCGGCTCGACCTCCCACTGGAAGGAGGAATCGGAAAGGGGAGTGGGCTGGCGGACGGACCAGATGCTGCCGATGCGGCCGACCTGGCGTTCGGCGGCCCCGAGCGCGAAGTAGCCGATGAGGACGAGGGCGCCGGTGATGGCGGCGCTGCGGCGGAGGCGCTCGAGCAGGCCGAGCTCGCCCTGGAGCCGAGCGAGAAAGTCGGTTGCGAGCAGCAGCAGCGGCGGAATGATCGGCAGCAGGTAATAGCGGTAGCCGTGCGGCGCGTTCCAGGCGCTGAAGCAAGCAGCGGCCAGCCAGACGGCTGCCAAGAGGATTGGGGCCGGAAGCTGCGTCGTGGCGGGCTTTCGCAGTTCTCGCGGCGCTCGCAGTGCCGCGTGCACGAGCGCTGCGATCGCGAGCAAGACCGGCAGTGTCAGCACGGGAAAGACGAACCGGCGGAGCTTCAGGTAGTTCGTGAAGTTGAAGCCGACCTCGCTGACCTCGGCCTCGAAGTAGACGCGGTTGAAGGCGAATACGGCTTCATACGCGGCGGGGAGGTTGCCGCGGACCGCCAGGATGCTGACCGTCGCGCCGACGAGGAGCGCCACGCCCGCCAGCAACGCTCCAGCGCGAGTGAGCGCCAGCCGCCACGACCACCAGCGCAGCAGCAACGCGATCCCGGTATACGCCAGCAGGGCGCCGAGGGCCGCGATGCCGGTTTGCTTCAGCGTGATCGCCGCGCCGGCTGCAAGGCCTGCGGCCACGATCCAGCCGATCCGCCGGCTTAGCGCGCCATGGACGAACGCGGCGACGGCCAGCAGCTCGGCGGCCGCCAGGTAGGTCTCGATCCGGTTGCTGCCCCCGTGGTAGGCGCCGTGCGTGAAGTAGAGCGCGAACAGCACGGTGCCCAGCGCGGCGCCGGCGGCCGGGTAGCAGCGGCGCGTGATCGCCCAGAACGCGCCGACGGCCGCCAGGATCCCCACCGTCGTCGTGACGACGATGCCGAGGTAGGAGCCGGCGCCGAAGACGAGAAAGGCGAGGGCGTTGAGCCAGAAGATGCCGGGCGGCTTGTTGTCCCAGACGTCGTGATAGAGCACGTCGCCGCTGGCGATCCGCCAGCCGCAGAACGCGAAGTAGCCGTCGTCCATCGGGTCGATGCGGAGGTGGGCTTCGACCTGGCTGGCGGCCACGATCGGCAGGACCAGCAGAATGACCACCGCGGGGACGTACCAGCGTACGCGCCCCGCGGCGGCGGTCGGTTCGGATGGTCCGCTGCTGCTGCTCACGGCCGCGTGTCAGCCGGCAAGCTGCAGGGCATTGTTCAGGCGCTCGTCGACGTCATTCCAGTTGATGACGTTCATGAACGCCTTGATGTAGTCGCTGCGTCGGTTTTGGTACTTCAGGTAGTAGGCGTGCTCCCAGACGTCGACGCCGAGCAGTGGGATCGTGCCGACGTTGCTGTTGTGCTGCTTCTCCACCTGCATGATCATCAGCCGCTTGGCGTTGGGCTCGAAAACGAGCAGGCCCCAGCCGCTGCCCTGGACCTGCGCTGACGCCGCCTGGAAGTGGCCGGCGAACTGGTGGAAGGAGCCGAAGTCGCGCTTGATCATGCGGCCGATCTCCGAGCCGCTCGCCGGCTCACCGCCGCCGTCGGGCGCCATGTTGTTCCAGAACATGGCGTGGAGCAGGTGGCCGGAGAGGTTGAAGGCCAGGCTCTGCGTGGTGGTGCCGACCTCGGCGACCATGTCGCCGCCGGTCTCGCGGATGCGCTGGAGCTTGGCGAGGGCGTTGTTGGCGTTGCGGACGTAGCCGGCGTGGTGGCGGTCGTGGTGGATGCGCATCGTCTGGGCGTCGATGTGCGGCTCGAGGTCGGCATAATCGTACGGCAGGGGGGGCAGCGTGTAGGGGCCGCCGCTGTCGCTCGACTGGGCATAGGCGGTCTGGGCTTCCTTGCCGACCATGAAGAGGCCGCCGGCGATGGCGGCGCTGCCCAGGAGTTCACGTCGCGAGAATTGCGTCATGGGATTCCTCCTCGAAAGCTGTGGATGCGAGCCGCGCGCAGCGCGGTTAACGGGTGCAGTCCACCGGTGCCGGGACGAGGCAGATGAACTCGAACGGTTGGTCACCGGTGTTCTTGAACTGGTGCTGCTCGTTGGGCTGGACCCAGATTACGTCGCCGGGGTTGAGCGGCGTCTCGCCATCGGCCGAGACCGCCACGCCGCGGCCGCCCAGCACGAGGATCTCGTGCTCGTAGTCGTGGCTGTGCCAGGGGGTGTTGCCGTGCGGCGCGACTTCGAACTGCCGCATGTGGAACTTGTCGGCCCCCTCGGCCGGGCCGATGAGCATGCGCATCTGCGCGCCGTTGGCGCCTTCCATCTCGACGGGCTTTTGTGGGACCTCGTTGAGGCGTTTGATCTTCACAGCGGTCTCCCGAAGTGTTAGTCGATCCTAGCGGGACCAATGCGAACGGGCGGCGGATCCACCGGCTAGCCGCTGACGACCCAGCGGTCGACGGCCCGCTCGTAGCTGACGATTTCGTCAGGCTGGAAGAAGAGCTCGATCTCCTGTTTCGCCGTGTCGGGCCCGTCGCTGGCGTGGACGAGGTTGTACTGCTGGTCGAGCCCGAAGTCGCCGCGGATCGTCCCCGGGGCCGCCTTCTGGCCGTGAGTCGCGCCGAGCAGGTTGCGGACGACGGTGATCGCATTGGGGCCCTCGAGGACCGCGACGATGACCGGCGCGCTGGTCATGAAGTTCACGAGATCCTGGTAGAACGGGCGCTCCTTGTGGACCGCGTAGTGCTGCTCGACCTGCTGCCGCGGCGACTGCTGGAGCTTCATGGCGGCCGGGCGGAGGCCCTTGTCCTCGAAGCGCTGCAGAATCCGGCCGACGAGGCCGCGGTTCATCGTGTCGGGCTTGAAGATGATGAGGGTGCGTTCCACGGCGCGTCACCTCCTGGAGCCGTTGTGGGTTCGTCGTTGCGCGTGAGTCGCGGATTCTAACGCTCGGCCGCGTTGAAGACCAAGCACCCGGCGCGAGGGAACTCGCGGCGTTTGCGTTGCGTTAATCCGGCGTCGGTTCGAAGACCGGCGTGCGCAGATCACCCGCCACAAGCACCTCGCCGATGCGCTGGGCGGCCAGGCCGTCGCCGTAGATCTTGGCCGGGCGCGACGCCTGGGCGTACGCGTCCGGATCGGTCAGCAGCCGGTAGGCCGCCCCGACGATCGTCGTCGGATCGGTGCCGACGAGCTGGATGTTCCCGGCCGCGAGGGCTTCGGGGCGCTCGGTCTTCTCGCGCAGGACCAGTGTCGGCTTGCCGAGCGCGGGCGCCTCCTCCTGGATGCCGCCGGAGTCGGTGAGGATCAGCTCGGCTGCGGTGAGCAGCCGCACGAACGCGGGGTAGGGCTGCGGCTGGATCAGGCTGATCCGCGGATGGTCGGCCAACAGCTCGCGCACCGGCTGCTGCACGTTGGGGTTCAGGTGCACGGGGTAGACCAGCTGTACGTCGTCGAAGCGGTCGGCCAGCTCGCGAAAGGCGCGGCACAGATCGCGGAAGGGCGCCCCAAAGCTCTCGCGTCGGTGGGCGGTGATCAGGACCAGCCGCTTGCCGTCCAGCACGAGGTCCGCCGGCAGGGGCGTGTTGTGCACGCGGTTGCGCATCCAGTACAGCGCGTCGACCACCGTGTTGCCGGTGATCGTGATCGCGGCCGGGTCGACGCCTTCGTCGCGCAGGTGCTGAGCCGCGGCCGCCGTCGGCGGGAAGTGGTAATCGGCGAGGATGCTGGTCAGCCGGCGGTTGATCTCTTCCGGGAAAGGGGCCCGCTTGTCGCGCGTCCGCAGGCCGGCCTCGACGTGGGCGACGGGGATCTGGTGCAGGAACGCGGTCTGGGCGGCGCCGAGGGCCGTCGCGGTGTCGCCCTGCACGAGCACGACGTCGGGGCGGTGCGCGTCGAGGATCGGGCCGAGCGCGAGCATCAGGCGGGCGAGCAGCGCGCTCGGCTGCTGATCGGGCTGCATCAGCGCCAGGTCGATGTCGGCTTCGAGCTCGAACGCCGTCAACGCTTCACTCAGCATCGCCTGGTGCTGGCCCGTGGCGCACAGCGTGACTCGCGGCCGGCCGGGCCAGCTTCTCAGCGCGTGGACGACCGGGGCGAGCTTGATCGCCTCGGGGCGTGTGCCGCAGGCGACGAAGAAATGCTTCATGCGTGATCTCCTTCGGGCGCGGCAGCGTAGAGCGTGCTGATGAACTGTTGGTAAGCGGTGGCCCGGGCGGCCCAGTCATTCTGCCGGGCGAAGGCGATCCGCTCGACCGGCGTCGGGCCGGCGCCGTCGAGGGCGGCAGTGAGCGCGCTGGCGACCGATTCGGGAGAGTCGCCAACGCTGACCAGGTCGTCGA
>CAZCKC010000052.1:0-21717 GCA_964499235.1 uncultured Planctomycetales bacterium | reverse complement strand
GAAGAACGGCTTGCCGAACTGCGCCAGGAACATCATGTCGCCGAAGCCGTCGCCGTCGACGTCGTTCAGCCCGTCGACGAAGCTGCCGGCGTTGTCGCCCGGGTGAAAGCCCTCGAAGATCGCCCCCGATAGCTCGCCGCCCGTCGGGTCGTCCAGGTCACGCAGGTCAAACATGCCCGCCAGCCGGCTTCGCAGCCGGATCGACCCCGGTGCCCGCACCTCGACCCGTCCCTGGCCATCGGTGACGACCGCCAGGAACCGGTACGTGCCCGGCTCGAAGATCGATGAGCGGAAGGCGAAGTCGAAGCTCTCGGCCTGCCGGCTCGTCGTCGTGAACAGCAGCACCTCGTCACCCGAGACGTCGGGGTCGCCGTCAAGGAAGATGTCCACCCGAAACCGCCCGGGCTCGAAGTCTTCGTCGATGCTTTCCCGTCCCGGCGCCGGCCCCCACGCGATCGTGAAGTTCCGGTTGATCAGGTTCGACCGGTCAAACGTAAAGTTCCCCCGCGGCGAGCTGAACACCAATCGCGGCTGCGCGTTGACCGTCACCCTCCCGGGCGCGTAGGCGAACGCGGCCAGCTGGCCCCGCTCTCGCACCCCCACGCCGACGAAGTACGTACCCGCTTCCAGGTTGGCCGTGTTGATCAGCGTGCTCGTCTGGCTCAGCGGCTGCTCGACGGCGGCCGCGACCTGGTTCTGGTTGAACGCGTCCTGGTCCGGGTCGAACCAGATCTCGACCGTGCCCGACGGCGTCGTCGCCGTCACCTGGTAGACCACCTCCACCAGCGTGCCGCCGGGAATCGTCAGGTCGCTGCGCGGGCCGATCACCTCGACCGAGGCCTCGTTCCCCACCGTCGACCGAGTGCTTGCCGGGCCGGCAACCACGTTCGTCACGGACTCGGTCGGACAACCGCCCAACAGCGGAAGCAACATCATGACGGCCGCACCTGAGAACAACGCACGCATTCAGTTCACCTCGATCGCGAGAGGCCGCGGGAAACTCCGGTTAGCTGCCCGACTCGATGAACGCCAGGATCCGGTAACCCGACGGGGTCGCGTTGGTCGGGACCAGGGCGAAGGTGATCTCGTCGCCGCACTCGAACGAGGCTCCCTCCTGGAGAATGATCCCGAAGGGCTCGACGCGCGTGAACGTGTCGGTCTGGCCCTGGTTGCCGGTGCCGGCCAGGTAGATCCCCACGCCACCGACGCTGGGGTCGGACACATCACCCACCGTGACCTGGCTCACCGGACAGGGATACGCCGAAGCCAAACGGAAGCCCGCGCCGACCAAGCTGTAGCTGACCGTCTCCACCTCGTTGTCACCGAAACGGATCGACACGTCGGCGAAGGCCGCCTTGGTCGTCTGGTTCTCAAAGGCGATCACGACCGCCGGCGCGTTGCCCGGCAGCGACGCCACCTGCTCGTTGCCGGTCAGCGTCGGCACCAGGTCGGGGTTCAGGATCGAGCCCCCCGAAAGACAGCCGGCCAGCCAGAACGGCCCGGCGAGGATGCACAGCAGTACAGGGCGGATGCGCACGGCTCTAGCTCCCGGGAATGATTTCCACTTGCAAGGTGAAGTCCGCCTCGGCGCCCGGCGCGTCGACCAGCCGGAAAACGATCACGTCCCCGCACTGGTAGTCCACGCCGTTCCGCAGCGTCCCGCCCGTCCAGGCCACCTCCGTCGTCGTCGTCGTGCCGTCGTCGGCCGTGGCGATGATTTCCACTCCCGTCGGCAACACCTCGCCGAGCGGACAGTCGATGACCTGATTCGCGGGGCTCGGATCGGCGTTCGTTGCCGCAACCGAGAGTTCGAAGGAGATGTCTTCCTCCCCGACCGAATTGAGGCCGTATTCCACCTCGAACGTCGCCAGGGCCGCGCTCGACTGGTTGTCGAAGACAAAGATGATCGTGCCGGGATCGGCGGTCAACGTATCGGGGTCGAACCCCAGGCCGGAGATGAACAGCGGGTTCAACGCGTCGCCGACCACGACGCAGGCGGGCAGCACCGGCAGCAACGTCGCCCCGATCAACAGGGCAGTGCTGGTCGCGATGCTGCGGAGTATTGATTTTCGTGGCATGTACGCCTCCTTGGTACACCTCAGGACGGATACGTCCAAGGGGACAGACGCATGCACTCAGGCTGAGGCGCGGCGGGGGGCGACCCGTCTTCGTCGTTCTGCGGCCATTCTGCAGGCTGCAGCAAGTGCCCTGAGTGTCTCGTCTTAACATCCTTCCCGCCGCGCCGACGACCCGCGCCCGCGCTGCGTTCCGCGTAGCTTATCAATACCGCAACACGCTGTGGAGCGGCGTCGTCCCGATTTTCGCCCGCCCACCCAGCGCTTCCAGCTCGATTAACAGCGCGATGCCGATGATCTCCGCCCCGAGCTGCCCCACCAGCTCACGGCACGCCGCCAGCGTCCCGCCCGTCGCCAGCACGTCGTCCACGATCAGCACCCGCTGCCCCGCCCGCACCGCGTCCGCGTGGATCTCCAGACAGTCGCTGCCGTATTCCAGCTCGTATTCGAACTTGCGTGTCTCGGCCGGCAGCTTGCCCGGCTTGCGAATCGGGGCAAACCCCGACGAGAGCGCCTTGGCGATCGCCGTCCCGAAGATGAACCCCCGCGACTCCGCGCTCGCCACGATGTCGATCCGCTGCGACCGAAAAGGCTGCGCCATCAGCTCGACCGCCAACGCCAGCCCCGCCGGGTCCGCCAGCAGGGGGGTGATGTCCTTGAAGAGAATGCCGGCCTTGGGGAAGTCGGGGACATCCCGAATGAGCTGCTTCAGATCTTCGCTGCTCGCGAAGTGCCGCGTCTCACCACCCATCGCCACCCCGCTCCCAGGCTGCAACACCCGATAATCACCGGCCGGTTGCCCGCCTGTCAAACCGCGGCGCTGTCGCGTCGCACACGCTCCCGGTTGGCGGGCCGGTCCCCAAGTCGGCGGCATGCTACGCGAGCCGCCAACCGCTCGCAACCGAGCTCCCCGCCGCTTTTAACCCCCGCCCCGATCCGGACGATACCACCGCTGCCCGAACCCCCGCCGCCTCCGGCCACCACGCGCTTCGCGCACGGACGGTCGCGGCTGCCGGTTCAACCGGAAAGAGTGAGTCGCGATGAGCCTGTTGCTGATCCTGGGCGTGATTGCGGGCGGCGGGGCGGCCCTGGTGCTGCTCGGCGGCTTCGCGCTGATCAAGCGCGACAGCGAGCAGATGCTCGAAAAATACGTCGAGCTGCTCGGCGAGTCGCGCGTCGCGCTGACCGAGCCCGATGAGAACGCGACCGCCAAGCCCGCCGCCGACCAGCTCCCGATCGACGGCGCCCTGCCCAGCCTCGCCGCCGTCGCCGACCAGATCCCCGGCCAGGACTTCGCCGCCCCTGCCGCCGCCCGCGATTAGGCCCCGCGCTACTGCGTCTTCCCGTGACACTGCTTGTACTTCTTGCCCGAGCCGCAGGGGCAGGGGTCGTTGCGCCCGACCTTCGGCTCTTCGCGGCGGATGGTTTGCGGCTTGCCCGCCTCCCCCTGTTTGCGCAGGGCGGCCTCCTGGTCGGCTGAGGCGGCCGCCCCGACGAGCCCCGCGTTGGTCGCGTCGGCGTGCGAGGTGGTCGCCGCGGCCAGCGGGTTGGGCCCGCCGGCCTCGGCCACGCCCTGCCCGTCGCCCGAGCCGTCGCCGAAGTCGCCGAAGCCGCTGATGCGCACCTTGAAGATCAGGTCGGTGACGCGCTCGCGGATGTTCTCCTGCATCTCGTTGAACAGCCGCGTGCCCTCCCGCTTGTACTCGATCTTGGGATCCTGCTGGGCGTAGCCGCGCAGCCCGATGCCGTGCCGCAGGATGTCCATCGCGTACATGTGGTCCTTCCAGATGCTGTCGAGCGTCTGGAGCAGGACGTAGCGCTCGAGCTGCGTCAGCTCGAACCGCAGCATCTCGTAGCCGCACTGCTTGAGCTGCGCCCGCAAGTCGCCCGCGCGGTCCAGCGGGTTGATCTCCATCACCGCGCCGAACCGCTGCTGGGCCCATTCGTCGAGCTCGGCCTCGTCGTGCTGCTGCAGCGCGGTGTCGATCTCGGTCTCGAGCTTGCCGTTGGTGAGATAATCCTCGTTGACGGCCTTCAGCTCCTGGTAGATTTGTTCGGGCGACTTGCCGCTGAAGTGCTCGTACGTCCAGTCGAGCTGGTACTTGCGGTTCGCCCAGCGGGTGATGACCTCGTAGACCTCGTTGCGGTTCTGGCCGCCGCGGCGCAGCGCGAAGTCGATCACCGCCCCGACCGGGTACTCGATCTCCCGCTGCCGGTACGCCGCACGCATCTGTTCGCGGATGATCGTCTCCGCATCCTCGCGCTGGGCCGTCACCAGCTCGTCCACCGGTACCTCGACGTCGAACTTGTCCTTGCACCACTGCGCCAGCCGCTCCCTCGGCAGCCGCGCGTCGGCGAAGCGCTCCAGCGGCGTCAGGTCGGCCGCCTGGACCTTCGCCTCGGCCGCCTCCGTGACCTGGTCGAGCAGCTCGCCCGGGTTGGCCTTCTTGACCTGGTTCTGCGTGATCGAGAAGTCGAAGCCGCCGGCCCACTGCACGAAGCCACGGACGTCCCATTCCTCGGGGTCGGCCGTCTCGTCGATGTACTCGCCGAACATCCGCTGGGCGTTGCTGCGCACGTCGTTGGCCGCCTGGTCACGGACCTGGTCGCAGAGCGTGCTGAAGTCGCTGGTGTCCAGCCGCCCCGGGTCGATGTGCGCAGTGAGGTGCTGCGCCACCCATTCCGCCACGCACGACCGGGCGTAATTGGGGTCGAAGTAGCGGTCGACCGCGTCGGCCACCGACTCGTCGATCGCGTTCCAGATCAGCTCGCTCAGCCCGCGCCCCTCCACGACCCGCTGCCGCAGCTCGTAGAAGCTCTTGCGCTGGTGGTCCATCACCTCGTCGTATTCGAGCAGGTTCTTGCGAATCCCGAAGTTCCGCTCCTCGACCTTCTTCTGGGCCTTCTCGATGCCGCGGCTGAGCCGCTTGTCCTCGATCGCCATCCCCTCCTCGAACCCGAGGACGTTCAGCATCTTCAGCATCCACTCGCCCATGAACAGCCGCAGCAGGTCGTCCTGCATCGACAAAAAGAACCGCGAGCTGCCCGGGTCGCCCTGGCGGCCACACCGCCCGCGGAGCTGGTTGTCGATCCGCCGGCTCTCGTGCCGCTCCGTGCCGATCACGTGCAGCCCGCCGTCGGTGACCACGCCCGCGCCGAGCCGGATGTCCGTCCCGCGGCCGGCCATGTTCGTCGCGATCGTCACGTTGCCGACCATCCGCTTCTTCTTGCCGCGGACCTGCTCGTGCTGCTGGCCGGCCTTGGCGACGATCTCCGCCTCGCGGGCGTGGTTCTTGGCGTTCAGGACCTCGTGGTCAACGCCGTACTTGCGCGTCAGCGCCTCGCTGAGCTTCTCCGACGCCTCGACGCTCACCGTGCCGACCAGCAGCGGCCGCCCGCGCACCTCGCCGCCCATGATCTTCAGGTAGGTGTCGGCCAGGATCTGCTCCGCGCCCTTGCCGCCGTTGAAGTCCTTCAGCCCGCGGTTGATCGTCTCGATGTCCGCCTCGACCTCTTTGCCCGCCAGCCCCGCCAGCTGGGCCTCCCTCAGCGTCGTCCGCGCGATCTTGAGCATGTCCTCCAGCGAGTAGGGGTCGCTCGGATACCCCTCGGCCGACATCGCGCGGATCTCCTCGACCAGCGCGTCGAACTTGCTCTCGGCCGACTTGTAGATCTTGTCGTTGTAGTCGATCCGCCGGATCGGCTGGTTGGTCGGGATCGCGATCACCTCGAGCCCGTAGATCTTCATGAACTCGTCGGCCTCGGTCATCGCCGTGCCGGTCATGCCCGCCAGCCGCTGGTAGAGCTTGAACAGGTTCTGCAGCGTGATCGTCGCGAGCGTCTGCGACTCCTGCTTGATCGTGACCTTTTCCTTCGCCTCGACCGCCTGGTGCAGCCCGTCCGACCACTGCCGCCCGTGCATCAGCCGCCCGGTGAACTCGTCGACGATCACGATCTGATCGTCCTGGATCACGTACTCGCGATCCTTCTCGTAGCACAGGTGCGCGCGAACCGCGTTGTCGATGTAGTGCGGCCAGTTCATGTTCTTGCTGTCGTAGAACGAGCCGATCGACAGCTCCGCCTGCGCCGCCTTCGCGCCGTGCTCGGTCATGTGGGCGCTCTTGCGGTCCAGCTCGACCACGAAGTACTGCAAGTGCCCGATCGCATCACCCTCGTCCGACGAGAGCCAGAACGGGTCGGTGCGGAACTTCTTCAGCGCCCCCGCGAACTTCGGGTTCTGCCGCATCTCCGGCGGCGGGTTCTGCTCCAGCGCGTCGATCCGGCCCGCCGTCTGCCGGTTGGCCTGCTCCTGCTTCTGGATCAGCATCCGCGCCACGTTGTCCGCGATCCGGTAGTTGTTGACGTCGTCCCGCGCCGGCCCCGAGATGATCAGCGGCGTCCGCGCCTCGTCGATCAGGATCGAGTCGACCTCGTCCACCACGACGTAGTCCTGCTGCCCCTGCACCTGGTCGCGGGTGGTGTGCTTCATGTTGTCGCGCAGGTAGTCGAAGCCGAACTCGCTGTTCGTCCCGTACGTGATATCACAAGCGTAGGCCTGCCGCCGCACCTCGACCCCCGGCCCGAACGTCTCCATGTCCGCGGAGATGTACCCCACGCTCACGCCGAGCAAGTCGAAGATCGGCTGCGCGAACTCCGCGTCCCGCTTCACCAGGTAGTCGTTGACCGTCACCATGTGCACCCGCAGACCCTGCAGGACCTGCATGTAGTTGCCCATGTAACAGACGATCGTCTTGCCCTCGCCCGTCCGCATCTCGGCCACGTTGCCGTCTTCCAGCACCCGCCCACCGATCAGCTGGCACTCGAACTGCCGGTGCGCCTGCGCCCGCCGCGACGCCTCCCGTACACAGGCGTACGCCTCCGCCCGCAATGCCTCCGCCGCTTCCCCGTCCGCCAGCCGCTGCCGGAACTCGGCCGTCTTCGCCCGCAACGCCTCCGGGCTCAGCGCCTCGATCTCCGCTTCCAGCGGGTCCACGCCCGTCCGGACGAAGTCCCGCAGCCCAATCACCACGCGGTCGTTCCGCCCCGGCAGGAACTTGAACACCAGGTAGCCGAGATAGGCGACCCACGTCGCCCCCAGCAAGCCGACGATGACCGCCACCACCTCCCGCTGCAGCCACCGCACGCCGGTGCTCTCCGGCCCCAACGCCATCAACGCCGTCGCCCCCACGAGCAGCAGCGTCAGCCCCAGCCCGACCAGGTCCCAGACCCACCCGCGCCGAAAGCGGTACCAGAACACCGCCGACGGCCGTACGGCGTCGCGGAGAATATCGGTGTCACCGACGTACTTGAGCCAACTCATCGGCCAATCGCTCGCTGTCTGCCTGCGTGTTTCCCGCGGCGCCCGCCGCCCCGCGCCTCAGCCCTTCGCGCGTTCCATGTACTCGCCGGAGCGGGTATCGATGCGGATCACCTCGCCATTGGAAATGAAGGGCGGGACCTTCACCTGCAGCCCCGTTTCCAGCGTCGCGTCCTTCGTCTGGTTCGTGGCCGTCGCCCCCTTCGCCACCGGCGGCGTGTCCGTCACCTCGAGCTCTACCACCGTCGGCAACTCTGCCGACACCAGCTTCCCGTCGATAAACTGCACCGAGACAACCTCGTTGCCCTTCAGGTAATGCTCGGCCCCCTCGAGCACGTCCCCCGGGATGTGGAACTGCTCGAACGTCTCCTGGTCCATCACCACGAAGTCGTCGCCCTCGCGGTAGAGATACTCGAACGGCTTGCTCTCGACGAACGGCGTCTCAACCTTGTCGTCCACCGAGAAGCGGGCGTCCGAGAGCTGCCCCGTCTTCAGGTTCTTCAACTTCGCCTGGATGTAGCTCCGCCAGTTGCCCTTCGCCACGTGCTGCACCGTGTGCACGCTCCACAGGTCACCCTCGTAGCTGATGACCTTGCCCTTCCGCAGTTCGTTCGCCTTGATCATCGTCCGTCTTCCATTCAGTCCGACCCCACCCGGCCCCGCCGCCCGGGATCGCGAAATCCTGCCTGCCGCAGCCGCACCGCCGCGCCGCGCGTGAACCACGCAGTATAGCAGCGATCCCCCCGCCCGTCCGCGACCTGGGATCGATCCCGCTCGCGGCCGCCGAGCCGCTCAGCGATACCGCTCAAACCGCCGTGCCGCCCCGTCCGCCTCGATCGCCACCCCCAGCTGCTGCACCCGCCCGTTGCCCACCGTGAACCGCCCCCGGCCCACCCATCCCCCATCGGCATGGCAGGTCAGCTCGACGAAGTCGTCCGACTCCCGCAACACCCACCGCCCCAGCTGCCGCGCCAGCCGGGCGTGCTCCTGCCCCAGCCCCGGCGGCAGCCACTGGCTCGCCGGCTGCGGCGTCGCCCCGCCCTCGACCGCGAACAGAAAGTCCGTCGCGGTCCGATAGCGTCGCCCGGCCGCATAACTCCGCGCCAGGAAGTTCGTCATGATCGCCACGTTCGCCTCGAGGTAGCTCCCGACGGCCACCTCCGGCGGCAACTCCCTCCAGTACTTGCGCCACTGCCGCTCGATCCGGTCGGTGTCGCGGAAATGCTGCTTCCAGGCCTCCAGCGGCGGCTTGCCCCCGGTCACGTCCTGGATGTACCGCGCAAAGTCCCGCTGGTAACGCCCGTCCCGCGCCACGCCCAGGAAGTGCACCAGCGACCACGCCTGCAGGTACTGCGTGCTCGCCGCCTGCGCGTGGCCCATCGTCAGGTTCCACTCCTTCCGCGACCGCGTCAGCAGCGTCTCCAGCGACAGCGCCTGACCCTCCTCCAGCAGCCGCTTCATCCGCATGATCCGCCCGTGCGGCAGCACGCCCTCCACGAACCGGTCCCCGGCGAAGATCGCCTCCTCGAAGTACTCCGCCAGCCCCTCGTTTACCCACACCGGCAGCCGGTGGCCCATCACTTGGTCGGCGAACTGGTGAAAGCCCTCGTGCTGCAATGTCTTCCAGCCCCGCGCCGGCCGCAGCGGGTCGATGTGGGCGTAAAGCCGCGCCTTCCGCCCCGGCACGTACAGCCCGGCACTGTTCGGTGCGCCGGTCGCCTCGACGTACTCGTCGCGCTCGGTGATCAGGTAGCAGGGGAGCTTGCCCCGCAATGGGCGGCTGAACTCCTTCGTCTTGTGCGTGTAGAGCTGCACCATCAGCCCGAGGCGCACTTTCGCCTCCCGCACGCCCGCCTCGTCCAGGTCGGTGTAGAGGACGTAGTGCTCGGTCTCGTAGCGCTGCAGCTCGCCCACCCCGGCCGGGATCACCGCCCCCAGCCACGCAAGCACTAGCCAGTGTCGCCGCAATCGCATCAACTCACTCCGTCGGCTCGCCTGTGGAAGGTCCCGGCCGCTGCTACTTGTGCCCGTCCGGACGGCTCGCGATGTACTTGTCCATCACCGCCTGCTCGAGGTCGACCCCCTCCACGTTCGCGATCGAGCAGAGCCAGGCAAACACGTCCGCGAACTCCTCGGCCTTGTTCTTTTCGTCATCGCCCGCGATCGCGCTAGCGAGCTCCCCGAACTCCTCGGCCAGCCACAAAAACGTCTTGGCCGACCCGCGGGCCCGATCGGTGGCCGAGTACATCGCCTCGATCCGCTGCTGAAACTCGCGAATGTGCACGCGCTCAAACTCCTGCGATTAAAACTCAGCCGCCGCCGCTTACTCCGCGACCGCCGAAACGCTCGCCGACCCCCGCCCGTCAAACATGACTTCCACCACGATCGGCCGGCAGCAGACCGCGCAGTCCACGACGAATGACTGCTCCGCGCCGGCCGTGATATCCAGCCCCAGCCGGTTCTCTTCCCCACAGTGCGGGCAGCCAAAGCTCGCGAATTCATCCATTCCGACGCTCCTGACTCAAGTTTATCGGCTTCCGCGTGTCACTGGCGATTCACCGCCCCCGGCGCCTACAACTGACCAGGAGCGCACCCCCGGAGGTGCAAAGGAAGGAAGCCCGATGGTCCCGACCGTGGCCCCAACCTGGCCACCCGATTTCATCTACTACGAGTGGCTCCGGATTCAGCGCGAAAACCTCGGCGACCGCCGCGAACACTGCTCGCTGACGGCCGAGCTCGCCCACGATTCCGCCCATCCGGCCTGGCAGCTCGACTGCCCGGCCACCGAGCGGCCCGCCTATTACGCGCCGCAGCCCGACTTCGACCTCGACGGCCGGCCGGACCACCTCGACGGCGACGACGACAACGATGGCGAGCCCGACACCCTCGACCCCGCCCCCTACAACGCCGGCATCACGTCCTGGACCGCGGCCGGCGACCCGCCGCACCCGCTGCTCGGCGCCCTCGAGCCCGGCGCCTTCGTCGACGTCTCCGCCTGAGTGTTCACGCCGGGGCTTGCACGCGGCTGCCCAGCCCCCGCATCAGGTGATCAGGATCGGCCAGACGATCTCCGTCCGCTGGTCCGCCTCGACGTCGGTCTGGCTCGGGTCCACCCAGTGGATCTCCCACGGCGGGCCCGCCGCCGCCAGCTTCTGCTCCCGCATCCACGCCTCGAGCTCATCGTAGCTGTCCGGCAGCGTCGCGTAGGGGCCCCAGTGCAGCAGCGTGGCCGCCTTCCCCCCCGGCAGCTCGCTCAGCACGATCGGCTCCCGCACCGGCACCCGCGCCGCGCACGGAAATCCCGCCTCGACATCGATCGCCTGGTTGCTGACCGCGTGGTACCGCGCGATCGCCGGCCCGACCGTCACGCTCTCCAGCGTGTTCAGGTACTGCCAGATATCCTCGAGCACGTTCTGGAGCGTGCCGCCGAAGTTCGCGGCCGTTGTCTGCGTCCGAATCGCGACGAACAGCTGCGGCGTCAGTGTCTTGATGCGCGGCGTGGACATGCTGCGATGCTACTCCGCAGAGCGGCGCGCGGCCGAGCTAACGCTGCTCCTCGTAGGCCCTGCACAGCGTCTGCACCACGCAGGCTAGCGCCAGCGACTGGAACTCCAGCGGCCAGCTCGACTCCTGCCGGGCCGCATCGACCATCTGCGCCGTCAGCGCCGGCAGGTGCACGAACCCGACCCAGCTCGCCGGCCGCCGCGTCGCCGCCCAGTGCAGACCTGTGTACATCGTCAGGTTGCACACGTGGCTGCCGGCGCTCAGCGACAGCGCCGTCGGCACGCCGGCCGCCTTCAATGTCTCCTCCAGCAGCCGTAGCGGAAACGGCGACCAGTACGCCGCCGGCCCCTCGGCCTCGATCGTTTGGTCCGTGACCGTCTTCTCCAGGTTGTCCGCGATCGTGTAGTTCACCAGGTTGATCGCGATCCGCTCCAGCCGCACCGTCGTGATGCCGCGGAACTCCCCCGTCGCCACGAAGATGTCCGGCTCGTATTCCTCGAGCAGCCCCTGCACCGCCGGCCGCGTCAGCTCGTACGCCACTGGCAGGATCTGCGTCCGCAGCTCCCAGCCCGGTGGTGGGGGCGCCAGCTGCTTAACAACTTCGCCCGACGGGTTCAGCGGACTCTCGTTCCACGGGTCGAAGCCCGTTACCAGCAGCTTCATCGGCCGCGCTCCAATTGCTTCTCAGCGCCCAGTTGGTTCTCGGGGACCCGTTGGTACTCAGGGAAACGTGATCGCCACGCCGGTGTAGAAGTGGTTGTCGTTCTGGCTCGGGTTGGTGTCGTCCCCAAACAGCCGCCCGTTCGACAGATGTCGCAGCCGATAGCCGCCTACCCAGCTCACGGTGTCGCTGAGCACGGCCTCGAACCCCACGCCGGTATCCTGCGTGAAGTTCGCGTGCGAGCCGTCCTCCGGAATGCTCTCCGCGCCGTAGAGCAGCCCGCCCAACGCCTCCGCGTACAGCCCCACCGGAACTGCGCCCAGCTCGAAATCAAAGAAGTAGTACCGCAGCCCGATCTGCAGCTCCGCCGCCCCGACCCGTCCGTTCGGCTGGCTGTACTGCCGGTAAGGCGACGCCGCCGCCACCAACGCCAGCCGGTCCCGGACGAAGTAGCCGTAGTCGACCGTCACGCCCCAGTTGTCCGCCTGGCCCTTGCCGTCCGGCCAAACGACGTCGCCCTTGATCGCCGTCCCGAAGCCGCCGGTCAGCCGGACCTGGTGCTCACCCGCCTGCCGGATACCGCCGCTGCACCCGACCACCGACAGCGCGAGCGCAACGAGCCCGCAGCCCGCGCTGCCAAATCGCATCATCGCCAAGGCGCTTCCTGTCGAGCCGCTCGTCATAGTCGGAGTTATACCCGCCCGGTCCGCGCTTGACAGGCCGCCGGTGAGCGGCTGACATCATTTTTCCGCGGCCGTCCATCAACCGCACCGCTGAAGAAGGAAACGAAGCATGGTGCCTTATCGCTGGCTGAGCGCCATCCTTGCCACCCTTGTTGCCGCGGTGGTCGCGTTCGCGTCCGAAGAGCGGTCGGAAAATCCGGCCATCGCGGCCTCCATCCCACCGACCTTTGCTGATCTTGTCTACGCCACCGTCGATGATCACCCCCTCACACTCGACCTCTATCTCCCCCCCGATACCGAAGCCCCGCCCCTGGTGGTCTACATCCACGGCGGCGGCTGGGAGACCGGCTCGAAGGAAGCCGGCCAGATGCTCGCCCCACTGACCCGCTCCGGCTTCGCCCTCGCCAGCATCAACTACCGCCTCACCGATCGGGGACCCTTTCCCGCCCAGCTCCACGACTGCAAGGCCGCTATCCGCTGGCTCCGCGCCCAGGCCGACGATTACGGCTACCGCGCAGAAAAGTTCGCCGTGGCCGGCGCCAGCGCCGGTGGGCACCTCGCGCTGCTCGTGGGCCTGACGTCCGGCGACACCGTCCTTGAAGGCGACGTGGGTGACCACGACGACGAATCCAGCGCGGTCAGCGCCGTCGTCAACATCTTCGGCCCCGTCGACTTCACCACCATCCTCGCCCAGCTCGACGCCATCGACGCCACCCGCGACGACGACAACGCCCAGCTCCGCAAGCTCCTCGACGGCCTGCCGCTCGAACAGCCGCAGCGCGCCCGCCAGGCCAGCCCCATCTCCCATGTCGACGCCGACGATCCGCCCGTTCTCACGCTCCACGGCCAGGACGACCACATCGTTCCCATCGCGCAGGCCGAACAGCTCCACCGGGCGCTCCGCACCGCCGGCGTGCAATCAGTCTTCAAGCGGATCCCCGGTGCCGGCCACAGCCGGGCGGCCGTCCTCCGGCCGGGGACGCAACGCGTGCTCGAACGCTTTCTGCGGTTTCACTTGAAGCCGACTCGGCCGGCCGCAACGCCTCCGCCGTCGGAGCGCGTTGAGCGTTAGGGGGTGAGCCGGCTCGCACGCGGCGGGCGCTATGACTCCCCGAGGCGGATGGTCTGCAGGAACTTCACGCCGACCCGATGACGCAGCCCGGTCTGGTGCACGCTGTATCGGACCTCGCCCTCCACGACACAACGCTGCTTCAGCGGCAGCGTCACATATACCCGGGTGCCCGGGTAAATGAAGCGCTCGCAGAAAAACCCGAACCCGCCCGCGCTGATGTCGGTCGTCTCGACCGTTTCCGTCCGCAGCATCCCGCCGTTGACCGGCGAAGACTGCAGCTGGATCTCCAGCCGAATGCGCCACGGATGACGCACCGCCCGCCGCGGGCTCGGACCGCCGCCCGCGTGGCGGTGCCGCAGCGTCTGGACAATCTCCCAGGAAAGCTCTTCGACGGCCGCGGGGTTGGGATTACCAACAACTTCCATGAACAATCACTCCCGACTGCTTCGAGTATGCATTTTTCCGCACCTCAAGGCGAAATCTGGCTCGCGTTGACAATGTCAATCATCGGCCCGCTCGCCCCCGCAGCCCACCGGCGAAAGTTCATGAAAGCCATTCAGTTCCCACCGCCCGAAAACGAAGGTTTCGACCATGCGCTATCCGAATCACGCGACCGGTAACAAATTCTGTCGTCCCAATAATCACTCGGTCTGACCACCCGAAACTGGGTTCAGAAGAGCTGCGGTCCGTCCGAGTTGGCCGGCGGCGTCAGCCCGAGGTGCGTCCACACCACTGGCCGCGCCGCCCGCCCGCGCGGCGTCCGGATCACGAACCCCAGCTGCAGCAGGTACGGCTCGACCAGATCCTCGAGCGTGTCCCGCTCGTGCCCCGTCGTCGCCGCGATCGCGTCAATCCCCGCCGGCCCGCCGTCGTAGTGCTTGACCAGTGCATTGAGGTAAAGCCGGTCGAGCTCGTCGAGTCCGAGCGTGTCAATCTGGAGAATCTCGAGCGCCGCGTCGACCACCTTCGGCGTCAGCCGCCCGTCGCCGCGAACGTCCGCGTAATCCCGCACCCGCCGCAGCAGCCGGTTCGCAATCCGCGGCGTGCCCCGCGACCGCGTCGCCAGCCGATGCAGCGCCTCTGGCTCCGCCTTCACCGCCAGCAGCCGGGCGCTGCGACTCAGGATCTCGTGCAGCTCATCCGGCGTGTAGTACTGCAAATGCAGCGGCAACCCGATCCGGCTCCGCAACGCGCTCGATAGCATCCCCGCCCGCGTGGTCGCCCCCACCAGCGTGAATTGCTTCAACGCGAAGTTCACGCTCCGCCCCCCGATCCCGGAATCGGTCGTGTAATCGACCCGAAAATCCTCGAGCGCCGGATACAAGAACTCCTCGATCGCACTGTGCAGCCGGTGGATCTCGTCAATAAACAGGATGTCCCCCCGCTCCATCTGCGTCAGCAGCATCATCAGGTCGCCCTGACGCGTGATCGCCGGCCCGCTGGTCACGTGAATCCGCGCCCCCATTTCGTTCGCGATCACCTGCGCGAGCGTCGTCTTCCCCAGCCCCGGCGGCCCGTCGAGCAGGATGTGATCAACCGGCTCGTCCCGCTGCCGGGCCGCATCCAACGCAATCGAGAGCTGCTCCCGAACCGCACCCTGCCCAATGCACTCGTCCAGCCGCTTCGGCCGCAGCGCGTTGAGATAGGTTTCCTCGTCGCGAGTGGGGCGGGTAAAGACCCGTTCGATCGACATGGACGCAGAATAGCGGCTTTACTCGCGGGAGCGAAAGCGATACGCCGCCCGCACGATCTCCTCCGGCGTCGCCAGCGTCGGATCCGCCGCCACCGCGCCGGCGATCCACCGCTGGGCATCAACCCGGCGATCCCCCCACTGTACCAGGATCTCGAGCGCCACCTGCTGCACGTCCGTCAGCGGCGTCTCGGCCGGCGCGGGTACGACGTCGGCATCGAGCAGGGGGGCAACCGCCTCGCGCAGCGCCTCGACCATCGCCTTCGCCGTCCGCGGCCCGATCTCCGGCAACGCACTGAGCAGCTTCACATCACCCGAGCGAATGGCGGCCGCAATCTGAGCCGTCGGCGGCCGCATCGCCCGCAATGCCTTGCGCGTGCTCACCCCCCGCAGCCCCGTCAACAGCCCAAACAGCGCCCGATCCGCCGGCGCGAGAAATCCCACCAGCCGCGGCACCAGGCTCCCGGTCGCCAGGTTCCCGTCCAGCAGAAAGACCGTGTGCAGCGTCACCTCCTGCTCGACCATGCCCTGGAGCGCTCCCAACGCCTGCCCCGGCACCAAGAGCTCGTACGTCAATGCCCCGCAATGCACCAGCACCGTCTGCTCACGCACCGCGACGACCCGGCCGCTTACCTCCGCAATCACGACCGCCTCCCCTCGGCAGCCACAAACGCGTGCCCGGCCACGACATGCAGCCCACAGAGCCCCACCGCGATCGCGTCGGCCACATCGTTCGGCGCCGGCAGCTCGGCCAGCCCCAGCGTCGCCTGCGTCGCGTGCTGAACCTGCTCCTTGCTTGCGTGACCGTTCCCGGTCAGTAGCTTTTTCGCCTGGGTCGGCGGGATCGCTGTGACCGTCAGCCCCCGCCGGGCACATAATGCCATGATCACCCCGCGAGCGTGCCCCATCAGGATCGCCGTCCGCGGGTGCTTGTAATTCGAATACAGGTCCTCCAACGCCAGGACCGTCGCCGCATGTCGATCCAGCACCTCGTTCAGCGCGTCCCCCAGCTCCAGCAGCCGCGCCGCCAGCGGGTCCCGCGTTGTGAGCCGGATCACGCCCGCCTCCTGCAACGCCACGGTGCGGAGATCGCTCGCATCGGCCGACAAAACGGCATAGCCGGTTCGTTGCAATCCCGGATCGATCCCGAGCAGGGTGAGCGCCGTATCGGTGGGGGTAAACTGCGTCGACCGTTCTCGGACCATGCCGCGTTTATGGCACGAAGTGGTGGTTATGGCAACTGCTTATCGCTTTACCGCCGGCCGCGGGCTACCCTTAACCATCTGCCCATCGCCGCCGTCGCCCGCTTGCCTGAAAACGGACGACGACCCCGATCGGCCAGTCCGGCGGCGGCTCGCGTGCCGCCGGATCCCGGAGGTCTGGCTATAATGCCACATGCCTGTGAGGACCGCGTCCGCGGGTCTTGCCGCCCGCCGCGGTGCTTTGTTTGACTGCACAGGAACCATTCTGTCGAGGTGTTCGCATGCCGTTCAAAACTCGGATTCAGCCGCTCGTTGTCGTTCTGCTGGCCACCACCCTCAGCGCCGGCGCCGCCGCTGCCGACCTGACCGCAGCTTACAGCGCAATCCTCCGCGGCGAGTACGAGACCGGCAAGGCCAAGATCTCCTCCTTCGCCGCCCAATTCGCCGATGACGTCGACATCAAGCAAGCCACCAGCTGGCTGGGGCGCTACGAAAACGTCATCGAGGCCCGCAAGGACGTCAAGCGGAAGACCTTCGACTGGAACGTCTCCCAGGCCCGGGCCGCCCTGGCCGACGGTGATCCTTACCTGGCACTCACCTTCACCGCCCGCGCGATTCCCTACGCGCTCGAAGACGACCCCTTCGCCGACGCCGCCTGGACCGAGGAACTCGAGCAGATCGCCCGCGATGAGGCCCACCGGCTCGAACGCGACCAGCAGTGGTCGAAGGCGATGGCCTACTGGGCCCTCCTCGAGCGGATCCGCCCCAACTCCGACGAAATCGAGCTGGCCCGCGAGCGGGCCGAACGACACGCCCGCATCGAGCTGATCTACGACTCCGAGGAAGAGCTCTTCCGCCAGATCGACGGCGCCAACTACGAGTTGCTCCATAGCGTCGTGAAGTTCGTCGACCGCAACTACTACGAACGCCCGAACTTCCGCCGCATCGCTGTTGCCGGCCTGAAGAACATCCAGGCCCTCACCGAGGTCGAGAAGCTCCGCGACTTCGTCGACGGCCTCGCCAACCCCGCGACGCGCAGCTTCTTCGCCCAGCGGCTCACGCAGCTCTCCGACCGCGTCGCCGCCACGCAGAACTTCAGCTATCGCGACTTCCTGGGGCTCTACAAGGACCTCGAGAACGAGAACAAGGCCTCTGTCGAGATGCCCGAAGCCCTGCTCGTCAAGGAGTTCCTCGAGGGCGCCACCAAGAACCTCGACGACTATACCTCCGTCGTCTGGCCCGTTGACGCGCCGGACTTCGACAAGCTCATGCTCGGCGGCTTCGAGGGCGTCGGCATCCAGCTCGGCAAGGACGAGTTCACCCACCGCCTCCGCGTCGTCACGCCACTCGAAGACTCCCCCGCCCTCGAGGCCGGCGTCCAGGCCGGTGACCTCATCGTCGAGGTTGAGGGCAAGTCCACCAAGGGCTGGACCACGGAGGACGCCGTCCGCAACATCATGGGCAAGGCCGGCACCACCGTGAAGCTCACCATGTTCCGTCCCAGCACCGGCGAGCGGATCACCTTCCCCGTCACCCGCCGCCAGATCGTCCTCAAGACCGTCCGTGGCATGAACCGCCTCGACGCCGGCCGCAGCCAGGATTGGAACTACATCCTCGACGAGGAAACCGGCGTCGCCTACATTAAGCTCACCCAGTTCCTCGCCGACTCCGCCAAGGAAATGGAGGGCGCCCTCGCCGCCGCCGAGCGCCAGGGCATGCGGGGCCTCATCCTCGACCTCCGCAATAACCCCGGCGGCTTCCTCCACGTCGCCGTCGACATCGTCAGCCTCTTCATCAACCGCGGCGACGTCGTCTCCACCAACGGCCTCCGCGACCCGCGGCAGACCTACGCCGTCTCCGGCCGCGCGAAGTACGCCGACCTCCCCGTCGTCGTCCTCGTCAACGAGGGCAGCGCCAGCGCTTCCGAGATCTTCTCCGGCGCCTTCCAGGACCACCGCCGCGGCATCGTCCTCGGCAGCCGCACCTTCGGGAAGGGCATGGTCCAGAAGATCCTCCCCCTCGGCCGTGACGCCCGGCTCAAGATCACCACCGCGCTGTACTACCTCCAGCCCAGCGGCCGCACGCCACACAAGGAAAGCGACGCCGCCGAGATGTGGGGCGTCGAGCCCGACTGGACCATGAAGCTCAACCCCAAGGAGCTGCGGCAGCTCATGGAGATGGGCCACGACGCCTACGTGATCAAGTCCGGCCCCGACTCGGCCCAGCAGGCCGCCAAGAAGCAGCACACCGAAGCCCTCGAGGCCCTCACCGAAGAGCAGGAGGACGACGAGCAGGCGCTGCTCTCCACCGAGGACATCGAGAAGATCGAGTCCGACCCCGTCGCGGTGCCCGAAGTTGATCCGCAGCTCGAGCTCGCGCTGCTCCAGATGCGCGTCAAGCTCGCCGCCAACCTCCCTTGGCCCAGCGATCTGGCCGTCCGCCCGATCACCATCGAGCCGTAGCGCGGCCGGCCGGCACCCGTAAAACCATGCGAACGCCCCCGGAGGCTGACCACGCGGTCAGCCTTCGGTTCGTTAAAGCGCATCCCTCGGTAGGGGGGTTATTCGCCCAGGTGGCGCCGCACGCTCTGCACCTTGTCGGCGTTGCTCTGCGCCCGATCGGTGCGCGTGCCGAGCCGCACGGTGGTATGCACCCGCGGCGCGCCGAGCTCGTGCACGACCTCGTGACAGCGCTGCAGCCCGTC
Organism: uncultured Planctomycetales bacterium; assembly: GCA_964499235.1. Taxonomy (GTDB): domain Bacteria; phylum Planctomycetota; class Phycisphaerae; order UBA1845; family Fen-1342; genus JAFGRR01. The sequence continues at coordinate 2,809 of CAZCKC010000052.1, read as the reverse complement.
AAAGACCGCCTGCCACTCGCCCTCGACGTTGGTCCCGTACGCATGAATCTGCGGCCGTAGCCCCGCTTCCTCCAGCACCCGCTCGCACGCGGCAACGTACTGGCCGACCGACACGCCCACGCCCAGCGGCACGATGCAGAAGTCCGCGGTGACCTTCATCGCCAACGCCTCCTCCCAGCGGGAAACGCCTGGTCCAACTCCCAGGCTCGGGTCCAACTCCCAGACTCAGTCAAACAGGACCTGGTCCCAGAACGCCGGCGTCATCGAGCGCGGGAACTTTGCTTTGCCCGCCTCCACCACCGGGATCCGCGTCGCCAGCTCGGGATGCTCGAGGCACTCCGCCAGGTACGACTCCGTTTCGCCGATGATGCGGGACTGCGTCTGCTTCCAGGTTTCGTCCCGGCGACGACGGGGGCGGCAGCGACTCAGCAGGCGGTGAACATCAAAGCGACGCATGACGACGAACTCACGCGAAAAGACGACTGGGCTCAGCGCGCTGGCCGCCGCGGCGTGTTCGACCAGCTGACCCCGATCAGGCCGATGCAGAGCAACTCGACTGGCAACGCCCGTGCCGCCCACCAGGCCGGCAGCACGTCGTGCTGATCATAGCCGCTCGGCAACACGAAGGCTGGTTGCGACCCCGCCACCGCCAACCCGATCACCCCGACCAGCGGGACGGCCAGCCAGTGCCAGACCAACGCCTGGGGCCTCAGCACCTGCCGCGTCGCCAGCACGCCCAGGAAAAACGCCACCCCCAACGCAAAGATCAGCTGCCCGCGCTGCGTGTGGGCGGTCGCCGGCCCCATCAGCGGCCAGCTCGCCAGCAACGCCACCAGCACCGTCACCGCCAGCGCCGTCAGCCCCGGCCCCCGCTGCTGGAGCGCCTGCCGCCACTCCGGCGCGTTCGCCACCTGCCGCTCCGCACCCAGCCGCGTGCCCAGCAGCGCCACCCCCGCGAACGTCGCCGTCGCCACGACCAGATCCGGAAACAGCAGCCAGTACGGCCCGCCCCGCGGCGCCCCTGGCGTGATGTTCTGATCCGCGAGCCACGCGTCCATCGTTCCGCCGAACGCCGCCCACAGCCCCACGCCCCACGCCGCGATTAATACCGCGCGCCGCGCCGACGGCTCTCCCGCCACCAGCAGCCCGACCAGCGTCGCGCCCAGCGTCACCACCACGAACAGCGGCGCCGTGTAGAAGGGGACCATCCCGCTGATCAGCACGACCGGCTGACCATGCGCGCGGGCCGGAAAGACGTGGCCGAGCACCAGCACCAGCGCCGCCCACACCACGGCGGCCGCGAACCACAGCCGGGCACGGCTCACCACCAGCGCGGGGACCGCGATACCGGCATTTGTCGGCGTGCTGCTCATCCACATAAGCTAGCACACCGCCAGCAACAGGGTCAAACATGACTGACCACACGCAACCCACCCCGCCCGGCGCCAACCCGCCCGCGCTCGAATGGTGCGCCTGGCCGCTCCGCGAGCGCCCCGCCCCCGCCCTTGCCGCTAGCGGCGTGATCATTACCCTGGGCGCACTGGTCGGGCTCGCCGTCAATTCCGCGCTCGCTGGCGCCGCGGCCGTCGTGCTCCAGGCTCTGCTCCTCGCGCCGTTCTTCCTGCCCACCCGCTTCCGCCTCGACGATCGCGGCGTGCGCATCGACGCGCTGACCCTCCAACGTGAACTCGCCTGGGATGCCATCCGCCGCTGCACCATCGGCCGCCGCGGCGCCTGGGTCAGCACGCTCCGCCGCCCCGGACCACTCGAAGCCCGCCGCGGGATTCTCGTCCTCTACGGCCGACACCAGGCCGCCGTCGTCGCGCACCTCAAAGCCCGCCTGCCCGCCGACATCGTCACGTCCGCCTGAGCCGCCGCCCGGGTGCGAGATTGCCGCCCGCCCGCGGGTGACAGGCCCGCCCGCCGCGTTTAGGATTTCGCGGTCATCAGCGTTCGCCACGCAGCAGGAGGTGACAGATCGCGTGAGCTGGTTCAAGCATGCGTTCCCCGTCGACCCGCCGGGCGCAACCGAGCTTTCCCCGGCCGAAACCGCTCTGGTCGACCGCTTCGCTCACGCGGTCGTCAAGCGCGGTCTTGCCGCCCCGGTGCTCCTGATCCTCGACGCGTCCCAGCCGCTTAACTTCGTCGCCAGCCAGGTGCTGCTCTTCCTCGGCCCGGTCGCCACACGCCTCTTTCCCGGGGCCCAGTACCGCCAACTGCGGGAGCTTCTCGAACGCCGCGGCAGCGTCGAGGCGATCTGCCAGCGCGTCGAGGCCGTCCTCAACCAGGACCCCGCCGATCACACCGCTCGTCCTGTCGACCAGGAGAATGGATGACCGGCCGCCCGCTCGCCGCCTGGCTGCTGCCCCTGGCGCTCGCGTGCGTCCTGGCAGGCGGGGTGCCGCACGCGGTCGCTCAGGCCGACGCTGAGATTGGCACCGCATCCGCGTCCGCCGAAGCCACCGCCGAAGTCACGCCGTCCGACACCGCGCTCTACCGCGCGATGCTGGCGATCTACGACGAGATCCGCGACGGCAGCAACCTGCGGATCAACATCGAACGTGGGCTGGCGCTGCTCGCCGAGCAGGGGACCCCGCTCCCCGAGTCCCAGCGCGAACCACTGCGCGCGGCGCTGAACGCCTGGGAAACCGCCGAGCTGCCCGCCGTGCAGGCCATGCGGCTCGAAGCGCTCGAGGAGACGCTCGTGCCGCTGCTCCGCGCGCTCGAAGAACTGGTCCCCACCGTCATCGCCTTCGATCCCGACAACGACGACGGCACCGAGATCAACGTCTTCTGGCATCCCCAGCCG
>CAZCKC010000051.1:0-21999 GCA_964499235.1 uncultured Planctomycetales bacterium | reverse complement strand
CGATCCCGACAACGACGACGGCACCGAGATCAACGTCTTCTGGCATCCCCAGCCGCAGGCGTCGTCCTACATCGTCGAGCGCCTGTCGATCCGGCGCAAGGTCGCCGCGTTCGCCGAGCCGACGTGGGAAACCGTCGCCTCGGCCATCGCGCCGCTCAACACGCACTTCACCGACGGCAAGCAGATCGCCCCCGGCGACCGCTTCCGCTACCGCGTCCACGCGGTGATGCCCGACGCCGACGAGCCCGTGATCCTCGGCGCCACCCCCGTCGTGACCGCCCGCGCCCAATGGTTCAACGGCAACCAGCTCGCCTTCCTCGGTATGGTCGTGGTCGTCTGCGGCTCGGTCGTCTTCTTCATCGAGCGCGCCCGGGCCGGCGCCAACCTCAAGATTCGCCAGATCGCCGGCCTCTCCGCCGTCGAGGACGCCGTCGGCCGCTCCGTCGAGATGGGCCGCCCCATCCTCTTCGTCCCCGGCATCTCCGAGATCACCGAGGTCCAGACTGTCGCCGGGCTGATCATCCTCGGCCGCGTCGGCACCACCGCCGCCCAGTACGACGCCCACGTCGAGGTGCCCAACCGCGACCCGCTGGTCATGACCGCCGCCCGCGAGATGCTCCAGACCGCCTATAGCAACGCCGGCCGCCCCGACGCCTACCACGACGAGATGGCCTACTTCATCAGCGGCGAGCAGTTCGCCTACGTCGCGGCCGTCACCGGCACGATGGTCCGCGAGAAGCCGGCCGCCTGCTTTTACATGGGCTCGTTCTTCGCCGAGTCGCTGATCCTGGCCGAGACCGGCAACCTCATCGGCTCGATCCAGATCGCCGGCACCGCCAACCCGTCGCAGCTGCCGTTCTTCGTCGCCGCCTGCGACTACACGCTGATCGGCGAGGAGTTCTTCGCCGCAAGTGCCTATCTCTCCGGTGAGCCGCACCAGCTCGGCAGCCTCAAAGGCCAGGACGTCGGCAAGATCATCACGCTGGCCTTCATGGTGATCGGCATCACGCTCGCCACGCTGCTCTCGATCTGGCACCTCGAAGACACCTTCGTGGGGCAGGCCCTGTTCTACATCCGTGAAGAGCTGCTGAGTACCACCCAATGACCACCGCTGGACCAGGAGCTGTGCCCGCGTGAAGCGCACCATCCCGTTGCTCATTACCGGCTTCGTCGGCTTCCTGCTGATCATCGTGCAGTTCGTGCCGCCCCTGCGCGAGCTCACCGAGTACGCCCAGCGCTTCTTCTTCGTCCTCACCGGCTTCGCCATCGTCCTCGGCAGCGCCAGCCTCGTGCACTCCCACGGCACCAAGCTCGTCAAAGGCCGCCAGGGCTGGGGCTACAGCCTCATCGTCATCATCAGCTTCTTCGGAACGCTGGCTCTCGGCCTCTTCAAGATCGGCGTCCCGCCGCAATACGGCATCGGCACCACGCTCGAGCAGAACGGCTACATCGCGCAGCTCCGCGTCACCGGCACCGCCGACGACGGCCGGGTCTTCATCGCCGAGGTCGTCGGCGGCGAGCCCGGCGCCCGGCTCCCCCTGCGCGTCGCCGGCGAAGAGGTCGCCACGCTCACCTTCGACGCCCGCGGCACCGCCCAGCTCCGGCTTAGCACACCCCTGCCCCCGCTGACAACCGCGGACGACTTTCCCCCGACCCCCGAAAACCCCGACGCGGTTCCCAACCTCTGGCTCTACCAGCTCTATATCCCCGAGGTCGTCCTGCCGCCCCAGATCGACCCGGACGACATGCCGACCTTCGCGCCCGTCGACGTCGCCCTCGGCGACGTGCTCAGCGGACAGCTCACCACCTACGGCCGTCTCACCGGCAACTACCAGTGGAACGGCAGCCCGTTCATGTGGGTCTACAACTACATCTACCTCCCGCTCGGCGCGACGATGTTCGCGATGCTGGCGTTCTACGTCGCCTCGGCCGCCTTCCGCGCCTTCCGCGCCCGCAACGCCGAGTCCGTCGTCCTGCTGCTGACCGCCTTCCTGATCCTCCTCGGCCGAACATCCCTCGGGGCCTACCTGACCTCCGGCCTGCCCACCGAGGGCTTCGGCTCCTTCTTCCGCATCGAGGTCCTCACCAGCTGGATCATGACGACCTTCAACACGGCCGGTAACCGCGCGATCCTGATCGGCATCGCCCTCGGGATCGCATCGACGTCATTGAAGGTGCTGCTCGGCATCGACCGCTCTTACCTGGGGGCCGAACGATGAGCACGCAGCCCAACACCCAGGCCAACTGGGTCGACAAGCTGATCTACCTCGACCGCCGCTGGATCTTCCTGCTGATGGGCCTGGCGGTCATGCTGCCAATCCTTTTTCCCGAGCGCTTCCGCGCCGCCGAGATCCCCTCGCCGCTCGCGATCGGCGCCTTCGAAGCCCTCGCCGACCTCGAGCCCGGCTCCCGCGTCCTCATCTCCTTCGACTACGAGCCCGCCAGCATCGCCGAACTCCAGCCGATGGCCACCGCCTTCACCTGGCACGCCGCCCGCGAAGGCCACACCATCTACGCCATGGCCCTCTGGCCGCTCGGCCGCGTCATGATGCAGAACACCCTCGAGCAGGTCGTCATCCGCGACTTCGGCCCCGGTTCCGGTGCCCCACGCGAGTACCTCGAGGGCGAGGACTTCGTCGCGTTCGGCTACGGCCTCGGCGCCGAGATCGCCATCCGCCAGCTCACCACCGACATCAGCCAGATCTTCCCCAACGACCGCCGCGGCGTGAGCCTCGCCGAGATCCCCGCGATGGAAGGCGTCACCAGCGTCCAGGACATGGACCTGATCATCAGCATCTCCGCCGGCCTGCCCGGCACCAAGGAATGGGTCCAGTACGCCGGCACGCCCTACAACATCTCCGTGATCAGCGGCTGCACCGGTGTCCAGGCCCCCCAGCTCTACCCCTACTACCCCAAGCAGATGCAGGGCCTGCTCGGCGCGATCAAGGGCGCGGCCGAATACGAGACGATGCTCCAGGCCACCTACCCCGATTACGGCGGCGAAGACTACCTCCAAGGCCAGCTCCGCATGGGCCCGCAGGTCTCCGCCCACGTGCTGATCCTGGTCCTGATCGTCAGCGGCAACATCCTGCTCTTCATCCAGCACCGACGGCGGAGGCGCGGCTAGATGAGCATCGGACGCATCATCGGTTTGGCGTTCATCGCGGCACTGCTCGTGCTCGTCGTCACCCGCTCCCTCCAAGGCCAGATGGGCTACGCCCTCTACGAAATCAAGAACGTCGCCGCCGACCGCCAAAAGGTCGACGTCACCCGCTTCCAGCTCGAGGAGCGCCTCGCCGACATGCAGGTCCGGATCAACGAGATCGAGGCCGCCGAGCTCCCCGCCGCCGAACAGGACGCGGCCATCAAGGAAATCCAGGCGCAGATCGCCGACCTCACCCTGCGCCAGACCGCCTTCAGCCTCCCGCGCACCATCGGCCTGTGGATCGGCGCCTTTGGCACCATCGCGATCCTGTCGTTCCTCTGGCGCGACAACCCGCTCTACCGCGTCGCTGAGCACCTCTTCGTCGGCTGCTCCGCCGCCTACATCATGGTCGTCACCTTCTACGACAGCTACATCCTCCACGGCGTGCAGACCCTCTTCCCACGCTTGATCAAGAACGTCTTCTCCCCGGATCTCGACCTCGACCCGATCGTCGAACGCCTCGCGCTGCGCTCCTGGCTCTCCAGCCTGATCAACTACGAGGACGCCGTCGGCCGCGCCCTCGCCGCGAGCTGGTACCAGCTCATGGACGCCTGGTTCTGGATCCCCACCATCCTCGGCATCATGCTGCTCTGGCGGCTCGCACCGAAAGGACAGTGGATCGCCCGCTGGCCGCTGGCGTTCCTCTTCGGCGCGTTCATGGGCGTCCGCCTCATCGGCCACCTCGAGGCTGACTTCGTCGCCCAGATCGACGCCGCCGTCCAGCCGCTCGTCATGGTCGACTACCACCTGCCCGAGCCGCCGGCCGGCGCCGCCCCCGGCCCGGTCGCCACGGGGCCGTCCGTCCACTGGGGCAATACCTTCTACGGCACCTTCACCAGCGCGGTCCTCCTGTTCGGGACCCTCTGCGTCCTCGTCTACTTCTTCTTCTCGGTCGAGCACCGCGGCGTCGTCGGCGGCGTCGCCCGCCTCGGCATCTGGGTCCTGATGATCACGTTCGGGGCCGGCTTCGGCTACACCGTGATGGGACGCATCGCGCTGCTGGTGATGCGGTTCCAGTTCCTGGTCCGCGACTGGCTCTATATCGAGTCCCTGGATCCCTACTTGAACGCGCTGCTCGGGGGCGGGGTGGGCTGAGCGACCCCCGTTTGACACCCCTCAGGGCCCACTTATAATTCGCGCGGTTTTCGACCCTACCATTGGCCGGTGTTGCCAAGCTCAGCAACGCTCGCCCGGCGGAGGTGGCAATGAGTTGTATCCCGCAGGCGGCCCGCACCGCCACGTTCTCCCTGCTGTCCTGCCTGCTCATCGCCGCCCCCCCGGCGACCGCGCAGATGAGCGCCGCCCCCTCCCAACCGATCGGCGAAGGCTTCCTCACCGGCAAAGCCGCCCACGCCTGGGATACCTGGCAGTCCGCCCTCAACGCCATCCTCGACGATAACCTCGACGCCGCCAACGCCACCTTCGGTGAGCTGCTCGACGCCGAGGTCTCCCCCCTCCGCCTCGCCTTGCTCGAACAGCGCAGCATCCTCCGCGGCGCCGGCGGCGGCGCCCTGCTCCTCCTCGAACAGGACGCCGGCACCGACGCCCTCCCCGACAACGCCCGCCAGATCATGGACCTGCTCGAGATCGGCCGCGAACAGCTCAACCTCGCCGACGACGGCTGGTACTTCGCCTCCATCGGCCGCTTCGCCGTCGCTAACGCCAACTTCCAGGCCCTGCTCGAACAGGACCCTGACCCGGTCGCCCTCCTCGAGTTCACCGACTCGGTCACCGAGCGCCACAAGATCCTCGTCCAGCTCGCCGGCAACCCGATCATCGGCGACAACGTCCGTGACCTCCTCGCGATCCTCCGCGAAGGCGAGCGCATCGTCCGCGCCGACCCGATCCGCATCCGCTACAACATCAGCCGCCTCGCCGGCAACCCCCGCGCCAAGGAAAACGCCACCGAGTTCCTCGTCGACTCCGGCGAGTACGCCGTCCCCGCCCTCATCGAAACCCTCCGCGATCCCCAGGCCGAAGACCTCACCCAGGAAATCGTCCGCGTCCTGCCGCTCATCGACCGCCCGGCACTCAACCCGCTGCTCGCCGCCCTCCAGATGCCGGACGACGACGCCACCAAGGTCATCCTCATCGAGGCCGTCGCCAAAATCGGCTACCCCCAGGCCGTCCCCTACCTGCTCGCCCTCCGCGAGTCCCCGGCCGCCTCCGACGAAGTCCACCAGGCCGCTCGCGAAGCCCTCCGCCGCCTCGAGCTCCGCGGCGTCACCCTCCCGACCGACCTCGCCGTCGCCGACGCCTTCTTCCACCTCGCCGAGCTCCACTACGACCAGGCCGAGATGGTCGCCGCCGACACCCGCCTCGAAACCGCTAATGTCTGGTACTGGCGCGACAGCATCCTTATCAACGTCCCCGTCCCCACCGAGATCTTCGACGAGGTGATGGCCATGCGCCTCAGCCGCCGGGCCCTCGACCAAAACGTCGAGCACGCCCAGGCACTGGCCCTCTGGCTCGCCGCCAACTTCCGCCGTGCGGCCCAGCTCGGTGACCGCTCCGACGACACCCGCCCCGAAAACTTCCCCAGCCCCGCGTACTTCGCCCAATCCGCCGGCAGCCAGTACAACCAGCTCGCCCTCGCCCGCGGCGTCAGGGACGGCGACCCCGCCGTCGCCCTCGGCACCATCGCCGCCCTCCGCCAGACCGCCGGCGCCGCCAGCCTCATCGGTAGCCCGCAGCGCCAGCAGCCCCTCGCCGAGGCCCTCGCCTTCCCCAACCGCCTCGTCCGCGTTCGGGCCGCCCTCGCCCTCGCCGCCGCCCAGCCGACCGCGCCGTTCAAGAACTACCAGAACCTCATCCCCGTCCTCGCCGAAACCCTCAACCTCTACACCGGCGTCCGCACCGCCCTCGTCGTCGATTCCGACCAGGCCCTCGCCAACGAGATCGCCGCCCCCCTCCGCGCCGAGGGCTACCAGATCATCTCCGACACCAACCTCCTCAGCGGCCTCCGCGAGGCCCGCGATCAAATGCCCGGCCTCGACGCCATCTTCATCGGCTCCGACATCAGCGACCCCGACCTCCGCGCCGGCCTCAAGACGCTCCGCGACGACTTCCAGTTCGCCGCCACCCCCGTCATCATCGTCGCCAAGGAAGCCGACGTTCCGACCGTCGAGGACCTCGTCGCCGCCACCGACGGCACCGGCCAGATCAGCCCCGACGCCCCCTCCGCCACCATCATCGGCGTGTTGAACAACGTCGCCGCCAGCCTCGGCGCGGCCCCGATCGACGCCCAGCTCGGCCGCGAGCTGACCGCTGAAGCCGTCGAGCTGCTCCGCCGCCTCGCCATCCGCGAGAACGAGCTCTTCCAGCCCGTTCAGGTCCAGCCCGCGCTGCTCCGCCTGCTCACCCAGGCCGACGCCGACCTGCGGATCGCCACCGGCGTCCTGCTCAGCCATGTCGACACCCACGAGGCCCAGCAAGCCCTCGCCGGGATCGCCTTAGACGCCGACGAAGAGCAGTTCCTGCGGATCGCGATGTTCAACGCCCTCGCCGAGTCCGCCAAGCCCCACGGCAACCAGCTCACCGATCAGCAGGTCGAGCAGCTCGTCACCCTCGTCAACGCCGCCGATCAGCCGATGGAGCTCCGCGAGGCCGCCTCGCAGGCCCTCGGCGCGCTCAGCCTGCCCGGCCAACCCGCTGCCCGCATCATCCTCCAGGAGGCGCCGGCCCCATGACCTGTTTGTGTCGCGTTGATTGGTCTCGCTGGCTGGTCGGCCTCGCCACGGCCGCCGCGTACAGCGCCGCTGCGTGCAGCGCCGCCGAAGAGACCCCCGTCGGCAGCGGCCCGAGCCCCTCGCCCGCTCCGACCACCTGGGAGTTCGACTTCACCCACGAGCCCCCGCAGCGGATCGAGGTCCTCCCCGCGGGCGACGAAGAGCCGGCCACCTACTGGTACATGCTCTACACCGTGCGCAACCCCGGCCTCCGCACGCAACGTTTCTTCCCGACCTTCGAGCTCGTCACCGACGACCTCACCGTGCTTCACACCGACGTCGGCATCAGCCCGCTCGTCTTCAACGCCATCAAGGAGCGCCACCGCCGCACCCACCCGTACCTCGTCCCACCCGCCGAGGCCATCGGCCCGCTCAAGATCGGCGACGACAACGCGATCGAGTCGGTCGCGATCTGGCGCGCTGACGAGCTCGCCGGCAACAGCTTCGACGTCTACGTGGCCGGGCTCAGCGGCGAGACCCGCATCATCCCCAACCCCGCCTACGACCCCGATCAGCCCGCCGCCACAACCATCGAGGACGCTCAGGGCAACGAGCGCGAGATCAGCGTCAACCCGCGTAACTTCACGCTCCGTAAGACCTTACAACTTAACTTCCGGCTCCCGGGCTCCGAAACCGCCCGCCGCCAGGTCAAGCCGGTCCCCGCCGGCCGCCGCTGGATCCTTCGCTAGCGCCGCCGCCCGCTTGTCCGGCAGGGGGGCTTCTGCTACGATTCGGGGCTCGAACTATAACGCTGACCCCCGCTTCCGGGAGCAACCGCAATGGCGCACAAGAAGGGACAAGGCTCAACCCGTAACGGCCGCGACAGCAACGCGCAGTACCGCGGCGTCAAGCTCTACGGCGGCCAGTTCGCCAAGAGCGGCGCGATCATCATCCGCCAGTGCGGCACCCCGTTTAAGCCCGGCTTCAACGTCGGCCGCGGCCGCGACGACACGTTGTTCTCGCTCATCGACGGCGTGGTGCAGTTCAAGAACCGCACCGTCTCCGTTGAGCCCCTGAAGACCGACGCCGCTGTCTAGAACGGTTAAATCAAGCACGCACGGGTAGGTCGGGCGTCCCGCCCGACGAAACAACCACGACCTCAACGTCACCCGCAGCGAACTACACAAACCGCGATGGCCATCGCCAGTCGGTGATCTCCCCCAACCGCTCATGCTGCGTCATGTCGAAGCGCAACGGTGTGATCGTCACATACTGCTCGAGCAGGGCGGCGTGATCCGTGTCCGGGCATTCGTGCGCCTCCGGCTCCCGCCCGTCGAGCCAGTACACGCGGCTCCCATCCTCGAGCTGCTTCTGCCGGTAATGCTCCAGCATCGGCGTCGTCGCCTGCGGGCAGACCCGTACGCCGCGCGGCGGCCCGGCCGCCAGGTCCGGGATGTTCACGTTCAGGCATAGCCCCGGAACCAGCTTCTGCGTCAGCACATGGTCGAGCACCTGCCGCGCGACCTGCCCCGCCGCCTTGAAGTCCAGCTGCTCCGACAGCCGCAGCGAAAATGCGATCGCTGGCACGCCGAAGAACGCCCCCTCAGCCGCCCCCGCCACCGTCCCGCTGTAAAGAATGTTGATCCCGCTGTTCGAGCCCGCGTTAATCCCGCTCAGCACGATCGTCGGCCGCTGCTCCAGCAGCTCGATCATCGCCAGCTTCACGCAGTCCGCCGGACGCCCGTCGACGCTCCAGCCCTCGAACGCGTCCCGCACGTGCACCCGCCGCACCGTCATCGGCGTGTTCACCGAGATCGCGTGCGCCATCGCGCTCTGCGTCGTCTCCGGCGCAACCACATCCACCTGCCCGAGATCCGCCACCGCTTCGTACAGCGCAGCAATCCCCGGCGCGAGGATCCCGTCATCGTTCGTAATCAGAATCCGCATGCGGCTCCGCTCGTTCAAACCGGCCCGGCCGGCAGCCGAGCAGCTACGAGCCTAGCCGCCCGGCTCAGCGGGTCAAGGCGACGCCGGCCGAATGGCAGTATGGCTGCCCGCTGGCGTCCAGCGACCAGACCTGGTTGCGCCCGTTGCGCTTCGCGGCATACGCCAACTCGTCGGCAGCGGCGCTAAGTCGCTCGAGCGAGGCGTGCTGCGGCCCCCGCGGCGCAACCCCGATGCTGGCCGTCACCTCCAGCTGTCCGCCGTCATGCGGGATCGGCGTGCCGGCGATCGCTGCCCGGATGCGGCTGGCCGTCTGCTGAACCGCCGCCGCGGGCTGGCTTGGGCAAACCACCATGAACTCCTCGCCGCCGATCCGCCCGCAGTAATCGCTGGGATGGTGACTCTCACAGATTGTCCGCGCGACCCGCGTCAGCGTCAGGTCGCCGACCGCGTGACCGTGCTCGTCGTTGATCGACTTGAAGTGATCAATGTCGAGCATGATGCAGCCGATCGGCTGGTCGCGCTTCGCGCAGTCCTCCCAGCAACTCTCGAAGAACTCGAACAGCATCCGCCGGTTGTAGAGCCCGGTCAGCGCGTCCCGGCTCGCGAGGTGCTCGAGATGCTGGTTGAGCAGGTTGAGCTCCGCGTTGACCTTCTGCACCTCCAGCCGCTGCTGGTGCAGCTCGTTCTGCAGCACCAGCGTCCGCTCGCCGGCCCCGACGCGCGCAAGCAGCTCCTCGGCGCAGTACGGCTTCGTCAGATAATCATCGGCCCCCGCCGCCAGCCCCGCGACAATCCGCTCCTTCGTGTTCATCGCCGTCAGGATGATGATGTGCGCACTGCGAATCACGCCCATCTGCTGAATTTCACGCACCGCCTCGCACAGCTGGATGCCCGTCAGCTCGGGCATCTCCCAGTCCGCGATCACGATGACGTCGCGGCGCTGGCGAATGTCGTCAAACGCCAACTGCCCGTTCTCGTGCCCGCACACCACGTGCCCGGCTTTGGTCAGCTGCTTGATCAGCAACGCCCGCTGGGCCCGGTCGTCCTCGGCCACCACCACCACCGGACGTTCTGACTGGGCCGCAGTCGCTGTCAACTGTTCATCCACCTTTCGAACCCCCCGGTCTGCGGAACCGCGCTGAGCGATCATCCTGGTGCGCCTATCGACCAGCCCCGCGGGGGCGATCGCCCCAATTTCCCGATCATGACATTGCGCGACCAGGGGTATTTGATAAAACAACCCCAGCCCGCGGCTGCTCCCCATCGCCTGGTGCCGCCGGGACAACAAATAAGTGATCTAGGAGCACCCGCCACCCCATACGCGCTCACGCTCGCGCCCGATAACCTTCCGCCAGCCGCGCCGCCGCCGCTAAGCTAGCACGCCGGCAGCCCCCGTTTCGCATCGTGAATCAAGGAGTTAGCGTGTCGGAAAGCGCGTCCCGGCCGCCCCAAAAGCGACAACTCTGGTTGGTTGGTGCCGAAGCGCCAACCCAACAGCAGCCGGTCGCCGACGTCGTCATCATGCGCCACACGCACCAGACCTACACCTACGGCATCCCCGAACTGCTGCTCCCGGAAGTCGCCCCCGGCAAATGGGTCACCGTCCCGTTCGGCAAGGCCGCCCAGCCGCTGCCCGCCATCTGCCTCCGCACCGCCACCGCCCAGTGGCAGCACACGCGTAAGCCAATCCAGCGCGTCAGCGCCGCCGCCCCGCTCCTGACATCCGCCCTGATCGACCTCGGCCTCTGGATCGCCGATTACTACGCCGCCCCGCTCAACACCGTCTTCACCGCCCTCGCTCCCGAGCGCACCCGCCAGCCCCTCGCGCAGGCCGAAACCCTCGTCGCCGCCAATACCGCCGCCGACGACCTCACCCCCAAGCAGCAACGCCTCTTCGACACCCTCAAAGCCGGCCCGCTCCCCCGCGCCACCGCCCTCGAGCGGGCCGCCGTCACCGCCGCCGTCCTCAAGCCGCTCGAAGCCCGCGGCCTCGTCCGCCGCGAGACGGCCACCGACGAAGCCGCACTGCTCGCCACCGCCGCCATCGATCCGACCGCTGCGCCGCCGCCCGCCCCCGAAGACGACTTCGCGCTCACCGCCGACCAGGACGCCGCCCGCGCCGCCATCACCACTGCCGCCGTCACCGACCGCGGCTTCAAGCCCTTCCTCCTCTTCGGCGTCCCCGGCAGCGGCAAGACCGAGGTCTACGTCCGCACCATCCGCGCCGTCGTCGCCGCCGGGCGCCAGGCCATCCTCATCGTCCCCGAGATCGCCCTCGCCACCCAGATCGTCGAACGCCTCGCCCGCCGCTTCGGCCGCGTCGCTGTCCTGCACAGCCAGCTCACCGCGCTGCAACGCGCCGCCACCCTGCACGCCATCGCCGCCGGCCACGTCGACGTCGTCATCGGCACCCGCTCCGCCGTCTTCGCACCGTGCCGCAACCTCGGCCTGCTCATCGTCGACGAAGAACAGGAAGGCAGCCTCAAAAGCCCCGCCCAACCCTACTTCCACGCCCGCGACGTCGCCGTCAAACGCGCCCAGCTCGAAGCCGTTCCCGTCGTCCTCGGCTCCGCCACCCCCGCACTCGAAACCTGGTACAACGCCCAACACCGCGGCCTCTACGAGCGCCTCACACTCGCCACCCGCGTCCCCGGCGCCGAGCTCCCGCAAACCGAGATCGTCTCCGTCGAAGGCGAAGGCCGCGCCGCCGCCGGCCTCCTCAGCCGCGAGCTCGACGCCGCTCTCGCCCAAACGCTCGAACGCGGCAAGCAAGCCATCATCCTCCACAACCGCCGCGGCTACGCCCTCAACCTCCGTTGCACCCGCTGCGGCACCGTCGTCACCTGCCCGCGCTGCGACGGCTACCTCGTCGTCCACCAGTCCCGCGGCCCCGCCACCCTCCGCTGCCATCGCTGTGGCCTCCGCCGCGATGACGTCCCCACGCACTGCCCGGACTCCTCCTGCCACGGCCCGCTCGAACGCGTCGGCCGCGCCATCCAGCAGCTCCAGGAACGCCTCCAGCAACGCTTCCACGACGCCCGTCTGCAACGCCTCGACAGCGACGCCATGCGGCAACGCAGCGACTACGTCGAAACCCTCGGCCGCTTCGGCGCCGGCGCCGCCGACGTCCTCATCGGCACCCAGATGGTCGCCAAGGGCCTCGACTTCCCCAACGTCGAACTCGTTGGTGTCATCGACGGTGACGCCGCCCTCTGGCTCCCCGACTTCCGCGCCGCCGAACGCGTGTTCCAGCTCCTGATCCAAGTCATCGGCCGCGCCGGCCGCCGCGCCGGCGCCGCCCGCGCGATCATCCAGGTCGCCGACCCGCACACGCCCGCCGTCACCGCCGCCCGCCGCCTCGACTACACCACCTTCGCCGAGCAGGAGCTGTCCCACCGTCGCCGCCTCTTCTACCCGCCCGTCGCGCGCCTCACCCGCTGCATCCTCGCCGACCGCAGCCAGCGCAAAGTCCGCGAAGCGGCCGCCGGTCTCGCGCAGCAGCTCCGCACGCTCGCCACCCGCGTCCACGCCCGGATCGTTGTCGACGACGCCGAGCCCTGCGTCCAGGAGCGCCTCCGTGAGCGCTACCGCTGGCAGGTCCTGATCCGCACCCCGCGCGACGACAGCATGCAGAACCTCCTTCGCGCCGCCGCCGCTGAGCGCCTCCTCCGCCCCAAGGTGAGCCGCTTCACCATCGACGTCGACGCCATCGACATGCTCTAGCACTGCCGCCGGAAGTCCCCATTGGCCAGCACGCCCGCGCCAGCCGACACCGCTTCCGCTTTCACCCCCCGCACCACCGCACCTACCATCAACGCGATGAGCGACTTCGCCTACATCCTCGACCAGCGCTTCGCCCAACACGCCCCGGAGATCGACTACCCGGAGTCCCCCGAGCGACTCGACGCCGTCCAGCGCGGCCTCAGCGCTGCCGGCATCTCGGAATCCACCCCGACGATCCCTTTCGAGCCGGCCGAATATGATGCGCTCACCGCCATCCACGCCCCGGACTACCTCGACCGCCTCCGCCAGGCCGGGCGCGAGCGCTGGGCCGTCATCGACGCGCCCGACTGCCCGCTCAGCCCCCAGTCAATCCCCACTGCCTGGCTCGCCGCCGGCGCCGCCATCGCCGCTACCCGCGCCGTCGCCACCGGCACCCACCGCCGCGCGTTCTGCGCCCTCCGACCACCCGGCCACCACGCCGAGCACGACGCGGCCATGGGCTTCTGCTTCCTCAACAACATCGCGCTCGCCGCCCGCACCGCCCAGCGCGAAGGCCTCGAGCGCGTCGCCATCGTCGACTTCGACGTCCACCACGGCAACGGCACGCAGCACGCCTTCGAAGAAGACCCCACCGTTCTCTTCATCAGCACTCACGGCGATCCCACCAACTTCTACCCGCACAGCGGCTTCGCCCACGAGCGCGGCCGCGGCGCCGGCGAAGGCACGACCCTCAACCTCCCGCTCCCGCTTGGCACCACACCGGCGCAATACCAGCAAGCCTTCACCGACCGCGTGCTGCCCGCACTCCACGACTTCGCCCCCGACATCCTGCTGCTCTCCGCCGGCTTCGACGCCCACCGCGACGACCCGCTCGGCATCCTCGCGCTCGACGAGCCGACCTTCACCTGGATCACGCAGCAACTCCGCACCGTCAGCGAGCAACACGGTGCTGGCCGCTGCGTCAGCTTCCTGGAAGGGGGGTACAACCTCGCCGCTCTCGAACGCTCGGTCACGGCCCACGTCCGAGAGCTGCTCTGACCGGTTGACGCTGAAAGGAGTGGCCCTCACGCGCGGCGCAAAAAAAGACTGGCACGGCGGGCGAGCCACGATCACCGTGCCAGCTTTTCCTCACACCGCGCGAGGAAATATGATGCAGGAGGAAACCACCCGCAGCGGCCGACTATTTCCCGACCGCCAAACTTTTTCGGAGGTCCGGGTGACCGAGCCCGACAAAAACCGCCCGCTGCAAGTCGCCTTTCAGTCGCACCCGCGGCAGTGGCGCACGTTCACCTACATCTACCCCGTGATCTCCCGCCGCTCCCGCGGCCTCAGCATCGGCATCAACCTCAACCCCGATAAAGCCTGCAACTTCGACTGCGTCTACTGCTGCGTGGACCGCACCGTCCCGCCCACCGTCCGCAAGGTCGACCTGGACCGCTTGCGAGCCGAGCTCGACGCCCTCGTCGGCAACTGGCGCGCCCTCTTTGACGAGCCCGAGTTCCAGCAGATCCCCGACCATTACCGCCGCCTCAACGACCTCGCCTTCTCCGGCGACGGCGAGCCGACGGCCGCCCCAACCTTCCCCGACGCCGCCGACCTCGCGATCGCTGCCCGCCAGCGTTACGCCGAACCCGAAACCAAGATCGTGATCATCACCGACGCCTGCTTCCTGACGCGCCCCAAGGTCGCCGCCACGCTCGCGCGCCTCGACCGCCACAACGGCGAGATCTGGGCCAAGCTCGATGCCGGCACCGAGGAATACTTCCAACAGGTCGCCCGCGCCAGCCACTCGCTCGACCACGTCCTCGAAAATATCCGCGCCGCCGGCCAGCACCGCGACCTCGTGATCCAGTCGCTCTTCCTCCGCCTCCACGACGCCCCGCCGCCCGAATCCGAGCTCGACGCCTACGCCCAGCGCCTCGCCGAACTCCAGGCCGCCGGCACGCGCATCAAGCTCGCCCAGATCTATACCGTCGCCCGCCAGACGGCCGAAACCTTCGTCGCCCCCCTCACCGCCGCCGAGCTCGAATCCATCGCCGACCGCGTCCGCGCCCGCAACATCCCCGCCGAGGTCTACCCCTAAGCCGGACTCCCCACAGGTTTCAGCCTGGGGGACTGACAACGCGTTCGGTCCAAATCCAACGGGCATTGCGCGCCCCTGCGCTCGAGCAGGCCCACCGTGACCATCGTCCCAACCGAACGAAACCCAATCCCCACGCCGTTTGCGAACTCGCCACCCTCCGCAGAAACTTCCCCCCATGCACCGCCTGCTTACCACGCTCGTGCTGCTGTTCGCCACGCTCACGGCTGGCCTCGCCTACGTTCTTCCCACCGCCTTGAGCCTGCTCGAAACGCTGCAGAACGCCACCCTGCAAGCCGCGTCTGCCGCCTTCACCCCGCGCCGCCTCGCGCTGCTCTTGAACAACCTCTGGCTCGCTGCCGGCGGCACGCTGGTCGCACTGCTCCTCGGCAGCGCCCTCGCCGCCGGCCTCACCACCCGCGGGCGCGTCCTCCCGATCACCCTCGCCGTCATCGCCATCACGATCCTGCTCACGCCGCCATACCTCATCGCCTACGCCTGGGGACTCGTCATCCTGGAAGGGGGGTACTTCACCGGCGGCGCCGGCGGTACCGGCACCACCTGGCTCGGCACCACCGGCCGCGCGCTCCTCTGTCTCGGCACCTGGCTCGCACCGCTCACCGCGCTCGCCCTCGCGCTCGGCCACGCCGCCCGCATCCGCCCCCTCAGCGCACTGATCGCCCTCGATGGCGTCCCGCTCACCACATCCCTCCTTCAGATCCACCTCCCGCTCTTGCGACCGTTCCTCCTCGTCGCTGCCCTCGTCTCCGCCACGCTCGCCC
The DNA here is from genome assembly GCA_964499235.1 of uncultured Planctomycetales bacterium. Lineage (GTDB taxonomy): Bacteria > Planctomycetota > Phycisphaerae > UBA1845 > Fen-1342 > JAFGRR01. Next base: position 6,594 of record CAZCKC010000051.1, on the reverse strand, counting down.
TGACCGAGTACTCCGTCCCGCACCTCTGCCTCGTCAGCACCCTCAACACCGACATCCTGGCCGAAGTCCAGCTCCCGACCGCCCCCGGCGCACTGCTCCAACTCGCCGCCCCGCTCGTCCTCCTCGTCCTGATCACCGCCGCCAGCGTCTGGTTCGCCCGCCGATCGCTGCCCCCGGCGTCGCTGGCCGAGCCCGGCGACCCGGAAAACACGGCATCAAGCCGCCACCAGCAACCTCGGCTCATCACCGGGACCGTCGTCGCCACCGCCGCCCTTGTCCTCCTCGCCCCCTTCATCATCCTCGCGACCCAGTTCCGCGAGCCCGCCGCCCTCGTCACCGTCTGGCAGAGCTTCCCCGACGCCTGGCCCAGCAGCGCGCTCGCCGCCGCCGTCGCCGGCCTCGGGGCCGCCACCCTCGCCATCACGCTCGAATGCTTCCGCTTCGCCCGCGCGCTCCGCCCCCGCCCGCACCGCGCCGGCCGCTGGCTGATCAACGGCCTGCTGCTGCTCGCCTTGCTCGGTGGGATCCTGCCGCCGGCCCTCGTGGGGGACGCTGTCTTGGGATTAAGCCTCGAATTGCGTGACTGGCGGTTAAGCGCGATCAGCGAGCACTGGCCGATCCTCAGCGTCGTCGGCGTCGCCCGCTTCGGCTTCCTCGCGCTGCTCATCGCCCGACTGGTCAGCGATCAGCTCATCAGCCGGTACGCCCCGCTCGCTGCCCAGGACGGCGTCACGTGGTCGCGCGGCCTCACCGCGATCGTCGCCCCGCTCAGCTACCGCCCCGTCGCCCTCGCCGCCCTGGCCTGCACGCTGCTCGCGCTCGGCGAGGTCGCCGCCAGCCTGCTCGTCCGCCCGCCCGGAACCGACAACCTCGCCGTCACGCTGCTGAACCACATCCATTTCGGCCGCGACAGCGAGATCATCGTCCTCTGCCTCAGCCTCGTGCTCGCGATCGCGCTCTCCGTCACCGCCGCCTTCATCCTGCTGGCAAGACACCCGCGACGCACCAATGCCGGCGCCGCGGCGGCATAGGGAGTGCGTTACTGCGCCGTCGGAATCCGCACCTCGAGCAGTTCCCCGCCCGCGGTTACCTCAAGGCGCAGCCCGCTGTGCTTGGCCGGGATCAGCACCGTGTCACCCTTCTCAAAATGACACCGGTTGCCCTCCAGCTGCAGGTCCCCCGCCCCCGACAGCACCATCCAGATCAGCATCTCGTCGCCGTCCGGACTGCGCACGTCAAGTGTCGAGCCGTTCGGAAACGACGCCTTGTCCATCGTGAACCGCTGGCACTCGGCCTTCCGCGTCATCTGCATGAAGCTGCCGTGCACCGGCGTCGGCAGCTGCGTCAGCTCGTGCTCTTTCACGTCATACCGCGTGTTGTTCAGCGACTCATCGATGTGCAGCTCGCGCGGCTTGCCATCCAGCCCCATCCGGCCCCAGTCGTAGATCCGGTAGGTAATGTCCGACGGCGTCTGCACCTCCGCCACCACCAGCCCCTTGCCCAGCGCGTGCATCGTCCCGCTCGGCAGGTAAAAGCAGTCCCCCGGCTTGGCCGGCAGCCGCCGCAGCAAATTCGCAAACTTCGGCGTGTTCGCCGCCGCCGCGACCTGCTCCCGCGACGTCCCCGGCTTCAGCCCGATGAACATCTCGCTCCCGGGGTCCGCTGCCACCACGTACCACGCCTCGTGCTTGATCCCCGGCGCCCAGCCCTCCGGGTCATCCGCCTGCGGCTTCGGATGCACCTGCACGCTTAAATGATCCTGCGCATCCAGGAACTTGATCAGCAGCGGAAACCGCTCGTCAATCAGCCGCGCCGAGCCGGTCAGGTCCGCCCCCCACGCCTCGACCAGCTCGCTCAGCAGCTTGCCCTCCAGCGGCCCACGCTTGACCCGCGATTCGTTCTCCGGCAGGCTCACGAGCTCCCAGCTCTCGCCGATCGGCGTGTCGCCCGGCAGCTCCTTGTCCAGCAACTCCGCGAGCCGCTGGCTGCCCCACGGCTTTTCCTTGAACAAGGGCTGACAAACGACCGGTTGCGGCGCGGTCATGGCGACGGCTCCTCTACACGAGTCGGCGAATCCTCAAACCTCAAGAAACCCTGGATCTGCTCGATCGTAGCCGGCCCGATCCCATGAACCGCCACCAAATCGCCAGCGGTGCGGAACGCTCGATCTTGCCGACTGGTAACAATCCCCGCCGCCCGCGCCGGCCCGATCGCCGGCAGCAGCGTCAGCTCGACGGCGCTCGCCGTGTTCGGATCCAGCCGCAGGCCGACCGCCTCGGCCTTCGCCGCCCGCCCGTCCCGATCCGCGACGCCCACGGCCGCCAGCGCGATCCCCAGCACGCTGCCCCACGCCAGCAAGCCGAGGGCGGCTCGAGCGGCTGGGGCCGGCCCGTTCACGTCGCCGACCCTTCCCGCAGCAACTGTCGCAGCTTCGTCAGCCGCTCGATCGCCACCTTCGGCTGGTTGTCAACCCCAAACAGCCCGCTGCTTGGAAAATGCTCCTCGTACGCGTCGCACAGCGTCTGGAAGCAGACCGTCTCGACGAACGGCCGCGATAGCGCGATCTGCGCGAACAACTCGAGCCACTCGGCCTGCGTCTCCGGCGACCACGCGCTGCGCCACCTTCCCCCGGTCGCGCCGTCCGACGGCACGCACACGCCCGTGATGTGCAGCGGCTTGCCGAGGTTTGCCAGCCGGTCGATGTACGCGCTGATCTGCAGCAGGTCCCGCAGCCGATAGCCCGAGCTGTCGATCCCAAACAGGAACTGCAGCCCGAACGCATCGAACGGGATCCCGCTCTGCGCCACCATCTCCGCATACACCACCGGCGGAATCGTCCGCGGGTTGCGGGCGAAGTACTCGCCCCACGGCTGCGTCAACTCGATGATCGCCTTCGCCTGGCTCGACGACTTGCGCGTCTCCACGCACGCCGTCCGCGTCAGCTCCAGCATGTGCTCGAAGTTCAGCGCCAACGCGTCGTTCGCGTGCAGCCCGCTGCACACGATCCAGTTCTTGACCTGCTTGCCGTAGCGCTTCACTGTCTGCCGCACGTGCTCCCGCGCCAGCTCCATGATCGTGTCATGGTCGTTCTCCCAGATGTACATCCAGTCCGGCAGCGACGTCACGCTCAGGCTCAGCAGCGGCCCGGCATGGATTGGCAGCTTCGTCTTCTGGCTCAACGCCATGATCTGGTCGATGCGGTCGTACGAGCGCTCGTTCTCCTTCGGCTCGATTTCCCGCCACGTCACCGGGATCGTCGTGAACTCGAATGCCTCGGCCACCGACTTCACCATCGCGTCCGGCGTCGCCTTCAGCGGCAGCCGGATGCCCAGCAGCGGCTTGCTGAACCCCCGCAACTGCCGCCGCCGCTTCAAAAACACCTCCGCGTGAAAGATCGACATCGCTTCCGACGCGTGCACCGCCCTCGCCAGCGACTCCTCGGCGAATTGCTGCGCCGCCGGCGAAGCGTCACTCGCCTGCAACGCCTTGATGAACAGGTCCCGCGCCGCGTCGATCTCCGCGATGATCCCGTCCATCCCGGGATAATCGAACAGCCCCCACTCCTCACGCTTCACGTTGATCTTCATGAGCCGGTGCCGCGCCAGCTCGACCAGCAACGCGTACGGCTCCGGCCGCGCCGGTAGCCGCGTCGTTTCCAGCTGCGTCGTCCCGTAACCGGGCACCGGCCACAGCAGCGACAGCGCTAACGCATCGTCAGACCGCGACTCGCACCGCAGCAACTCGCCTTCCTGCACCACCGTTCCGCGGGCCGGCACACCATCCGCGCCGATCAGGTACGCCCCGCGCACCCGCGGCAAGTCGGAACCGTTACTGGGATGAATTCGAAAGCTGAGCACTGGCGCCGGATCCTCGCCCAAACCACCGTGACCCCCGCGCGCAGCGGGCTGCCAGCAATCTTAAGCTCTAAGGTGACGGGCGCGAAGCTGCGCTCAGTGCCCCGGAACCGCCGCGGGCTTGGCCGCGTCGTCCACCAGCAGCCGGAAGCGGATCAGCTCCGCCAGCGAGTCACACCGCAGCTTGTCCATCAGGTGGCTGCGATGCATGTACACCGTCTTCGGGCTGATCCCCAGCTCCGAAGCGATCTGCTCGACCGTGCGGCCGTTCGTCAGCCCATCGAGGATCTGCCGCTCACGCGGCGAGATCTGCGCCAGCCGATGACGCTGGTGCGCGGCCTCGCGACACGCCTGGCACGCCTCGCGATCGTGCGCCACCGCCGCCGACACCGCCGCCCGCAGCGGCTCCGACTCGCACGGCTTGGCCAAAAAGTCGTTTGCCCCGCCCTTGAGCGCCGCCACCGCGGTCGTGACGTCAGCCGCTCCTGACACGAACACGACCGGCAGGGGGGGCTGCCGAAGCTGCTGCACGTTCGCCTGCAGCGTCAACCCCGCCGCGGGATCGTGGGTGACGTCAACCACCAGGCACGCCGTCTTCTGGGGTTCAAACCGATCGAGAAACTCCGTCGGTGAGCGATACGTCGTAATCGCAAACTCACCGTCCCGCAGCACCTCCGCCAGCGGTTGCTCCCCGTTGGCCGGCGCCTCGATCACCGCCACAACCGGTCGGTCAGCCACGAGACCCGTCCTTTCTTCTCGGCACGCGTTCGCGAAACGTTCAAATCGTTTGCGGCAGCCCAAAAAATCGGGACCTGCGTCGTTCATCTGGTCAAATCGACCCAGGAGTTCTTTTCGCCACCCCCCCGGATGATCGAGAAACGAACGCTTCACCGGTTTCGGCGGCCAGAGATCCCGCCGTTCAGTAAACCAACTACGAAAAAGTATACCCCAGAATCATTGCTTACGAAAGAATCTGTGCAGAAAATCACAACTTAGCGCCGCGATCCCCACGGGCTGCCAATTCCGCCTTGATGGCTTCATAAGCGGCTTGGCACGCAACAAAACGCAGCTCCCGCTCGTGTCGTTCCTCGGCTGACCGCGCCCGATCCGGATGGCACTCGTACGCCACCCGCCGCCACGCCTCCTGGAGCACCGCCTCGCTTGGCGGCCACCGCACCCCCAGAAGCCCGCACGCCTCTTCGACCGATCCGTAACGCGCTTCCCGCGCGACTGCTTCCTTCACCGCCCGCCGCGTCTCCGGCGAGGCCTCCTCCCGGAACCACCGCCAATCCCAAACATCCGGCAGCAACGCCCCCAGCCGCGCCCCCAGCACCGTCATCGACCGCTGAAACGGCTTGCCCCGCAGCTTCAACAGCGAATCCAACGCCCGCCCCGTCGCCGACGCCACCCGCGTGCCCGCTGCCGCCGTCCGGCGCCGCTGCTCGGCATGCCGATCCTTCAGGTGCGGAACCACGTTCTCACGCCAGACCCGGGCGTAAAACCGCTGCATCGGGTCATTCGACGGCGGGGTCGATTCAGTCACAACTACTCCAGTATTTGCAGCCACACGCCTCGCCTGTCGGCGGCGGAACGCTATGATACCGGATCCCTGACGGCCCCGTGGGGCGTTCCACGCGATGCACGGTGTCCCAAAAACGCCGCCCGTAGACGCCGGGAGCACTATGCCCAGTTGGCAGACCAGCTTCAGCATCATCGCTCTGGTCCTCGGCACGCTCGGCCTGCTCCTGGCCTGGCTGCCCGTCTGGCGCCATTGGCAGTATCGCCGCAAGGTCTGGCTCGAAAACCCTGAGCGTCTCCTCGACCCACCCCCGCGCCCGCCCCTCAACGTAGCCGGCACGCTGGGCTGTGGCCTTCTGGTCACCGGCCTCGGCGCCCTCCTGGTGGCCGAGCCACTGCTCCCGCCCGCGTTGCTCCTCGCCAGCCTCGGTTGCTTCACCGTCATGCACCAGACCAACTGGCCGTCAGCGGGGTACCTCGGCATGGTGCTCCTAAGCCTCATGTTCATCTCGTTCGGCGCTGCCTACCTCGTTCCCTCGCCAACCGGCGGACTGCTGGGAGCCGCCGTGGCCGGCGTCTGGTTGCTCTGGGCCAGCCGCTTCTGGCACCAGCAGCTCCTCGAGAACCGCCCCTGGACCACCACCGGCCGCCTGATCCCTCTCTGCCGCACGATGGGCCGTAGCCTCGCCGCCCTCACGCTGGTCATCGTCGTCGGCCTCTGGCTCCTCGCCCACCAACCGCTGCCCAACCTCTCGCGCGAGGTCGTCTTTGGCGGCCGCTGGCTCGTCGGCTTGGTTCTAGCAAGCCTCGTACTCCTCAGCCTGATGCTCGTCCGCGACGGCGCCGACCAGCGCCGTGCTGCCAGCGGATTCGCCGCCTGCCTCGCGGGCGGGGCGGCCGCCGGCGTCTTCCCGATGCTCTTCGACTGGGGACAGCGACCGCTGCCGCCACTCGGGATCCTCGCCGGTGGGGGGGTGACGCTGATCATCGCCGCCCGCGCCCGGCTCGCCCAGGTCTCGGGATTTCAGGCCGTCGCCTACAACCTCCTCCTCACCCTGGCCGCCGTCATCATGCTCATCATCGTGCTCCTGCGACCGGCCGGCCTCGACGAAATCACGCTCAGCGCCTGGATCGGTGTTGGGATCGCGTTGGCCGGTTTGATACTGTGGTGGTGGCCTATGAAGGACGGCGGGGTACGCACCCAGCGGGAATGGACGTGACC
>CAZCKC010000050.1:0-22541 GCA_964499235.1 uncultured Planctomycetales bacterium | reverse complement strand
AGGAGCCGAAGGGCTACATCGTGCAGGACGGGGACGTGATGAACATCAAGTTCAACGTCTAGTAGTTACCAACCATCGCGACGCTTTCACAAAGCGGCGCGCATCCTTGTTCACGGCCACGGCTGACACCGCGGTGGCACCAATGCCTGTTGCTGGGAGTCGGCTCAGATTGGCTTGAGGTAGTCGGTTTCGGCGAAGAGGGTTTCGGCGAAGTAGCTGCTGCGGACGAAGGGGCCGCTGGCGACGCCCTCGAAGCCGAGCGCGCGGGCCTCGTCGGCCAGCTCCTCGAACTCGTTCGGCGGATAGAAGCGCTCGACCGCCACGTGCTGCTCGCCGGGGCGCAGGTACTGGCCGATGGTGAGCAGGTCGCAGTTGACCGCCCGCAGATCGCGCATCGTCTGGATAAGTTCTACGCGCGTCTCGCCGAGGCCGACCATGATGCCGCTCTTGGTGACGACGGTCGGGTTCAGCTCCTTCGCGATGCGGAGCACGTCGAGCGTGCGCTGGTAACGCGCACCCGGGCGCACGCGCTTTTGCTGGCTGGCGACGGTCTCGATGTTGTGGTTGTAGACCTCCGGCCGGGCGTCGATGACGGTACCGATGAGCTCCGGCTTGGCGTGGAAGTCGGGGACCAAAACCTCGATCGTCGCGTGCGGGAGCTTCGCGCGGGTCTTCGTGATGCACGCCGCGAAGTGACCGGCGCCCTCGTCCGGCAGGTCGTCCCGGGCCACGGACGTGATCACGATGTGGCGGAGGTTTAGATGCCCGGCCGCCTCGGCCAGTCGATCGGGCTCATCGGGCTCAGGCGGCAGCGGTTTCTTGGTGGTGACGGCGCAGAAGCCGCAGCGGCGCGTGCACAGGTCACCGAGGATCATGAAGGTGGCCGTCCCGCGGGACCAGCACTCGGTCAGGTTGGGGCAGCGGGCCTCGACGCAGACGGTGTTGAGCTTGAGGCCGTTCACCAGCTTGCGGGTCTGCAGCATGGTGTCGGCGTTGGGCATCGGGCGCTTGAGCCAGCTGGGCAGGCGGCGTCCGGGTCGCGGCGGCGTGCCATTGACGATCGGGAGAGAAAGCTTGGTCGACATAGTGCTTGAGTATAGCGGAACATCGGGTCCGCCGGGGCCGGCAGCGGCCGTTTGGCGGCCTGACGCGGCTTTCAGCGGTTTTCGGGTGATTGCGCGCGGTGGCGGCGGCGGCGGTGCTCGGCAAAGAAGCTGAAGCGGCGGTCGTCGTCGGGGAGGCCGGCGTCGCGGAGGACCTTGCTGAGGCGGCGACGGGCGTCGCGGAGGGCGGTGCGGCGGGTCAGGTGGTTGAGCAGGATCCGCTCGTTGTTGAGCCGCGGGGCGATCGTGCGGAGGTCGTCGATGTGGAGGTGGTTGCCGGCGCGGGCCCGGCTGCGGTGCTCGGCCTCGATGAAGGTGCACTCGAGGATGAGCACCTGGCTGTTGCGGACATGGTCGCGCTCGAGGAAGGCGCCCGGGGCGGTGTCGCCGCAATAGGTCACGAGCGGGACCTCCTCGTAGCGCTCGATCTCGACGCCCTGCTGCTTGAGCTCGACGATCTGGGGGCCCATCAAGCCGAGGTACTCCTCCTTCAGCTTCTTGCGGATCTCGATGACAGAGAAGCCGAGGCCCGCGACCCGGATGCCCTGGCGGCCGCGGCAGTGATGGTTGACGGCGAAGGGACGGACGATGAGCCCGCGGCGGATGGTGACGTCCTCGTCGGGGCGGGCGGCGTGGACGTGGGCGGGGGGCTCGTTCCCGTCGATCTGGCCCCAAAGGCGGATGAGCTGGCGGATGGGCTCGACGAGGGGCTCGGGGACGTAGGCGTTTCCGGGGGCGTTGTCGATGAACATCCGCTGGGAGAAGTAGTAGCCGACGCCGGCGGCATGGTCCATGTGGCCGTGGCTCAGGAAGACGTGGTCGACGCCGACCACCTCGCGGGGTGCGCGGCCGAAATCGAACCCGATGCTGAGCGAGGGGAGGACGAGGTAGGTCTCTTCGCCAGCCATCGAGTAGCCGAGGAGCTGGACCTCGCCGTGGTTGAACTCGAGGGGGGCCCGGGGCATGCGCGGGTTATAGCGGCTTTTCGGCGAGAAGTCTGCGAGAAAGCCGGAAATGCATTGACGCCCCGTATCTTGTGTAGTATGGTTTTGAATGTACAAGCTGTTGTGCAAATCTGCTAGCGAATCGCATGTGGCGGTGGGTGGTCTTGAAGGACTTCGGCGCGGACACGGGGGTGGTCAGGTCCTCTGGGGCCGGGTGATGGGCTAATGCGATGCCCCTTCTGCCATGCGGACAACGACAAGGTGATCGATTCGCGGGCCCGCGATAACGGGCGGAGCATTCGCAGGCGTCGAGAGTGTTTGGCTTGTCACCGGCGGTTCACGACGTACGAGCAGATTGAGGACGCGGTCAAGCTGTCGGTGATCAAGCGGGACGGATCGCGGGTGCCCTACGACCGGGAAAAGATTTTGAACAGCATCCGGCAGGCGGCCTACAAGCGGCCGGTGCCGGCGGAGCGGCTGGAACAGGCGGCTGAGCAGGTCGAGGAAATGGTGATTGGTCGGTACGAGAAGGAGGTCTCGAGCCACACGATCGGAGAGCAGATCGCATCCGTGCTCCGCGACGTCGACCCGGTCGCCTACATCCGCTTCGCGAGTGATTACCGGCGGTTCGAAGATGCAGGCGATTTTGTCGAAGAAGCGCAGGAAGTGATGGAACGACGTCGCAGCGATATTCCTGGACAGGGCAGTCTTTTTGAGGGAAGCGACGAATCGTGAATACGACCAAGACGATTGTCATCGAGAAGCGCGGCGGGTCGCGTGAGCCGTTCTCGGCCGCGAAGTTGCGGCGGGTGCTGGCGCTGGCGATGCAGGAGTCGCAGATCGACCCCAAGTTGGCCGATCCGCTGGTGCAGGCGGTGGAGGTGCACCTGCGTTACTGGGACGACGAGCGTCCCCCGACGAGCGAATACGTTTTTCGGTGTGTCTGCGCGGTGCTGAAGCAGACGGATTTGACCGAGGTGGCCGACATCCTGCTGGCGCATCGGCGCTGGCGGCGGGTCCGGCGGCGGTCGGTGCGGGTCCTGCGGGCGAAGCCGAAGCGCGGCTCGCGGCCGTGGAAGAAGCGTGACCTGATCGCGCAGCTCGAAGGGCGGTTTGGGATCGGGCGGTCGGCGGCGCGGATCATCGCCAGCGAGATGGAGCAGCGGGTGTTGAACCTGGGTTTTCGGCTGGTGAGCCAGCCGCTGCTGGACGAGCTGTTGCAGAACGAGCTGATGGCTTGGGGGCTGTGCGACTGTGAATCGGCCCGGGCGACCTCCTGGTCGGAGTAGAGGCCGGGGCTGGGTGTGAGCCAGGCGGCGTGAAACGCCAACGCGCCACGGCAGAACCGCCGCGGCTGGCTGACGGCAACTGAATACCGCGGTTCGCGGCGAGCCACGGACGGTACCCCGCCGGCAGGAAAAAGGACGAAGGATCGTCCGGGCGGGGCGTCGCGAACCATTGCATCAGAGTCTCCGTTCCCCTGATGCAGGGCGAGTCGAGTCCCGCCAACGCCCACGCTCGGCTCGCCCGCCTTTTGCGCGCTGAGATCGGGTATACTCCGGGTTGCGGCGGCGGCGACCGGCGCCGCCGCCGGGTTCACAGATTCCAGACTAGAGCTGACAGGCGCATGAAACTGCCAGAAGTCGCCGAGCCGGGGCGCTATACCGGGCTGTACGTGTTCGATTTCGGGGACTGGACGGCCGTGGGTTACACGGCCGAGGAGATCGCGGTGCTGGTCGAGAGCGAGCAGTATCGCGACGGCAAGGTATACCGGATCGTGCGGGCGAGGCCGGACGGGCAGCTGGAGCTGCGGGGGATCGATCGTAGCCGGTTTGAGCTCGAAAGCGGGATGCTGTTCTACCGCGAAACGGAGGGGCCGGCGCGGGAGGACTTTGCCGCGTTGATGGAGCTGGCCGAGCTTGACCCGCCGCCGAGCCGGGCGTTCGTGCACCTGGTGGATCGCGGTCCTGGTACGGACTCTGGGCGGTTTGCGGTCGCGTTGATCTATCCGGCCGAGTTTGAGGACGCGCTGGGGCAGTGGTTGCTGCAGGCGGGCTATGCCGGCGGCGACACGGTGGAGGGCGGTCCGAGCGTGGCGTCAAACTTCTACGAGTCGGCGCACACGACGCTCGAGCGGCAGCAGCTTTGGAGCCGGACGTCGGGCGAATCGCGGCCGGCGGAGGAGGTGCTCCGCCAGGTAAAGGTGGCGGTGCAGCGATGAGCCGGTCGGTCGGGCGGGTTTGATGACGCGTTGGCGGCGCAGGCAGGTGGGGTGGTGGTTGCGGCTTGGCGGGCTGTTGCGCGGGCGGTCGAAGGTGCGCGCAACAGACGCGGACTATGCGCGGTTCGACATTCCGCATCAGACGCGGTTCCTGGGGGTGCGGGTGAACGAGCGGCTGCGGGATCGGCTGCGGCCGGCGTGGTTGCGGTTGCGGAAGTAACTGGCGGCCGGACGACTTGTCAGTCCTCCCAGGGTGAAAGCCTGGGGCGCCCTCCACGTGGTAGGCAAGGGGGGCGGTTGGTGCTAGGCTGCCAAGGCGTCGGCCGCGGCGGGGTTGGAGTTGGCCGGCGCTGATTCAGCCGACCGGAGCAGGGCGTGCCCGCAGGCGAATGGCTCACCGTTGCGATCGCGGCGCTGGTGGCGTATCTCGTGGGGGGGATTCCATTCGGGTTTCTGATCGGCCGGCTGCGCGGGATCGACATCCGCACGCAGGGCAGCCGGAACATCGGCGCGACGAACGTCGGGCGGGTGCTCGGTCGGCCGTGGGGACTTTTCTGCCTGGTGCTGGACATCCTCAAGGGGCTGGCGCCGACGCTCCTGTTCGGGGCGTTCTTCGTGGCCAGCGAGCCCCCTGCGGCCGGTTGGCTGGGCTGGCTGCTGGTGGGGCTGGCGGCGGTGCTGGGGCATCTTTTTCCCGTTTACCTGGGCTTCAAGGGTGGCAAGGGTGTGGCGACGACGATCGGCGTGGCGCTGGGCGTCTATCCGCACCTGTCGGTCGCGATGGTGAGCGCGGTGGTGGTGTACGGGCTGCTGCGCTACGCGACGGGGATCGTGTCGGTGGGGTCGCTCGGGCTGGCAGTCGCGTTCCCGATCGCGACGGCGGTGTTCGCGCTGGTGGTGCGCGGCGAGCCGGTCACGACGGCGTGGCCGCTGCTGGTGGTGACGGTGCTGCTGAGCGTCTTAATCATCGTGCGGCATCGCAGCAACATCCAGCGGCTGCTGCGGGGGGAGGAGCAGCGGATGGCCGCAGCGCGGCGGGCGGAATCACGGCCGTAATGGATCGGAGCGCGACGCGGCCCGGGGCCGGCGGCGCGGTTTGGGTTTGAGCACTGGGACTACCAGCAAGAAGAGGAGTGCACATGTCGTTGCCGTTTGGTGGGCTGCACCTGGGAAGTTTGCCGCTGTTGAGCAACGCGAAGACCCGGTCGATCTCGGCCGAGAACCCGACGGGCGCGGTTGGCGGCGGCGCGACGGCCGAGCCGGACGCGAACAACCCAAGCTCGGCGCTGGGGCGCGGCTGGAAGGGGCGGGCGTGCCTGATGGACCTGCCCGTCGACAGCGTGACGACGCTGGCCGAAATCGAGGGCCCGGGCGTGATCCAGCACATCTGGATCACGGTGGATCCGAAGCGGCTGCGCGAGATCGTCATCCGTTTTTACTGGGACGGCGAGGCGGAGCCGTCGATCGAGTGTCCGCTGGGTGACTTCTTCTGCCTGGGCAACAGCCAGCCGACGCTGGTGAACAGCCTGCCGGTGGCGGTGAACTCGAACGGCGGGCTGAACTGCTACTGGCCGATGCCGTTCCGCAAGTCGGCCAAGATCACGATCGAGAACAACCACCAGAAGGAGCCGCTGAGCGGGTTCTTCTACCAGGTCACCTACGCGCTGCAGGACGTGCCCGCCGACGCGGCGTACCTGCACGCGCAGTGGCGGCGGGCGCGGACGACGCGTGATAACCCGCAGCACGTGCTGGTGGACACGATCAAGGGCGCCGGCCACTACGTCGGCACGTACCTGCTGTGGGTGACGACCTCCGACATTTGGTGGGGTGAGGGCGAGATCAAGTTCTTCATCGACGGCGACGGCGAGTTCCCGACGATCTGCGGCACGGGGACCGAGGACTACTTCGGCGGGGCGTGGGGCTTTTACGGCCAGAGCCAGCACGAGGAGCGGTACTCGACGCCGTTCTTGGGCCTGCCGCTGGTCGAGCACGTGCCGCACAAGGTGCCGAAGTTCGGGATGTACCGCTGGCACATCATGGACCCGATCCGCTTCGAAAAGGACCTGAAGGTGACGATCCAGGCACTCGGCTGGTACCCGAACGGCAAGTTCCAGCCGCTCGAGGACGACATCAGCTCGGTGGCGTATTGGTACCAGACCGAGCCGCACACGCCGCATCCGCCGATGCCCGGCGTCGATGCGCGCTACGCGCGGTAGGCCGCGGGCCCGGTTACGCGGAGGTGCCCTGTGACGACGGACCAGCGGCAAATGCCGCTTGTTTTCGGAATGATGGTGTTGCTGCTGGCGGGCGTGACCCGCGCCGCAACGGATGAGGGCCAGGAGCTGGAGCTGATCCCGGCGCCCGCCCCGACGCCGGCGCTGCGCTACAGGTTGCTGCCGCCATTGCTGGACCGGACGCCGGGCAATGCCGCGACGCTCTACGAGCAGGCGACGCAGCGCCTGGCCGCGCGGTCGGGGGCGGACGCGCCGGAAGACGGCGACTCCGATGGCGCGTTGGACGTGAAGCCGCTCAACGCGTGGCTCGCCGTGCCGCCGGCGGATTTGCCGCGCGACGAAGTCGAAGCGTTCCTCGAACCGTACGAACAGCCGTTGGACCTGCTGCGGCTCGGCGCGCGGCGCGAGTCGTGCGACTGGGAGATGCCGCTGCGCGAAGGGCGCGTCATCGAGCGCGTCGTTGCGCCGCTAGAGGCGTATCGCCACCTCGGACGCCTGGTCGCCCTGCAGATGCGGCTGGCGATCGCCCGCGGCGATTTCCCGGCCGCGGTACAGCACGCGCAGACCGGATTGCAATTCGCGCGGGACCTGGGCGCGGCACCGCTCGTCACGATGCCGCTCACCGGGACGGCCGTCGCCCGGCTGGTGCTCAAGGAGCTCAAGACGCTGAGCAGCCAGCCCGGGGCGCCGAACTTGTACTGGGCGTACGCGAACCTGCCGCGGCCGCTGGTGAGCTTTCGCACCGCCTTCGAGGTCGAGCGGCGTAGCATCGTCCTGCAGTGGCCGAGCTTGCAGCGGCTGCTGCTCGACCGGAACCCGAAGACCATCGTGATGCAGCAGCAGGTCGATGTCGGTCCGAGCGATGTCATGCGGCTCATCGGGATCGGCCCGGAGACCGACGCCGAGGCCGAGGGACTGGACGCGGCCGCGGTGACGTTTACTTTCCCAGCGGCAGCACGCTACCTGGCGACGCAGGGCTGGGAAGATGACGAGATCAGCGCGACGCCGCGCCGGACGGTGGTGATGACGTATTTCGTGAACCACTACTACGAGACGGCCGACGCGGTGTTCAAAGCCGTGAACCTGCCTTACTGGCAGGGTCATCGCATGACGGCCGCGGCGGAAGACGCGCGGCAGGCGGACCCGGTATTCGAGCAGAACCCGTTCGCGCTGCTGCTGGGATCCATGCAACGGACGGTCCTGTTGCGGGATCTCGTGGGCCGCGAGATCGCCTGGCAGCAGACGCTCGCGGTGCTGCGGCTGCACGCGGCAGAGCATGGCGCGCTACCGGAGGCGGTGGCGGAACTGGCCGTGCCGCTGCCCCTCGACCCGCTCACGGGTGAGCCAGTTGGCTATGAACGCGTCGACGGCGCTGGAGTGGTGAGTGTGGAAGCGGCCGCGGACGGTGGTCGCGCTGGCGCCGCGCGGCGAGTGGAAGTGGTGCTGGCGGAAGAATAGCTCTGCAGGGCGCTTCGCGTGATGCGCCGGCCGCCGGCTGGTTGTTGATAGATCCCTTCGATTGCTTGAGTGTTCGCTCGCAGGCGAGACGCCTGCCCCACCCGACGTGCGAGGCGCCACTACCGCGGCCAGTGGGGAATGGGCAGCGTGCGGCCGTCGGGGGTGGTCAGCGCGTCGAAGGCGTTGCCGTAGAGCGCTTCGAGACGGTCGGGGGCAAGGCCTTCGGCGGCGGGATCGTCGGCGTGGAGGCGGCCGCCCTTCAGCGCGATCACCCGCTCGGCCAGCACGGCTGGCACCTGCAGGTCGTGGCTGACGAGGATGATCCCGCGGCCGCGCTGCCGCCACTGCTTCAGCGCACCCAGCAACTCCACCTGGTACGACGGGTCGAGCGCCGTCGTCGGCTCGTCGAGCAGGAGCACCTGCGCGTCCTGTGCGATGGCGGCCGCGAGAAAGACTTTCTGCCGCTCGCCGCCGCTGAGCGTGGTGATCGCGCGCGCCGCCAGCGGAGTCAGGCCGATCGCGTCGAGCGCCGCATCGATCGCCGCCCGGTCGGTGGTGCTGAGCGCGTGCAGCGTGCGGGCGTAGGGGTAGCGCCCGCCGGCCACGACGTCGTAGACGCTGAAGCCGGGCAGGTCGCTGACGGTCTGCGGGACGTAGGCGGCAAAGCGGCCGCGGCTGGTCGGGCTGAGGCGGTGGACGCGCTGGCCGTTACGCGTGACGCGGCCGGCGGTCGGCTTCAGCAACCCGAGCAGCGCGAGCAGCAGCGTGGTCTTGCCGGCGCCGTTGGGCCCGATGAGGGCGACGCACTCGCCGGCAGCAATGCTGAGCGTGACGTCCTGGAGAACGGGTGATCCGCCGCGGTGGATGGTGAGCTGCTCGCACGCGTAGCCGTCACTCATCGCTTTCTCCGGCCAGCACGTGACAGAGGTCGGCGTACGTAAACGTGATCCGCGGCGAGAGCAGGAAGTGGCGGCCGCCGGTCAGGACGTGGACGCGCTCTTCGCGGACGGCGGTGAGGTTGCCGACGTGCTGCCAGGCGGCGCGGGCGTCGGCGCTGCCGTGCGGGCGGGCGCTGCCGTCGGCGTCGAGCTCAATGATGACGTCGGGATCTTCTCGGAGGATGACCTCGAGCGAGAGCGGCGCGAACGCGTCAAAGCCCGCGGGGGCCGCGTTCGTGCAGCCGGCGCGCTCGAGCAGCTTCGTATAGAAGGAGTTCGGGCCGGCGATGAACGGCGGCGCCGCCGGCGTCGCGAGCGTGCCGACCAGCAGCAGTACGCGCTGCGGCGGCACATCGTACGCGGCGTCAATGCGTTCGAGGTCCGCCCGCAGACTCGTGACGAGCGTCGCGGCCGTCCGCGGGCGGTCGGTGAGCGCGCCGGCGCGCTCGATCGCCTGGAAGAGGTCGGGCAGCGTCTCGTCGGGCAGGGTCGCGAAGGGCAGCCCAACGCGGGTGAGGCGTTCGGTTTGGGCACGGCTGCTGCCGGCGATGAGGACGAGGTCGGGCTTGAGGCGGGTGACGACCTCGAGGTTCAGGTCAGTCAGGGCGCCGACGGCGGGGAGCGTCTGAATCCGCGGGGGATACTGACAGAATTGGGTGCGCCCGACGAGGTTCGCGCTAAGACCGAGCGCGCAGAGGATCTCGGTGACAGACGGCGCCAGCGGGAGCAGTCGCAGCTCCGTCAGCGGGTCGGCCGCCACGACGACGGGGTCGCGGACGTAGTCGGTGAGCTCGACGCGACGGTCGATGGCGGCGGTGCGATCTCGGTTGTCCGCGGGACCGGTTGGCGGGTTGCTTTCTTCACCCCGACAGCCAGTCAGCAGCAACACGACAGCCGTCAGGCACCGCCACGCCGTCATTCAAAGGCCCCACGCTGCAGAAAGGGGTTGTCGTCCCGCTCGCGGGCCACCGTCGTGGCCGGCCCGTGGCCGGGGTAGATGATCGTCTCTTCGGGCAGGGTCAGAAGCTGGTGGCTGATGTTGCTGAGCAGCTGGTCCAGGCTCGAGCCCGGAAAGTCCGTCCGCCCAATGCCGGCGCGAAAGAGCGCGTCGCCGACAAACGCGAGGCCCGCCGCAGGGCAGTAGAACGCGAGGCCGCCCGGCGAGTGCCCGGCCACGTCGAGCGTCTCCCACTCGACGGTCGCGAGACTCAGCCCGTCGCCGGGGCGGACGACGACGTCAGGCTCGGGGAGCGTCAGCGGGATGCCGTAGCCGGCCGACAGGTTGGCGGCCGGATCGGTAAGAAAGTGCGCCTCCGCGTAGGGCGCGTAGATCGCCAGGTCGGGCGTGTGCTGGCGGACGGCGTGGATGCCGGCGATATGGTCGGCGTGGCAGTGCGTCAGCCAGATCGCCTCGAGCTGGACGGTGTGGTTGCGTTGGACGCTGGCGGCGAGGGCGTTCTCGGTCGCCGGGCTGAAGCCGGGATCGATGATGACGGCCTGGTGGTGGTCGCGGTGCCAGACGAGGTAGGTGTTCTCCTGGAACATCGGGTCCTGAAAGGCGACCACGCAGAGCGGGCCGTGGTGTTGCGGTTGCATGGCGTGTCCTTTGGCCAAGCGGGGAAGCCGGTCCGCATGATTGAACCGCTGAGCCGGCGGGCTGGCAAGAATGACCGTCTTTTCCGCTAGAGGTTGGGGGACTGATAGAGGGCGGCGAACAGCGGGCAGCTCGCCAGCAGCTCGTCGCGGGTGCCCTGGGCGATCACCTTGCCCGCGTCGAGGACGATGATCCGGTCGGCCATGTCCATGACCGTGTGACGATGAGCAATCAGGAAGGTGGTGCGGCCCTGGGAGAGCTGCTCGAGCGCGGCGTGGATCTTGCGTTCGCTGTCGGCGTCGACCTGGCTGGTGGCCTCGTCAAAGATGACGATCGAGGCGGGCTTGAGAAACGCCCGGGCGATGGCCAAACGCTGCCGCTGGCCGCCGGAGAGCGACTGCCCGCCCTCGCGGAGCACCGTGTCGTAGCCCCGGTCGAGCTGGGCGATGAAGTCGGTCGCGTAGCTCTGGGCGGCGGCCGCCTCGATCTCCTCGTCGGTCGCGTCCGGCTTGCCGTAGGCAATGTTCTCGCGGACCGAGCGCGCAAAGATCGTGGCGTGCTGCGAGACGATCGCGACCTCCTTGCGGAGGGCTTTCAGGCTGACCGTGTCGAGATCGATGTCGTCGATCAGCACCTGGCCACGCTCCGGCAGCAGCAGCCGCGGCAGCAGGCGCACGAGCGTGGTCTTGCCACTGCCGTTCGGGCCGACCAGCGCCACGCACTCGCCCGGCGCCACCTCCAGGCTCACGTCCTCCAACGCGGGCGGCGCGCCGGGCTGGTAGCGGAAAGTCACGTTGCGGAGCGCGACCGCCGGGGCGCGGTCGGCCGCGAATGCCTGCGTGTCGGCCGCGGAGCTTTCCTCGGGCTGGTCGAGCGTGCGGAAGATCCGCTCGGCCGCGCCGCTGGCCCGCTGCACGACGTTGTAAACGTTGGCGACCTTGCGGATCGGGTCCAGCATCGCCGACAGCAGCACAACCATCGTGATGAACTGGCTGTCGGAGATCTCGCCGCCGAAATTACGGGAGGCAAGCCACACAATGCCCGCCGCCGCAAAGATCACGCCGATGACCTCGATCATCGGCGAGCTGACGGCTTCGATCAGGGCGAGCCGGTTCTGCTGTTTGAACATGCGGCGCTCGAGCTGCCACATGCGCTTGCGCTCGTGGCCCTCGCGGCCGTAGCCCTTGACCGTGTCGAGTCCCTGCAGGGCTTCCTCGAGGTTGACCAGCATGAAGCCGTAGCCCTGAAGCAGGCGCACCGTGGCCTTGCGGACCTGGCGGCCGAAGAACCACAGCAGCCCGACGGCGGGCGGGGTGATGGCGACCAGGATGAGGGTGAGCTTCCAGTCGAGGATCAGGGCGGCGGTGAGGACGAAGACGGCCTTCAGGGGCTCGCGGGCCACCTTGCCGAAGAGCGTCAGCATACCGAGGTAGACTTCGCGGACGTCGGAGAGGAACTGACTGATCATGGCCGAGACGTCCTCGCCGAGGGCGTTGATCGGCATGTGGAGAGCCTTGCGGTACATCTTGCGGCGGACGTCCATGAGCGTCCGGTTGCAGGCATAAAGGATGAAGTACTGCGAGAGGAACCGCAGGGTGTTCCCCATGAGGTTGAGGATCACTAAGCCGACAATCAGGATCAACAACGTGTTCCAGGCAGCGTTGGGGACGCCGGGGGCCGGGAACCATCGGGCGACCTGGCGGACGGCGTCGGCGCCGGCGGCCGCCCAGCCGCCGGCCTCCTGGAACTGGTCGGCTTGGGTGAGGAGGTATTCCTGGAGGTTCTGGTCGTCGATCAGGACCTTGAGGACGGGGAGCAGGCCGACGAGGCTCGCCGTGTAGGTCAGCGCGACGCCGACGCTCAGCACCATCCCGAGGATCAGAACCCGCCGGTGGGGGCGCACCAGCCAGAGCATCCGCCAGAAGGCGTGCTTGCTGGGCTTGGCGGCCAGCTCGTCCTCGGCGAGGTGTTCGAGCACGCGTGATTGGCCAGCAGCGTTCGCGGCGGGGGATACGCTCATGCGCGGGGTTTCAGGCTCGGGATCGGGGGTCACGGCGAGCGCGGCGTCCGGCCACGCTCTGTGTGACGATACTTGAACGCGCGGCGGCCAGCAACCGTGGCGTGGCCGGCAGCGGGCTTGTCAGTCTGGCACTGTCACTGCGACAGTTCGGCGGGGTTGGGGGCTGGGCGGCTGCGTCAACGTGTCAGCGGTAACTGCATTGATTTAGGGGGCTTAGGTGTTTGGGGCGGAAGCCTGGGCTGACTGGCACGCCAGTTGCCCGCGAGTTCAAAGCAGGGGATAAACGTCTATCCACACGCGGCCCGGGACGCCGGGCGCGGTTCAGTCACGAAGGAGGCGCCTGGATGGCAGCTAAGCAGCTTGCGTTTGATCAGGAAGCGTACAAGTCGATCGCGGCGGGCGTGGAAAAGCTCGCGAGCGCGGTTCGCAGCACGTTTGGCCCGCGCGGCCGGGCGGCGGTGCTCGACAAGGGGTGGGGCGCTCCGACGGTGACGAAGGACGGCGTGTCCGTGGCCGAGGAGATCGAGCTCGAGGACAAGTTCGAGAACATGGGCGTGCAGCTGGTCAAGGAGGCGGCCAGCAAGACCGGCGACGTGGCTGGCGACGGGACGACGACCGCGACGGTTCTGGCGGAAGCGATCTTCAAGACCGGTTTGAAGCTCGTGGTGGCCGGCTACGACGCGAACGCGGTCAACCGCGGGATTGAGGCCGGCGTTCGGGCGGTCGTGGCGGAGTTGCAGAAGATCGCCCGGCCGGTGGATGTCTCGAAGCGTGAGGACATCGTCAACATCGCGTCGATCTCGGCCAACAACGACCGGACGGTCGGCGAGATGATGGCCGACGCGTTCGAGAAGGTTGGCAAGGATGGCGTGATCACGGTGGAGGAAGGCCGGACGCTCGAAACCTACGTCGACGTGGTGGAGGGGATGCAGTTCGACCGCGGCTACCTGAGCCCGCACTTCGTGACCGACGCCGACAACATGGAGGTGGTGCTCGAGAAGCCGTACATTTTGGTCTTCGAGGAGAAGATCAGCTCGGTGACCAAGCTGGTGCCGCTGCTCGAGTCCATCGCGAAGAACAAGGCCCCGCTGCTGATCATCGCCGAAGATGTCGAGGGTGAGGCCCTGGCGACGCTGGTGGTGAACAAGCTGCGCGGGATCGTCGACGTGGCGGCGGTGAAGGCGCCGGGCTACGGTGATCGCCGCAAGGCGATGCTGCAGGACATTGCGATCCTGACGGGCGCCAAGCCGATCTTCAAGGATCTCGGCATCGAGCTCGACAAGGTGTCGATCGGCGATCTGGGTCGTGCGAAGAAGGTCACGATCGACGCGGACAACACGACGGTCCTGGAAGGCGCCGGCGACAGCGGCGAGATCCAGGGGCGCATCAGCCAGCTCCGCCGCGAGATCGACCAGACGACGAGCGATTACGACCGCGAGAAGCTCCAGGAGCGGCTTGCGAAGCTCGCCGGTGGCGTGGCGCAGATCAACGTCGGCGCTGCGACCGAGAGTGAGCTCAAGGAAAAGAAGGCCCGCATCGAGGATGCGTTGCACGCCACGCGGGCGGCGATCGAGGAGGGGATCGTTCCCGGTGGCGGTGTCGCGCTCGTGCGGGCACGGCCCGCGCTTGAAAAGCTCCGCGTGAAGGGCGAGGAGGCGAAGGCCGGCGTGGCGATCGTCCGCGAGGCGATCGAGGCGCCGATCAAGCAGATCGCGAAGAACGCGGGCTACGAGCCGGCGGTCGTCTTCCGCAAGGTGGCGGCCGGCAGCGACGCCTTCGGCTTCGACGCGGACACCGGCGAGTACGGTGACATGCTCAAGGCCGGCATCCTCGACCCGACGAAGGTCGTGCGGTCAGCGCTCGAGAACGGCAGCAGCGTGGCACGGATCCTGCTCTCGACGGCGTGCATGATCTCGGAGAAGCCCTCGGACGACGATGACGCGGGCGGCATGCCCGGCATGGACGACGACATGATGATGTAATCGCGGCGACGCCCGGCACTGCGGCCCGGTGGCGTGCGAATGGGCAAACACCAGTCCAAGCATTCAAAACCAACCCAAGCAACAAGGGAGACACCCAGCGATGGCAACCGCAACTGCGAAGAAAGTGAAGCTCCGGCCGTTGGATGACCGTATCGTGGTCGAGCCGTTCGAGGCCGAGGAGACGACGGCCGGCGGGATCGTCCTGCCGGACAGCGCCCGCGAGAAGCCGCAGCAGGGCAAGGTGATCGCCACCGGCCCGGGCAAGCTGCTCGAGTCGAGCGGCAACCGGGCGGAGATGACGGTGAAGGTCGGCGACGGGGTCTTCTACGGCAAGTACAGCGGCACCGAGATCGAGGTCGGCGGGGACACCTTCGTGATCCTGCGCGAAAGCGACGTGCTCGCGGTGCAGTCGTAGCCCAGCCGCTGAGCGGCGGGAACAGGTTTTCGGTCCATCGGGGATTTCACGGACGCGCGGCGGTAACCGGCGGCCGGTGAGGAAGGATAACAGAGCATGCCAGCAAAGCAGCTAATCAGTCAGGAACGCGCTCGGGCCGAGCTGCTCGCGGGCGTCCAGCGGTTGTCGCGGGCGGTCAAGAGCACGCTGGGTCCGGTCGGGCACAACGTGCTGATGCAGAAGAGCTGGGGCGCGCCGCGGATCACCAAGGACGGCGTCACGGTGAGCAAGGAGATCGAGCTCGCCGAGCCCTTCCAGAACATGGGCGCCAAGCTCGTCAACCAGGTCGCCAGCAAGACCGCCGACGTGGCCGGCGACGGCACCACGACCGCGACGGTTCTGGCGGAGGCGATTCTGACCGAGGGCGTCAAGTACATGACCAGCGGCGCCTCGCCGATCGCCCTGAAGCGCGGCATCGACGCCGCGGTCGAGGTCGCGGTCGAGTCGATCAAGAAGCAGGCCGTCAAGATCAAGGGCAACGACGACATCGAGAAGGTCGGCACGATCAGCGCTAACGGCAGCAAGGAGATCGGCAAGCTTCTGGCGGCCGCGTTCGACAAGGTCGGCCAGGACGGCGTCGTCGAGATCGAGGAAGGCAAGGGCATCGAGACGACGTGGGAGCACGTCGACGGGATGCAGTTCGACAAGGGCTTCCTCTCGCCCTACTTCGCGACAGGCAGCAACGCGCTCGAGGCCTCGCTCGACGATCCCTACATCCTGATCTTCGAGAAGAAGATCAGCTCGCTGCGCGACCTCGTCCCGGTCCTCGAGAAGGTCGTCAACGTCAGCAAGCCGCTTTTGATCATCGCCGAGGACGTCGAGGGCGAGGCACTGGCCGCGCTGGTCGTTAACAAGCTCCGCGGCGTGCTGAAGGTCGCCGCGGTGAAGGCCCCCGGCTTCGGTGATCGCCGCAAGGCCATGCTCGGCGACATCGCCGCGCTGACGGGCGGGACGTTCATCAGCGAGGACCAGGGCCTCAAGCTCGAGAGCGTCACGCTCGAGATGATGGGCCGCGCCAAGCGCGTCGTGATCACCAAAGACACGACCACCCTCGTCGAAGGCGCCGGCAAGAAGAAGGACATCACCGCGCGGATCGAGCAGATCCGCAAGC
Organism: uncultured Planctomycetales bacterium; assembly: GCA_964499235.1. Taxonomy (GTDB): domain Bacteria; phylum Planctomycetota; class Phycisphaerae; order UBA1845; family Fen-1342; genus JAFGRR01. The sequence goes on along the minus strand of CAZCKC010000050.1, from coordinate 6,482 downwards.
AGGTCGAGAAGACCACCAGCGACTACGACCGCGAGAAACTCCAGGAGCGCCTCGCCAAGCTCACCAGCGGCGTGGCCGTCGTCCAGGTCGGCGGCGCCACCGAGATCGAGGTCAAGGAGCGCAAGGACCTCGTCGACGACGCGTTCCACGCCACCAAGGCGGCGGCCGAAGAAGGCGTCATCCCCGGCGGCGGCACCGCGTTCCTGCGGGCCATCAAGGCCGTCAGCGACGCTGCCAAGAAGGCGGCCGGCGACGAGGTCTTCGGCTACCAGATCATCGCCAAGGCCCTCGAGTATCCCACCCGGCAGATCGCAACCAACGCCGGGCACGACGGCGGCGTCGTCGTCGACGAGGTACTCCAGCAGAGCGGCAACCTCGGCTACGACGCGGTTGCCAACGACTACGTCGACATGTTCGAGGCCGGCATCATCGATCCGGCCAAGGTGGCGCGGGTCGCGCTGCAGAACGCCGCCAGCGTCGCGGGCCTGCTGCTGACCACCGACACCCTCGTCACCGAGTACAAGGACGACGAGGACGTCCACCAGGTCGAGGGCGCCACCCACTAGCCTCGCCTGTTTTCGATCAAGCCCGCCAGGGGCGCGACCACTACGGCGCGCCCCTGCGGCGTTTGCAGGGTTGCCACCAACGCGCTCCGCCACCCGACCAACCGGGCGGTTGGGACGCAGGTAGCCGGGAGCTTAGAGCGAGTCTCAACCGATGAGTGCCGGCGTGGCCCAAAAGCGTGACTACTACGAAGTCCTCGGCGTGCAGCGGTCAGCCTCGGCGGGCGAGATCAAGAGCGCCTTCCGCAAGCTCGCCCTGAAGTACCACCCCGACCGCAACAAAGATCCCCACGCCGTCGAGCTTTTCAAGGAAGCCTCCGAGGCGTACGAAGTGCTCTCCGACGACCAGCGGCGGGCACAGTACGACCGTTTCGGCCACGCGGGCGTAAGCGGTGCCGGCGTCCATGACTTCTCCAGCATGGGCGTCGACGACATCTTCAGCATCTTCAACGACCTGTTCGGCGATGCGTTCGGCGGCGGCCGCGCCCGCGGCACCCGCGCCCGTGCCGAACGCGGCGTCGATATCCAGACCGTCGTCGACCTCGAGCTGGCCGAGGTCGCCACCGGCGTCACCAAGACCCTCCGCTTCCAACGCAACGACCTCTGCGATACCTGCAACGGCAGCGGCGCCGAGCCCGGCTCCGAGCGCCAGACCTGCCGCACCTGCGGCGGCTACGGCCAGGTCGAGCGCCAGCAGGCGATGGGCTTCATGGTGACCCGCACGGTCGTCGAATGCCCCAACTGCCGCGGCAAGGGCTGGACCGTCGACAAGGCCTGCCGGGCCTGCAACGGCGGCGGCCGCGTCCCCAAGGAACGCACCATCGAGCTCAAGGTGCCCCCCGGCATCCACGAAGGCCAGGCCGTCCGCGTCCGCGGCGAGGGCGAGCCGAGCGAGTCCGGCCGCGTGCGGGGCGACCTGCACTGCGTCATCCGGATCAAGCCGCACCCGTTCTTCGAGCGCGACGGCGACAACCTGATTTGCCGCCTGCCGATCTCGTTCACGCAGGCCGCCCTCGGCGCAACCGTCGACGTTCCGACGCTCACCGGCCAGACCGAGTTGAAGATCCCGCCCGGCACGCAGTACGGCACCATCTTCGAGCTCAAGGAGAAGGGCCTGCCCAACGTCCGCACCGGCCGCGTCGGCACCGAGATCGTGCAGGTCCTTATCGAGATTCCCAAGAAGCTGTCGAAGGAGCAGGCCGACCTCCTGCGGAAGTTCGCCGACAAGGAAGACCGCTCGGTGAGCCCGGAAACACGGGGCTTCTTCGACCGGGTCCGCGATTACTTCGCCGGGCTCAGTGACAACTAACTACGATTACATGACGTTCGCCGCAGCAGCGCTTAGGTAGATCGATGTCAAAGAAGAAGACGACCAACAACGAAGAAGCCCAGTCGGTCCCGACCGACGTCGAGACCCCGCCGGAATCGGTCGCCGACGCGCCGGACGTCAATGCTGACGCCCCCGACGACCCCCCGCGCGACCCGCTCGCCGAGCTCAAGGCCGAAAACGAGCAACTCAAGGACAAGAACCTGCGCCTGGTGGCCGAGCTCGCCAACACCCGCCAGCGCGCCGAGCGCGAACGCCTCGAAGGCATCCGCTACGCCGAGGCCGAGTTCGCCAAGGACCTCCTGGTCGTCCTCGACGACCTCGAGCGCATCCTCCAGGGTATGACCGAAAAGGACACCCCCGCCCCCGAAACCGAGGGCCTGCGAATCCTCCGCGACCAGTTCCTCAAGGTGCTTGCGACCCATAAGATCGCCCCGGTCGCCGCCGCGGGCGCCCCCTTCAACCCCGACTACCACGAAGCGCTGCTCCAGCAGCCCAGCCCCGACGTTCCAGCCGGAACCGTCATCCAGGAGCTCCAAAAAGGCTACACCATGCACGATCGCGTGATCCGGCCGGCACGCGTGATCGTCTCCAGTGGGTCGGCGGCCGGTAACGAGGAATAAGCGATGCCGACGTACGAGTACCGCTGTGCGGCCTGCGAGCACGAATTCGAGGCCTACCAATCGATTACGGCCAAGGCGTTGAAGAAGTGCCCGGCCTGCTCAAAGCCCAAGCTCCAGCGCCTGATTGGTACCGGCGGTGGCATTATCTTCAAGGGCGACGGTTTTTATCAGACGGACTACCGCAGCGAGTCCTACCGCAAGGCTGCCGAGGCCGAAAAGAAAGCCGCCGGCGGCGACCAGAAGGACACCAGCAAGTCCGCCAGCAGTGAATCCAAGCCGGCCGGTACGACCGACAAGCCCAAAAAGAGCGGCGACCAGGGCGATCAGAAAGCATCAAAAGCAGTGACGGCCGCCTGACACGTTCACGATGCCCTGACTCGCTTGACGCTGTTTTCTGCGTCAGCTAGAACTTGAGCCGCCGATGGCCCAACGCGAGATCAACCTGAGAGTCGTCACGCCGGAGCGACAACTGCTCGCCACCGACACCGACGCCGTGGTCATCCCCGCCCACGACGGTGAGATCGGGATCCTTCCCGGCCGCGCGCCGCTCATGTGCGAGCTCGGCATCGGACAGCTCCGCTACGACGAGGACGGCAAGGCTCAACGGATCTTCATCGACGGCGGCTTCGCCCAGATTCACGACAACCAAGTCATTGTTTTGTCGCCCCACGCGATGAAGCCGGACGAGATCACCGCCGAGACAGTCAGTGCGGCCGAGGCGGCAAGCACGGATCACGACCTGCGCGATCCGGAAGAGCGGTTACGGCGGGTTCGGCGGGCCTCGGCGCTGCGGCGCATGCGGGCGTAGCTTCCCCCTGAACGTTCCGATGACCGGGTAGCACACTGGGATCAGGTATGAGCACCCGCCCGCCGGGCAAGTTGGTCGTCGTGAGCGGGCCATCGGGGGCGGGCAAGACATCGATCTGCCAGGCCCTGCTCGAAAGGATTCCCCACGCTCGCTGGTCGGTCTCGATCACGACGCGCGTGCCCCGGCCAGGTGAAAAGTTCGGCAGGTCCTACCAGTTTGTCAGCCGGGAAGAGGCCGAACGCATGATCGCGGCCGGCGAGCTGCTCGAGCACGCCGAATACCTGGGAAAGATCTACGGCACGCCGCGTGCCCCGGTCGAAGAGGCCCTGGCGCGGGGCGAGATTATGATCCTGGAGATCGACGTTCAGGGCGGCGCCCAGGTGGCCGCCCAGCAGCCGGATGCGCTCCGAATCTTCGTTCTGCCGCCCTCTCGGGAGGCGTTGCGGGCCCGGCTGGCGGGGCGGCACACGGAGACGGCCACGCTCCAGGAGGAGCGGCTCCAGCAGGCCGACCGCGAGATCCGCTTCGCCCGCGAATCCGGCGACTACCAATACTTCGTGACCAACGATATACTCCAGTGTTCGGTTGATGAAGTGATCAACATCATTGCAGCCGCCGTCGGGGTGCCGGCGGCAGCGCTCGAGGAGCGGCCAGGCGACCATGATTGAATCCCTGTTGAGCGACGAAGTCATCGATAAGCTGGGTGGGCGTTTCAAGCTGACCGCGCTGATCCAGCGCCGCTGGCTGGAGATCATGCAAGGCGCTCGGCCGCTGGTCGACCCCGCCGGCAAGACGGACATGGAAGTGGTGGTCGAGGAGATCGTGCAGGGCAAGATCGGGATCGACTACGAGGCTTCCGAGCTTGAGCGGCCTGAACCCCAAACCTCCTGAGTCCGCTGGCCCCAGCGGCTTCATTCACGCGTCGCGCGACCATTTCCGCGACGACGCCCTGACCGGCTACGAGCTCCTGCTGTGCGTGACGGGCGGCATCGCGGCCTACAAGTCCGCGGCGCTTGCCTCAACCTGCGCGCAGCGCGGCATCGGCGTCACCGTCGCCATGACCGCCAACGCGACCCGCTTCGTGGGACCGGCCACCTTCCGCGGCCTCAGCCAGCGCCCGGTCTACACCGATCTCTGGCAAGTGGAGGGTGCGGCCGAGATCAACCACCTCGCGCTCTGCGAGCGCGCCGACCTGATCCTCGTCGCCCCCGCCACCGCGAACATCATCGGCAAGCTCGCGCAGGGGATCGCGGATGATTTCGTGAGCACGCTGCTCCTCGGCGCCGACTCGCCAGTGATGCTGGCGCCGGCCATGAACACGCGAATGTGGCAGCACGCCAGCGTGCAGCGCAATGTCGCGCTGCTCAGCGAGCAGGGGGTCATGCTCTGCGGCCCCGCCAGCGGTCCGCTGGCCTGCAAGACCGTCGGTCCCGGGCGCATGGCCGAGCCCGAGCAGCTCTTCGAAGCCGTCGCCGACGTCCTCCGGCGGCAGTCGCCGCGGAACGCGCGCCGGAGCGGCTGATGGCCGCCGCACACGGGCCCGCGCCGCGCCGTCAAGCCACGCGCCGCCACCAGACGGCCCGGCGGCTGCGGGTGCTCGTGACGGCCGGCCCGACGCGCGAGTACCTCGACCCGGTCCGCTACCTCTCCAACGATTCCTCCGGACAGATGGGCTTCGCGGTCGCGCTTGCCGCCGCGCGGCGCCACCACGCGGTGACGCTCGTGCACGGCCCGGTCGCGCTCCAGCCGCCGCCCGGCGTGACGGTGCGCCCGGTGGTATCGGCTGACGACATGTGGCAGGCGTGCCGTGACGTTTGGGCCGATCACGACGTGCTGATCATGGCCGCCGCCGTCGCGGACTTCACGCCCGCGCGCCGCGCGCGACGCAAGCTGAAAAAGGCCGAGGCCCAGCTTTCCATCGCGCTGAAGCCCACGCGCGACGTCCTGGCCGCCCTCGCCCGCCGCCGGCGCGCGGACCAGGTCGTGATCGGCTTCGCGCTCGAGGACCAGCACGCCCAATCACGGGCGGCCGCCAAACTGCGCGACAAGCACCTCAACGCGATCGTGCTCAATGCCCCCAGCGCGATCGGCGCCGGCGCCAGCGCCATCCGCGTGCTCCGCGCCGACGCCGGCTGGCAACCCTCGCGCCAAGGCACAAAGCGCACCCACGCCGCGCACCTCGTGAAGCTGGCCGAGCAACTCCACGCGGCCAAGTAGCCGCCCCGCCCGGTTCAGAAACGCCCGGCCGCGCCCCGACCGTGTCAGCCGTGGTCGCGGGGTTGGGTCCCTTCCCTACCCCATAGCCGTTCACCCCTCGCCAGCCGAATCCTCAGAGGTCGGGTCATCGATCCGCCATTCTTTTCGGCGGCACCGCCGTCCCGCCGGTGCAAGCATCTCGATGCGCAACCCGCCGGCCATGGTAGTCGTCGGCGAACGTGACCTTCTGGTCGCCGTTGGCCGGGGCTGGCCGGGTACACCTCGATCAGTCGGTTCTCGCCGTTGTAGACCAGCGTCAGGCCGTCCTTGTTCGTCAGGTTGCCGTCCAGGTCATAGCCGAGCACCACGTCCGGCCCCGCCGACGGGCACGTGCTCGTGTCGTCGCGCGGCTCTTCGAATCCATGCGGACGATGAAGAACCCGAAGCGCGCGCTCGGCGACAAGACTTACGACAGCGACCAGCTCGACGCACCATTGGCGCAGGAACCCTTCGAGCTGATCGCGACGCACCGGGAAAACCGCAAGCTGAAGAACGTGACCCGGGACGGCCGGCCACCGCGACGCTACAAGCGGCACTGGACCGTCGAGCGCAAAATCACCAGGATTCAACACTGCCGCCGACTGTGCATTCGCTGGAAGAAGTCGACCCCGCTGTTCCAAGGCGTTCTCCATTTCGGCTGCACAACGCTACTGCTCAAAGAGGTTTTGGGATAGCTTGTCGTCTGCGGCACATTCTGAGATGGACCTGAGGGGCCAGTTAGCCATGATCGCCCCCAGCACCAACCGCACGCCCTGAAGCCGCAGCAGCGCGTACGGCGTCATGCTCCTGACGCCGACGCCCGCGCAAGCGTCCGGCACCTTGATTTTCTTCCTGCTCGGCGTGGCGGCCTTCGCCCTTTCCGTCACCTCCGCCCATTCCGTCACCCCCGCCCCTTCCGACACCCC
>CAZCKC010000049.1:15365-22558 GCA_964499235.1 uncultured Planctomycetales bacterium | reverse complement strand
TGTAGCCGTCGCCGATGCCGTAGCGGAGCTTGATGATCTCGCGCTCGCGGTAGGTCAGCGTCTTCAGCACCGCCTCGATCCGGTCGCGGAGCATCTCGCTGCTCGCGCTGGTGACCGGCGACTCGGTGTTGTCGTCCTCGATGAAATCGCCGAAGTAGCTGTCCTCGCTCTCGCCCACCGGGCGGTCCAGCGAGATCGGGTGGCGGCTGATCTTCATGACGCGCCGCGCCTCGGCCACCGGCATCTTCGCCTCGTGGGCGATCTCCTCGATGGTCGGCTCGCGGTTGAGGTCCTGGAGCAGCCGCTTGCTGATGTTCCGCAGCCGGCTCATTGTCTCGATCATGTGCACCGGGATGCGGATCGTCCGGGCGTGGTCGGCGATCGCGCGGGTGATCGCCTGCCGAATCCACCACGTCGCATACGTGCTGAACTTGTAGCCGCGGCGGTACTCGTACTTGTCGACCGCCCGCATCAGGCCGGTGTTGCCCTCCTGGATGATGTCCAGGAAGCTCAGCCCGCGGTTGCGATACTTCTTCGCGATCGAGACGACCAGCCGCAGGTTGCCGCCTGCCAGCCGCCGCTTGGCTTCCTCGTACTCGCCGAAGACCCGCCGCGCCTCGTCGACGCGCCGCCGCAGGTCCGCCGGCAGCTCCATGACCAGGTCGGTCATGCCGCTGAGCTCGTCCTTCATGGCGGCCGCCTCGTCCGGCTCCAGCGACTTGCCGTTCTCGCGCAGCTCGCGGTCGATCTCTTCCAGCTTCTCGATCATCGCCCTGACCTTGCGCATCAGCGGCGTGATCCGGCTGGTCCGCAGCGATAGCTCCTCCAGCAAGGTCACCGCCCGCCGCCGCCGCTGCACCATCCGGGTCAGCGCTTCCTTCCGCTCGGCCGCACTCGCCCGGTTGTCCCGCACGATCTGCCAGTCGCCCTGGTTCAGGTCGAGCAGCCGTCGCACGGTCGCCAGGTTCGCGGGCAGCCGCTTGAGGATCGTGCCCTTGGCCATCGACTCGGTCGTCGAGATCTTCATCGTGCGGTCGAAGGGCAGCCGCCCGTCGGCCACCGACTGGATCGTCTCGACCGCCTGCATCATGCAGAAGTCGTTTTCGAGAATCCGGCGGCGGAAGGCCATCCGCGTCAGCTCGATCTTCTTTGCCAGCGCGATCTCTTCCTCGCGCATCAGCAGCGGAATCTCGCCCATCTGCGTCAGGTACATCCGCACCGGGTCGTCGATCCGCCGGACGGCGGTATCGGCCAAGTCGGCCTCGGTCACCTCGTCGAGGGCGTCGCCGCCCTCCAGCGAGCCGCGCTCCTTCTTGCGGGCCCGCATCTTCTCCGCCTCGATCTCGTCGATCAGCGGAATGCCGCTTTGCTCGATGCGGTTCAGTACGCTTTCGAGCTTCTCCGGCGAGATGGCCTCGTCAGGGAGCGCCTCGTTCAACTCCTCCCATGTCAGGTATTTGCGTCGCTTTCCCGTGTCGATCAACTCGAGCACACACTGTTCGACCGGGTCAGTCATGGTGACCGGCTGCGCCATACGAAAACTCTCCTTCAACGCATCGTGATCACGCCGAGCCCATCCCATGCGCTGCGGCACGGCACCGCGATCACCCCAAAACCGTTGCCCCACACGTCGCGCCGACCCTACCGGCCCACGCCACGCTGCCAGACCCGCCCCGCGGCTAAGGCCGCCGTGCAAGCCCCGCAAAGCCATGCCGCGACCGGTTCGCTGCAATCAGCGCCCTCAGTCCGCTGGCCTCCGACTGCGCAGACTCCGACCCGCGCAACCGGGCATTCAGATCCCCAATTCGAATGGCCTGCAACTCATTCTGCAGGCGCTCCATCGCCCCGCCAAAGACCGCGTCCGGATCCGGCGTCGCACGCACGCGCGCCGACGCCAGCCGCACCAACTCCAGCACCTCCGGCTCGTCCGTCCGCGCCAACACCGTCCGCCGCGAGACCGTCCCGGTCTCGTCGACGACGGTATGCATGACATCAAAAAGCTGCCGCCATGTCTCGCAGTGGTTGACAGCCTCAACAAAGCCCTCGTTCAGCCGGTCAAACAGCCGGCCCTCTTCCAATACTAGGCCGAAGATCTCCTCGGTCGCGGGAATTAATCCGACCGGCACGTCGTGCAATGCCTGCCGATAACCGTCCGGCTCATCGCTCCCGGCGACCGCCACCCCCCCCCACCCTCGGGCCACGTTCTCGCGCTCCCGGGCCAACAGCCGATAAATTTCTTCCCCCGGGATGCCCAGCAACTCGCTGATCCGGTTCGTCAGCAGCCCCAGCTCGATCGGATCGAGCCGCCCCGCCACGCACGCCGACGCGACCGATCGCAAATACGCCTCCAGCGCGTCCCGCCGGGCGTGATCGAGCCCGCCCGCCGCCGTCGTCACCGTCTGCTGCCACTTGAATTCGAGCGCGTCCGTCGCCGCGTCGACCACCGCCTCGAACGCGGCCGCCCCGCCCGTCACCACGCAGTCGGCCGGATCCGTCCCCGCCGGGAAGATCGCGACCCGCGTCCGCACGCTCTGGCGGATCGCCAGCTCGCTCGCCCGGTCGGCCGCCTGCCGACCTGCCTCGTCGCCGTCAAAGCATAGGACGATCTCGTCCGCGAAGGGCTTCAACACCTTGACGTGGGCGTCGGTCAACGCCGTCCCGAGCGTCGCGACCGCGTGCTCGACACCATGCTGCTGCAAGAGCAAGGCGTCGAGGTACCCCTCGGTCACGACGACCTTGTTCTGTCGCCGGATCGCCTCCCGCGCGAGGTCATAGGCGTAAAGCACCCGCGACTTGTTGAACAGCGCCGTCTCCGGCGAGTTCAGGTACTTCGCCGCGTCATTGCCCAGCGTCCGCCCCCCAAAAGCTGCTACGCGTCCCAGGGCATCACGGATCGGAAAGATCAGCCGGTTGCGGAAACGATCGTAAGTACGGCCGCGCTCGTTAGTGCTGACCAGCCCCGCCTCGAGGAGCAGCTCGCCGTTGATCTGTGCCTTCCGCGCCGCCTGGAGCAGGTCATCCCAGGCGTCGGCCGCCAAGCCGAGCTGGAACCGCTCGACCGAGCGCTGGTCAATGCCGCGCTGCCGGATGTACTCCCGGGCGGCCGCCCCGGCCGGTCCAGCCAGGTTCTGTTGGAAGTGCTCCGCCGCCCAGGCGAGCACTTGCCGGACGCTATCGCGCCGGTGGTCGTCCCGCCGCTGGCTGGGATTTGAGCGGTACTCGAGCCCTGCCCGCTGGGCGAGTTGCTGGAGGGCGGCTTTGAAGTCGCACCGCTCGTAGAGTTGGACGAACTTGAAGACATCCCCGCCGACGCCGCAGGACCAGCATTTAAAGATCCCCTTGGTCGGGTTCACCGAGAATGAGGGCTTGTGATCGTCATGGAAAGGGCAGAGGCCCACAAACTCCTTGCCCTTGCGGGTGAGGGCAACGCGTTCGCCGACCACGTCCAAGAGGTCGACGCGTTCAAGGATTTGTTCGCGCAAATTGCTTGGCATGAACGGGTGAGGAGAATCCCGGGGATCGCGACGCGCCTGGGGTCAGCCGCCTGCACGCATCGGCGCGCGTGACGGGCACCGACGATAACAGCCGAGTTATCGAGATGCTAACGAAGTATAGGTGCGCATCGCGTGCGGGTCAATTTCGCAGGCTATTACGGGACCCTAGCGAAGGGTCCCGTAAAGCCCTGCAAGACAGAAGCTTGCGCAACTTTTTCTCGCCCCGATTTCGCCCCGCCGAACGCGTCGGGCTGTTACCGCTCGCAGGGCCGATTCCCGCGAGCGGCCGGCTTCCATCTCGCCCGTTTACTTCAGGTGCAGCAGGTACGCCTCGACCATGATGATGTGCGGGCCGGCCATCCGGGCCGCCTGCGCCAGCTTGTGCATCGTGTAGACCTCCTCCACCTGCTCCTCGACGAACCAATCGACAAAGACGCCGGTGGTGTGGTCCTCTTCCTTGTCCGCCAGCTGCTTGAGGTCCTCGACCTGTCGGCTGACCTTCTTCTCGTGCTCGAATGCCCCCTCCAGCGCCTCGATGATCGAGCCGTACTCGTGCTTCGGCGCTGCGATCTCCTTTAATTGCACGATCCCCAGCCGCTCCTCGATGTAGTTCTGGAACTTGGCGGCGTGCCCGCGCTCCTCGTTCGCCTGCTCCCTGAACAGCTTCGCGAGCTCGTGCAGCCCCTCCCGGCGGAAGTAACTCGACATCGCCAGGTACGTCTGGGCGGCGAAGAGCTCGTTGTTAATCTGCTCGTTCAGCTTGTCGTTGATCGTCTTCGAGATAAGCATTCTGCCGACTCCATCTCTGCGTTTTTCGCCCGCGACCCGTCAGGCGACAGGTCCTTATGCAACTGCTTGACGCTGCGACCAAATGCAGTGCCCGTCATGCAAGCCCCTGTCCCTGCGTTACTTACGAATAGTCTATTGCCAGCCGCCGGGGTGGACCCGGTTTTCAGCAAGATCAAAACGTCCCGCCGCCGGGTGCGTCTGCGGCTCAGAGCTGCTCCATGAACAGCGTCCGCCGCTGGAGCATCCGCGTGTGGCGGCGGATGTACTCGGTCACTTGCGCCGGGTCGGCCACGTTCGTGATCTTGATGTGCGCGTCGGTCCGGTCGCTCGAGATTACCTCGATGTCCCCGATGTTCAAAACCCGCTGCAGGAGCGACTGCCGCATCTTCACGTCGTCCACCCGCAACAACTCGGTCTGGTCCACGCTCTGCGATAAGACCCCCCGCCGAATGAACAGCCGCTGCGTCGTGATTCGGTACGACGAGCTGGCCACCTTCCACCCGCCCCGGAACAACACGAACACCGCCACCAGCAACCCCGCCAGCAACACCCACCCGACCGGGTACCAGGTCGCCGGCCAGATCAGCTTCGACGCCACGGCAGCCGCAATCGTGGCCAGGATCACCAGCGCCAGCGGCGGATAGGCCGCCTTCCAACTCTCTCGTCCGTGCCAGAGGTCCTTCTCCTGGGATGGATCCAGCATCTCCGCCCGCTCGTCATGGGACGAGCCCTCGCCGGTCAGCTCGCTGGCCGGATCCACCGGACGCTGCTCAGAGGTCTCGCTCATCGTCGCCCTCGCTTTCGACCCGTTCGCGTGCGAACCGGAGTATCGCGTCTTCGGCCGGCGCCCGCCAGCGTCATTCCCCCAGGGGCCGCCTCAATCGAACAGCAGGTCGGCGAGTTGGTTCCGGGAGCGCGTCATCCGCCGCAGGCTCGTCCGCATCGGGGCCGCCCGTTCCATGCTCGCGGCCACCTCGACCGCCACCTCGTCGAGTTCGATCTCCCCCGCCCGCCGGCCGATCTCCGCCAGGACCCCGGGCGTCCAGAGTCCGCTCGGCATAACGCCGGCCTCGATTGGCCAGCGCCCGGCAATGACCATGACGGGTCGAACATATCGCTCGAGCGCCCGCCGCGCCAACAACTGGATGGTCGCCTGGTCAGACTGCGCCAGCGTCAGCATCTGCTCCAGATCGCCGAACTGCCCCGCCCGAAATCGGGCGATCGCGATCCCCAGGCGATCCCAATCATCTCGAATCAACGCCGGCCGCGTTGCCAACGCCTCGAACCGCGCCGCGTCGATGGCCGCGATTGCGATCCAGGTCTTCTGCCGCGGAAAGCCTTGCTCCTCCGCGACCAGCAACGTTTCCAGCAGCGGCAGCTCGTCCGCCCCGCCCACCTGGCTGATGGCGTGGATCAGTGCCTCCCGCACGCTGGGATCCGGCTCGTCGCCCAGCTGCGCCACGACCTCAGGCAGCAGCGGCGTGATCTCTCGCTCACCGATCCGCCACGCCGCCCGCTTCCGCAGCTCCGGACTCGGATCCTCGAGCCATCCTTGGATGCGGTCCGACCGGTCCAGCCGCGGCAGCGCGTACCACAGCACGCCCGCGGCGACCACCAGGCTCGCCGGCAGCCACCACCGCAGCAGCTGCCGCACCCGGACGCGCCACCGCGCGGCCTGCACCGGGCGTTCGCGCCCCGACCCGTTTTCAACCGTCATGGAAGCACCTCGGCGACGGGGCTTCCGTTGCCCTGCCCGCGCCGCCGCAATAGACTAACGGACTCGTTTGATCGCGCAAAGGAAGGGTCACCCATATGGTTCGAGCGGTCTCGGCGAAACTCGACGCCTCCGGCAAACGCTTCGCGCTGGTCGTCTCGCGCTGGAACAATTTCCTGACCGGCAAGCTCGCCGAAGGGGCGATCGACTGCATCGTCCGCCACGGCGGCCGCGACGAGCAGATCGTCCAGGTCTGGGTACCCGGCTCCTTCGAGATCCCGCTGGCCGCCCAGAAGCTCGCCCAGACCAAGCAGTACGACGCCGTCATCTGCCTCGGCTGCGTGATTCGCGGCCAGACCCCGCACTTCGACTACATCGCGGCCGAGGTGACCAAGGGCATCGCCCAGGCGAGCCTCCAGTCCGGCGTACCGATCGCGTTCGGGATCATCACGGCCGACGCGCTCGAGCAGGCCATCGACCGGGCCGGCGCCAAGCACGGCAACAAGGGCGCCGAGGCGGCGCTGGCCGCCATCGAAATGGTCAACCTGTTGCCCGAGATCAGCTAGGCCCGCCGTGCGCGTGCGGCCCCCGCCGCGGCCGCCATTAGAAGACCGCATGCCGCTTCGTCGCCGATCCCAAGCTCGCACCCTCGCGTTGCAGGCACTGTGCCTGTACGACGTGGTCGGTCCAACCTTCGAGGACGACCTCGAGCGCTTCGTCAACGACACCGTCAACCAGGTCGACGTCGGCATCGCCGCGCCGGCCGACGCCAAGACGACGACCTTCGCCCGCGACCTCGCGCGGGCCGCGTGGCGGAACCGCGAAAGCTACGATCAGCAGCTCGCGCAGGCGGTGCCCGATTGGCCGGTGCACCGCATGCCGCCGGTCGACCGCAACATTCTCCGGCTGGGCTTGCACGAGCTGCTGTGCGAACCCGACACGCCGCCGCAGGTGGTGATCAACGAAGCGATCGAGCTCGCCCGGCGCTTCGGCGACGCTGACTCCCCGGCGTTCGTCAACGGCGTGCTCGACAGCCGCCGCAAGCAGCTCGGCATCGAACTGACCACCCGCACGCCGCACCAGGCGTGATCACCCCCTAGAAGGCGACCGGACCGATGGGCCTCTTCGACCGCTTCAAAAAGGGACTGAGCAAGACCCGCGAGAAAGTGTTCGGCAGCCTGCGCCGCGTGCTGGCC
>CAZCKC010000049.1:0-15265 GCA_964499235.1 uncultured Planctomycetales bacterium | reverse complement strand
GGGACTGAGCAAGACCCGCGAGAAAGTGTTCGGCAGCCTGCGCCGCGTGCTGGCCTTCGGCCGCAAGGTCGACGAAACCCTGCTCGACGAGCTGGCCGACGCGATGCTGGCCGGCGACATGGGCCCGCAGGCGGTGACAAGCCTCCAGGACGAGCTGCGCGACGCGTGGAAGCGCGGCGAGGTCAAGGAGGCCCAGGACATCTTGCCGTTCCTCAAGCAGCGCATCGCCTCCACCTGGCCCGAAGACGTCCGGGCGCTCAACTTCGCCGCGCAGCCGCCGACGGTCATCTTCGTCGTCGGCATCAACGGCTCCGGCAAGACAACCAGCGTGGCGAAACTGACCCACTGGCTCCGCCAGCAGGGGAATACCGTGCTGCTCGGCGCGTGCGACACGTTCCGCGCCGCGGCCATCGAGCAACTCGCGATCTGGGCCGAGCGCACCGGCGTCGACATCGTCAAGCACCAGTCGGGCAGCGACCCGGCCGCCGTCGCGTTCGACGCGTGCCAGGCGGCGCTCGCGCGGAAGATGGACGTGCTGATCCTCGACACGGCTGGCCGGCTGCACACGCAGGACCACCTGATGCGCGAGCTCGGTAAGGTGCATAAGGTCGTCAAGAAGCAGATCCCCGCGGCGCCGCACGAAACGCTGCTGGTGCTCGACGCGACAATCGGGCAGAACGCGATCAACCAGGCCAAGACGTTCGCCGCGGTCGCGGACGTCACGGGGCTGTTCCTGGCGAAGCTCGACGGCTCGGCCAAGGGTGGCATCGTGGTCGGCATCCGCGATCAGCTCGACATCCCGGTGAAGTTCGTCGGCCTCGGCGAGAAGCAGGAAGACCTCGAGCCCTTCGATCCCGAAGCGTTCGTCGATGCACTGTTCGCGGACCTCGGCGAATAGCCCCTGGCGTTTAATCGGCAGGTCGTGCGTCATTTGGGTAGGCTGGGCGTCTCGCCCGCCAACCGCCAATGCCGGGTTAACCTTGAAGAAGCGAACAACCACGCAAAAACAAAGCAGCTTCGTTGCGATCGCAACGAAGCTGCCGGTAGATGGTTGACAGTGCGCTTGCTGCGGCGGCTACACCGACGCGATCGTCGCGTCGCGGTCGGCGCCGGCGAAGTCGATCGCATCGAGGACCACGCCCACTTCGAGGTGGTCTTCGCCGTTGCCGAGATGCACGCGCGTCCGCACGACCGTCGCCCAGCGACGCCCGATGACCCCGAAGCCGAGGCCATGATTCGACCCGGGCAGGTTCGAACGCAACTCGAAGCGCTGCCCTTCGGTCACGCCATAGCCGAGCGGCACCTTGAGCCGCATGCCGTTCTCCGAAACGTCGACACAGCGACAGCGGAGGACGGTCGCCCCGTTGTGGTCGACCATCCAAAGGTCACTGCGAACGGTTTCGCGTGCCCCGAGCCGACGGTCCTGTCTGGGTTCGGGGGGGGAAGCTTGATACTCACTTGCGGTGGTAATCATGGGGCACGCCTCCTTACGTCACGATCGCAACATTACCAATCACACCGATGGTCCATCGGCTCATCAGAATCCGATGGTGGGAACCCGAATTCCGCCAGCCACGTGGGCGTGTCCGCCGGGTCGAGCCCCTGTTGCTTCTCCTCCGGTTCGGCTCGGGCTGGAGGCCGGAGTGCCAGGTCACGCTTCAAGGCGCGCCAGTATTCCGGCGAGCTCACCGTCTTCGCTCGCCGCCGCTCCGCCGATCGCTGCACTTCCCGATCAGACGAAACGACCAGCAGCCTCCGTGCCGCCGAGTCTTGGTCCAAGATGTCTTTTATCAGGTCATCGGCGGAAAGCCCGCCGCTGAAACTCATCGTGATGTCGACGTGACCGATCTGCTCTCGCAAGTCGGCTGTTGGCTCGGGACCATCGAAGACAACGTGAACCCGCTCCCCGACACGTTGCGACCACCGTCCCAAGGCGTCACACAACATAAAACGGCCGTACAACCGCTCGGGATCCTCAACCGCTCGCACCGCATGCAGCAGGTTGTTGCCATCGATCAAAACCGGCAAGCCGTCGGTCCTATTCCAACCGTACCCCAATCCGCATGGGCGTCAATAGGAACTTCACCCATTAGTGAGTTTACAATCCTGACACGCCACGCGGCAGATACAGCTGCGCGATTTTCCTATCGACCACGTAGCAAAACCAGCTTGAGCGCAAAATGAAAATCCTCGTCATTGGCTCCGCCAACATCGACCTCGTCGTCAACGCCCCCCACATCCCCACCCCCGGCGAAACCGTTCTGGGCAGTGAATTCGCGATTATCCCCGGCGGCAAAGGCGCCAACCAAGCCGCCGCCGCCGCCCGCCTCGGGGCCGACGTCGCCTTCCTCGCCTGCGTCGGCCGCGACACCTTCGCGCAAACCCTGCTCGACGCGCTCCAAAAAGCCGGCGTTGACCCGCAACATGTGCGCACGATCGATGCTACGCCTACCGGCGTCGCACTGATCACCGTCAGCGCGGCCGGCGAAAACGCGATCACTGTCGCCCCCGGCGCCAACGCCCGCCTCACGCCCGCCGACATCGAAGCCGCCGCCCCGCTCTTCGCCAGCGCCGCCGCCTGCGTCCTCCAACTCGAAATCCCTCTCGAAACCGCCCTCGCCGCCATCCGCGTCGCCCGCCGCCATGCTCTGCCCGTCATCCTCGACCCCGCGCCGGCCCCTGCCGACGCCCCGCCCGAGCTTTTCCACGTCGACATCCTCACGCCCAACGCCTCGGAAGCGCAAATCCTGATCGCTCAGCCGCTCCCGGAGTCGCTCCGCGACGTCGGCAAGCACTTCCACGCCCGCGGCGCGAACTGCGTCGTGCTCAAACGCGGCCCCGCCGGCGCCGCGATCCTCGCCGGCGATACCATCACCCCCGTCGCCGCCCCCACCGTCACCCCCATCGATACCACCGCCGCCGGCGATGCCTTCACCGCCGCCCTCGCCGTCGCGGTCGCCGAAGGTCAGCCCCTACCCGAAGCCGCCCGCTTCGCCTGCGCCGCCGGCGCGGCCGCATGCACCCGCCGCGGCGCGCAGCCCTCGCTCCCCACGCGCGATGCCGTTCTCGCCCTGCTAGCGGCGCCAACCCCGTGAAAATCCGGTAGCATTTGTCGAGGTTGTCGAGTCGCCGGCCTGCGTTGAGGATCCCAACTGTGCCCCATTACGAGCGTCACGTCTTCGTGTGCTGCAACCAACGCCCTGCCGCGGATCCCCGCGGCTGCTGCGCCGCCAAGGGCGCCGACGCCGTCCGCGACGCCCTCAAGACCCGCCTCAAAGAGCTCGGCCTCAACAGCCAGATCCGCGCCAACAAGGCCGGCTGCCTCGACCAATGCAAGTACGGCGTCACCGTCGTCGTGTATCCCGAACAAGTCTGGTACCGAGGAGTGACGGTTGACGACGTCGAAGAATTGGTGCAAGAACACCTCGTGGCCGGCCGCCCGGTCGAACGCCTCCGCCTGGAGTAGCCGCCGCACCGCAGCCCGCCTGGCCATCCTGAGCCTGACCGGCATCAGCCTCGCCGGCTGCCAAGCCCTGCAACCACGGGAGGATGGGGTGGACGACCAGCCGCAACCCAAACCCCTCACGCTCGACGCTATCTACGGCCCCGAAAACAAGGTCGACTTCGACGGCGACTACGCCAAGGGCATGGTCTGGACCGCCGACGGCGACCACTACTGGCTCCGGCGCGACGGCACTCTCCTGAAGGTCGAAACCGAGACCGGCCAAGCTGAGCCCGCCTTCGACCACGACGCCCTCCAGCACGCCCTGCGGCAGCTCGCCGCGTTGGAACTCGACGAAAAGGAAGCCCAACGTCTCGTCAGCTCCATCAAACCCGACCGCCAGCACCCCGGCCGCGTCCTGCTTGAGCACGACGACCGCCTCATCCTCTGCGAGCTCACCCCCCCCACCGCGCGGGTCCTCACGCCCGAACCGGCCGAACGCCTCGACGCCACGCTCAGCCCCCGCGGCGAGCACGTCGTCTACCACCAGGCCGGCGACCTCTACCTCATCGCGCGCGCCACCGGCGAAGTCCGGCGGCTCACCGACACCGGCAGCGAGAACCTCCTCAACGGGCGGCTCGATTGGGTATACCAGGAAGAGGTCTACGGCCGCGGCAACTGGCGCGCCAACTGGTTCCGCGACGATGACGCCTTCCTGGCGTTCCTCCAGCTCGACCAGGCTGACGTCCCGACATTTACGATCCTCGACCACCGCGAGCCGAAGCCGGCCGCCAACACCTACCACTATCCCCGTCCCGGCGACCCGAACCCGCAGGTCCGCCTCGGCGTGACCCGCCTCGACGACGGCCACACCGTCTGGATCGACCTTGATGCCGGCAGCGAGCAGCCGTTGATCGTCGCCCGCGTGGGCTGGGCGCCCGACGGCCGGCTGATCTTCGAGGTCCAGGACCGCGAGGGCACCTGGCTCGAGCTCCGCGACGCCGACCCGCTGACCGGCGCGGTGCGCACGCTGGTCCGCGAGGAGACCCCCGCCTGGGTCAACGTGCAGCCGCTGCCGCTCTGGTGCCACGACGGCTCGTTCGTCTGGCGCAGCGAGCGCGACGGCTGGGCCCACCTCTACCACTACACGCGCGACGGCGAGCTGATCGACCAGCTCACGGCCGGCGACTGGGAGGTCCGCGCGGTCCACGGCATCGACCAGGAGACCGGCCGCGTCTACTTCTCCGGCACGCGCGACGCGCTGAAGCAAGATCACGTTTACCGCGTCGACGTCCGCAGCGGCGAGATCGAGCGGCTCACCGAGCCCGGCGCCTTCCACCAGGCCAGCTTCGACCCGACGTTTCGCTACTTCTTCGACACCCACAGCAACGCGATGACGCCGCCGCGGGTCCACCTGCGCACCGCCGACGGCGCGCTGGCCCGCGTGCTCAGCCCCAACGAGGTCCCGGCCCTCACCGAGTACCAACTCGTCGCGCCCGAGTTCTTCACCGTCCCCAACGCCGGCGGCTTCGCCATGCCGGCCATGCTCTACAAGCCGCCGGACTTCAACCCCGCCAAGAGCTACCCCGTCATCTGCGAAACCTACGGCGGCCCGCATGCGCCGCTCGTCCGCGACGTCTGGCACGGGCAGAACGGGCTCTTCCGCCAGCTCATGGCGCAGCAGGGCTTCCTCTACTGGATCTGCGATCCGGAGACGGCCAGCGCGGCCGGCATGCAGTCCGCCTGGAAGGCCTACCAGCAGCTCGGCGTGCGCGAGGCGGCCGACCTCGCGACCGGCGTGGAGTGGCTCACGCAGCATCCCTGGGCGGACGGCACGCGCGTCGGGCTGAACGGTTGGAGCTACGGCGGCTTCTTGACCGCGTTCACGTTGACGCAGACGGACGTCTTCGCCGTTGCGATCGCCGGCGCGCCGGTCACCGACTGGCGGTTCTACGACACGATCTACACCGAGCGGTTCATGCGCACGCCGGCCAACAACCCGGAGGGCTACCAGAAGGCCTCGGTGATCGAGAACGCCCACAACCTCAGCGGCCGCCTGCTGCTCGTACACGGCACGCTCGACGACAACGTCCACCTGCAGAACACGCTGAAGCTGGTTTACCGCCTACAGGAACACGGGAAGGAATTCGACCTGATGCTCTATCCCGGCAACAAGCACGGCATCCGCGACCACCGCCGCCACTGGGTCCAGCTCCGCCACGACTACTTCATCGAACACCTGCAACCCAGCGCCACGAAATAAAAGCCGGGCGCTCCAAACAGGGGTGCCCTAACGTCCAGCCTGAGGGACGGAAACGGCCTACGAAAACCGGGCCACGACCAATCCCAGCCCGGGCGCCGCCGGGCCTCAGCCTGGGGGAGATGACAACGCTGGCAGACAAAGCATCGCGCCCAAACGCTCAACCCGCGTCCACCACCGCCACCGGCCGCCGCTGATCATCAAGCGCGACGTACACAAACTCGGCCGTGGTCACCTGCACCAGCTCGCGCGGATCGTGCTGCCGCTCCGCCTCGACGCGGATCTTGACCGTCAGCGACGTCCGCCCCACCTTCTTCAGCTCGGTGTAAACGCTCAGCACGTCCCCCACGAACACCGGCTGGTGAAACTCCACCTTGTCGAGCGCGACCGTGACCACCTTGTGCCGGGTGTGCCGCCGCGACTCGATCGCCCCCGCCTGGTCCATGTAGCTCAGGATCACGCCGCCGAAGATCGTCCCCTCGCCGTTCGTGTCGCGCGGCATCATCATCACGCGAATCGCCGGCACCGCCCCGTTTTCAGCCATCAAGAGCACTCCGGCGCCGGATCCAGCTGCGCCCGCGTCGCCTGCTCGAGCGCGGTGATCACCTTCTCCCGCGTCACGTCCCACTCCCCCGCAATCCGCGCGCCCGCCGCCCGCGCGTGCCCCCCGCCGCCGAACTGCTGCGCCAACGTCGCCACGTCCACCTGCTCCTTGCTCCGCAGGTTCAGCCGCACCAGGTTCGGCTCGGCCTCCGTCAGGAGCCCAAACACCTCGACATCCGCCAGCCGGCCCGCCTCGTTCACCAGGTCCGCCGTCATCGACGCGTCCGCGCCGGCCGCATCCAGGTCTGCCTGCCGCAACTCCATGATCGCCAGCCGTCCGTCACACCGCACCGTCAGCCGCGACAACAGCCGCCCGATCAGCCGCAGCTTCGGCAACGGCTCCTGCTCGAACAGCTCGCGGTACACCCGGTCGTGCGCCACCCCGTGATCCAGCAGCACCCCGGCCGCCGCGAACGTCCGGCTGTCCGCGTTCGGGAACCGGAACCACCCCGTGTCGGTCGCGAGCCCGATGAACAGCGCTGTCGCCGTCGGCGGGTCCAGCGGCACGTCTTGCCCGCGGATCAGCTCCGCCAACAGCAACCCCGTTGCGGCGGCCGACGCATCGGTGATCAGCAGGTCATCCGCCCGCCGCCCCAGCGCGTCGCCGGTCACGTGGTGGTCGATCACCAGCGTCGGCGGCGGATCGCCCGCCAGCCACGCGCGGGCCGGCTCGAGCTGCCCCAGCGCGCACGTATCCACGATCACCACGCCGTCATATTCCCCCAGTGACCCTTCAACTTCGCGCCACGCCACGAACGTGAAATCGCTGAAAAAAGGCCCGTACCGCGCCGGCAGCGGGTCAAATAAGGCGATCGTCGCCGTCGCCCCCGCCGCCCGCAGCAACGTCACCGCCCCGATCGCGCCGGCCAGCGCATCCCCGTCCGGCCGCTGGTGCGTCAACACCAGCGCCCGCCGCGTTTTCGCCAGCCAGCCGGCCAGCTTATGATGGAGCTTGTCCGCCAACATGGTGCTGCGGATTGTACGGCCACCGCCGCCGCCGCCCGCCCTCGCCGGGAGAGTTTTCTTGCCCGCCCTGCCGCAACTTGCCGCTCCCGAGGAGTACCGTGCCTGCGATTGGGACCTGCTGACCGACCCGCAGGGCCGCGCCTACTGGCTCGGCTTCTTCGAGCAGCACCTCACCACGGTCCTGAAGCACCTCCGCCAGAGCTATCCCGACGCCGCGCCTGGCGCGGTCGAGCGCTTCACGGCCGACTATCAGGCCCTGATGCAGGAGGTCCGGGCCGAGCCCGAGGACTTCGCCCCCCTCGACATCCTCAAGCTCGACGAGCTCCGCCAGCGGCTCCTCACCACGCACGGCTTCGCCGATCCCTTCGCGATTGACAAGCAGCGCGAGAACGAGGCCGCCGCCCGGCTGCTCCCCGACCTGCTCGACGAGCTCGACGACTTCGACGAATCCGAATGCGTCCTGCACCTTGCGCGTGGACTGCTGGCCGGCAACCTCTTCGACCTCGGCGCGGCCCCAACGCTCGAGCGCTACGCGGCCGGCGGCGGGGGCACGTTCCTCGAGGACCGCAGCACGCTCCCCGAGCGCCCCTGGTTCGAGGACGACCTCGACGCCTGGCAGCAACGCCTCAGCGACGGCCCGCCCTATCGCCACGTCGCCTTCTTCGTCGACAACGCGGGCGCAGACGTCTGCCTGGGTTGCCTGCCGCTGACCCGCTACTTCCTTCGCCGTGACGTGCGGGTCTCGCTCTGCGCGAACACCGGGCCGGCGCTCAACGACGTCACCGGCTACGAGCTGACACTGCTGCTGGCCGAGGCCGTGGACGCGGATCCCTGGTTCGCCGACGACCGCCTCCGCGTCATCGGCACCGGCAACCACGCCCCGCTCATCGACCTGAGCCGCCTCAGCGAAAGCTGCCTCGCCGCGGTCCACGACGCCGACCTCATCATCCTCCACGGCATGGGCCGCGCGGTGGAAAGCAACCGCCACGCCCGCTTCCACTGCGACAGCCTCCGCACGGCCGTCATCAAGGACGAAGCCGTCGCCACCCACCTCGGCGCCCAGCTCTTCGACTGCTCCTTCCGCTTCGCGCCGGCAGCGCGAACCGGCACGGCCGGGTAACGACACTTCGCTGCATCGCTTAGGCGACTGCGATCGCTTTGGCCGCGCAGGGGTTACCCCGCGAGGGCGCCCCCGATCGAAGTGGAATCAAGCCTTGATCGGCATTACCGTACCCTGCGGGATAGGAGAGCCGGTTGCACTTTCTCGGCAGTCCGCGCAACAAGCGACTTCCAGGGGGAGCCCCGATGACCAACGCCGGCGGCGAGCTCGGCACCGGCCCCGTCACTGCCGGCGAACGCCTCGAAGCCCTCGACGTCCTCCGCGGCTTCGCCATCCTCGGCATCCTCGTCATGAACATCCAGTCCTTCGCCATGATCGGCTCCGCCTACCTCAACCCCCACGCCTTCGGCGATCTCATCGGCCCCAACTACCTCGTCTGGCTCGCCAGCCACCTCCTCTTCGACCGCAAGTTCCTCACCCTCTTCGCCTTGCTCTTCGGCGCCGGCATCATCCTCATGACCCAGCGCCGCGCCGCCGCCGGCCGCCAGACCGCCGGCCTCCACTTCCGCCGCATGCTCGTGCTGCTCGCCATCGGCTTCGCGCACGCCTACCTCATCTGGTACGGAGACATCCTGGTCACCTACGCACTCTGCGGCCTCATCGCCTTCTTGTTCCACAAGCGCAGCGCCCGAACGCTGATCCCCCTCGGCCTCCTCCTGATCGCCATCCCCACGCTCATCAGCACCGGCGCCCAACTCTCCATGCCCCAGTGGCCCGAGGCCGAACGCCTCGACCTGCAACAATCCTTCTGGAACCCCACTGACGCCGTCATCGCCGCCGAGGTCGACGCCTACCGCGGCAGCTGGCTCGCGCAGCAGCCCCACCGCATCGATTCCAGCCGCTTCATGCAGACGCAGTTCCTGCTGGTCGAAGGACTCTGGCGCGTCACCGGCCTCATGCTGATCGGCATGGCCCTCATGAAATGGCAGGTCTTCAGCGCCGCCCGGAGGCCCCGCACCTACGTCACGCTGGCCATCATCGGCTTCGGCCTCGGGCTCCCGATCGTCGTCGCCGGCGTCGTCTTCAATACCACCACCGGCTGGAAACTCGAGTATTCCTTCTTCGCCGGCGCGCAGTTCAACTACTGGGGCTCGCTCTTCGTCGCCCTCGGCTGGCTGAGCCTCGTCATGCTCATCTGCCGGCAACAGTGGCTCCCCGCCATCCGCCACCGCCTCGCCGCCGTCGGCCGGATGGCTCTCAGCGCCTACCTGCTCCAGAGCATCCTCGGCACGCTGATCTTCTACGGCCACGGCCTCGGTCTCTTCGGCCAGGTCCCCCGCGTCGGCCAACTCGCGATCGTTCTCGGCATCTGGATCGTGCTGCTGATCGCCTGCCCGCTCTGGCTACGGTACTTCCGCTTCGGCCCCGCCGAGTGGCTCTGGCGATCGCTCACCTACATGAAGCCGCCGCCGATGCATAAGCACCCGGCCACGACACCCGTGGCAAACTGACCAGCGTCTGAATCAGGAAATCAGGACGCGCGCGCCTAGCGCTGCCGCCGCAACACGAAGTTGCTCATCTCGTACAGGCAGCTCTTCGCATCCGAGTCCGGCAGCACCTCGAGCGCCGTCTGCGCCCGCCTCACGTACGCGGCCGCGACCTGCTGAGCGTATTGAATACTGTCCGACTTCCGCAGCCGCGTCGCGATCGTCGCCGCCTTGTGCGGGTGCCCGTTGCTGATGATCGCCGCCACATCCCGCCGCTCGCGCTCGTCGACCCGCTGAAGATAATGGATCAGCGGCAGCGTCAGCTTGCCCTCTTCAACATCCCGCCCCAGCGACTTGCCGGCCTCCGCCTCGTCGCCCAGCACGTCCAGCACATCATCGACGATCTGGAACGCCACCCCCAGCGAAACGCCAAAGTCCTTCAAGCTCGCCACCACCGCCGCGTTCGCCTCCGCAAACTGCGCCCCCAGCTGACAGCACGTCCCGATCAGCGACGCCGTCTTCCGCGTGATGATGTCGAAGTACAGGCCCTCGTCGAGGTCGTAGTTGTACCGGTTGGCGACCTGCATCAACTCGCCCTCGCACACCGTGTTCGTCGTCGCCCCGATGATCCGCGACGCCGTCTGCGACGGCAGCGAGCTGCACAGGTGAAACGCGTGGCTGATCAGAAAGTCCCCCATCAGCACCGCCCGCTCGTTCCCCCACAAGCGGTTCACCGTCGCCGCCCGCCGCCGGATGTCCGCCTCGTCCAACACGTCGTCATGCACCAGCGTCGCGATGTGCACCATCTCCACCACCGCCGCCAACACATGATGCGCCGGACGCACCTCCCCGCACGCACTCGCCGACAACAACACCAGCGCCGGCCGCACCCGCTTGCCGTGAAACTGCCCAATGTGCTGGCACAAGTCGCTGATGAACCCCTGGTCGCTGATCAACTCGTCGCGGAAAATCCGCTCGCTGACCGCCAAGTCATCCACGATCGGGCTATAGAGTTCGGCCAGCTGGAGCATCAGGCACCCCGCGAGAACGTCGAACCGCGCACGGCTACCGCCGCCGCTACTACATAATCGCGGCCTGCGCTCAAGATTCCAATCAGGATTGAACTTTCAGAAGCCGTGAAAAGCTGCCCCGCGCCCCGCCCACGCCGCTATCCCGCGGATTCCGCTTCCGCCACGCCGTCGGCCCGCGCCCGGTAAAGCAAGGCCACCCGCCCCGTCCGCCGCACCAGCGCCGCCCCCGCCCGCGACGCCAGCGCCTGCGCCGCCACGTCACACTCCCGACTCGACGGCGCCCGCAGCTTCACCTTCAACAAGTCATGGTGCGCCAAAAGCGCCGCCACGTGCGCTACCACCCGCTCGTTCACCCCGGCCGCATCCGTCACCACCGCCGGTTTCAACGCGTGGCTCCGCGCCGTCAGCGTCCGCCGCAAGCGTCCATCCATGACCGCTCCCAAGCTACCTGTCCGCCGCCCACTCCGCGCCCAACACTGTACACCCCCGCCGCCGTCGTTACGATAGACGCCCGTAGCCTGGCGCGGCTGGAACCCAAAATCAGGCTTCATGCATAAGCGAGACAGGGATGTCCGAGCATGTTGCGTCGCGGGACGGGACCGGTAGCCTGTTCGACGACCGGACGGCCACCATCCCGATCGGCAACGTCCGGGAATCAACCTTCATCAGCAACCCGGAGCCGCCGCCCCCGCCGGCCGAGCCCCCCGACGAGCCGCCCCCGACGGCCGTCGATGCGGAGCCCCCGGACGACCAGCCCGCCGCCCCGGCTGCCGCTGCGCAGGAGAACGCCATGCCGCCCGCCAAACGCCGGGCCGCCGGAACCGCCAAGAAACGCCAGCGTCCACGCGACAACGCCCCCGTCGCCAAGCGCACCGTCCGCCCGCGCGGCGCCGCCCAAACCGCCGAGACCATGGCCGCCCGCCAGCGCGACATCTCCGTCTCCGAGTTCTTCGCCAAAAACCGCCACCTGCTCGGCTTCGACAACAAGCGCAAGGCCCTGCTCACCACCATCAAGGAGGCCGTCGACAACGCCCTCGACGCCTGCGAGGAAGCCAACCTCCTCCCCGAAATCCACGTCACCGTCGACCAGCTCGCCGAAGACCGCTTCCGCGTCGCCGTCCGCGACAACGGCCCCGGCATCGTCAAGGCCCAGATCCCCAACATCTTCGGCAAGCTCCTCTACGGCTCCAAGTTCCACCGCCTCAAGATGTCCCGCGGCCAGCAGGGCATCGGCATCTCCGCCGCCGGCATGTACGGCCTGCTCACCACCGGCAAGTCCGTCCACGTCACCAGTCGTACCGGCCCCCGCAAGGATGCCCACCACTTCCAAATCGCCATTGACACCACCAAGAACAAGCCCGACGTCACCAAGGACGAGACCATCGAGGTCCCCTGGGGCCGCGGCACCGAGGTCACCATCGAGCTCGTCGCCAGCTACGCCAAGGGCAAGCAGTCCGTTGACGAGTACCTCGAGCAGACCGCCATCGCCAACCCCCACGCCGCCATCCACTACAAGGCGCCCACCGGCGAACACCGCGAGTTCCCCCGCGGCTCCGACGACCTCCCCGAAGAAACCCGCGAGATCAAGCCCCACCCCCACGGCATCGAGCTCGGCGTGCTCATGAAACTGCTCAAGGAAGCGCGGGGCGTAAAGCTCAGCGGCTTCCTCCAAAGCTCCTTCTCCCGCGTCTCGCAGTCCGTCGCCGACCGCATCTGCAAGCAGGCCGGCCTCTCGAACCGCGCCGCCCCCGGCTCGATCTCCACCCACGACGTCGAAAAGCTCTACCAGGCGATGCAGGCCACCCGCATCATGGCCCCGCCCACCGACTGCCTCGCCCCCATCGGCATCAAGGCCCTCCTCGCCGGCCTCCTCAAGGAGGTCAAGGCCGAGTTCTTCACCGCCGAGACCCGTAGCCCCGCCGTCTACCGCGGCAACCCCTTCCAGATCGAGATCGCCCTCGCCTACGGCGGCAACCTCCCCGGCGACCAGTCCGCCCGCGTCATCCGCTTCGCCAACCGCGTCCCGCTCCTCTACCAACAGTCCGCCTGCTGCGCCTTCAAGTCCGTCATGGACGTCGACTGGCGCAACTACGGCCTCAGCCAGCCCGGCGGCAACCTGCCCGTCGGCCCGCTCGTCGTCATGATCCACATGGCCAGCGTCTGGGTCCCCTTCACCTCCGAGAGCAAGGAGGCCATCGCCGACTACGACGAGATCCGCAAGGAGATCAAGCTCGCCCTCCAGGCCTGCGGCCGCAAGCTCGCCACCTACGTCCGCCGCCGCCGCCGCCAGCGCCTCGAGGCCGACAAGCGCGGCATCTTCGAGCGCTACATCCCCGACGTGGCCGAAGCCTTGTCGCGCCTCACCGGCTCCGCCGAGGACGCCCTGCTGCAAAACCTCCAGGCCGTCGCCCGCACGCGTACCGCCCAGGCCGACATAGAGCTCGACGACGAGGGCAACCCGATCAAGAAGCAGCCCACCCCGGCCGAACAGTTCGAGCAAGACGAATCCACCGTCGTCATTGCCGAAAACGAACCCACCGACCCGGTCCCCACCCACCTCTTCGAAGAGGACGACCCCACGAACGGCGCCCCCCAGAAACCCAAAAAGAAACGCCGCCGCCGGTAACATCGCCGCGCGAAGACGCGCACAGGGTGCCCCAGGCGTCAGCTGGGGGAATGACAACGCGACCAATTCGCGGCCCGCCCCCGCACCGCCGTTCCCCCGCAACAATGTAGCGGCCGGGCTCCGTACCAGCCGTCCCCCAAACAGGGTGGAGCGGGCGTCCGAGTCTGTGAAACAATCCTTGACGCGGCGGGTAAAGTTGGGCGACTGGAGATGGAGATCCGGGAGCCAAGGAGTCTCGCATGGAAGCGTCGCGGCCCGCCTTGTCGTCTGACTCGTCCGATTCAACTTCGTGCCCGGCGCCGCGGCTGCGGCGGCCCGATCGTCGGCAGACTTTTTTCGAGCCGGTCAACCTTGATCAGCGGCTGCCGGGCGATCACCGAGCCCGGATGGTTTGGGCAATGGTCGAGCAGCTGGACCTCAGCCGGTTCCACGAGCCACTGGCCAATCGCGGCAGCGCGCCCGGGCGCCCGGCGACCGACCCCGCGCTGCTGGTGGCGTTGTGGTTGTACGCGACGATCGAGAACGTCGGCAGCGCGCGGCAGCTCGACCGGCTTTGTGGCGCGCACGACGCCTATCGCTGGCTGTGCGGCGGGGTGCCGGTCAACTACCACACGCTCAGCGACTTCCGCGTCCAGCACGAGGTGGCCTTGGATGACCTGTTTACCCAGTTGATCACGGCGTTGGTATCGCAGGACCTGGTGACGGTCGAACGGCTGAGCCAGGATGGCATGCGCGTCCGGGCCAGCGCCGGGGCGAGCAGTTTTCGCCGCCGGCAGACGCTCGAACGCCTGCAGGCCGCGGCCCGGGCTCACGTGACGCGGGTCAAGCGGGAGCTGGACGCAGACGACGAGACCACGCCCCGCCAGCGGGCGGCGCGGCAGCGGGCGGCGCGCGAAAAATTGCAACGGGTCGAACAGGCGCTGGCGGTCCTGCCCGAGCTCGAAGCGATCAAGCAGCACCCGACCGGTAAGCCGTCGCGGCAGCAGGCCGCACGGGTCTCCACCACCGACACTGACGCGCGGCGGATGAAGATGCCCGGCGGCGGAGTCCAGCCAGCCTACAACATCCAGTTCGCCACCGATACTGCCAGCCGGGCGATCGTCGCAGTAGACGTGGTCACGACGGGCAGCGACGCGCAGCAGAGCGCGCCGTTGCGTGAGCAGGCTGAACGCCGCACTGGGCGGCGGGTGCGCGAACACCTTTTCGACGGCGGCTTCGTCAATAAGGCATTGATCGGTCAGGCCGAAGCTGCCGGCGTAGCGGTCTACGCGCCGTTGCCGCGGAATCGTGCCGGACAGCCCTGCACCTATGACCGCAAAGACAGCCCCGGGGTGGCTGCCTGGCGTCGCCGGATGACGACGGCCCAAGCTCAAGAGGTCTACCACCAGCGTGCCGCCACGGCCGAGACGGTCAATGGTGAACTGCGAACCTACCGGGCCCTCGATCGGCTACTCGTTCGGGGCCGCCGCAAAATCCGGTGCACCGCGTTGTGGTCGGCGCTGGCCTACAACCTGGTTCACTTCGGCCCTCAACTCTTGATGAGCTGACCCACCAGACGGCACCACGCCCTGGCTTGCCGGACGCCGCACCGCACCTTCGACCCCTCAATGCCCCAAACGGTACCCGCACCAAGACCGCCGAACGCAAAAAACCCGCCCCAGACACTCGTAGCGGGATTCCTTCACAGGCTCTTTCGCCCGCCAACCGCCAATGCCGGGTTAACCTTGAAGAAGCGAGCAACCACGCAAGAACAAAGCAGCTTCGTTGCGATCGCAACGAAGCTGCCGGTA
>CAZCKC010000048.1:17598-22840 GCA_964499235.1 uncultured Planctomycetales bacterium | reverse complement strand
GATCAGCGGCGCGGTCCCGCCAGCGCCTACACTGCCGCCGCCGGCGCCTCCCCCAGCCCCCCCCCGCCGCTCAGGATCTCCTGCAACTGTTGCGGCAACTGCCCCGCGTCCGACAAGCCCAACTGCTGCAACAGCGGCCCCAGCTGGTCGCTGCCCAGCACGCCCAGGAAGCTCTCCGGGTCGGCCGCGATCATCTGCAGCAGCTCCTGCGGGTTGAAGTTCTGCGGATCGATCTCCGGGATCAGCTCCGTCACCCCGGTGATCTGCTCCTCCGTCATGCCGAAGTCCTCGGCCAGGTCGATCTGCGGCGGCGACGCCCGCACCATGTGCACCGAGTGCAGCAGCCGCGCCTCGTCCGGCCGCGAGCCCCCGAACTCCTCGTAAAGCCCGTCCAGCGGCCGCTGGTAGTAGATGTCAATCGTCATCTGCGCGACCAGCGTCTCCGCGCCGGTCTCCTCGTCGACGAGCGGCACGCCGACCTCGTCCTCGTCGAGCGGCTCGATGATCAGCTCCCAGTAATAGCCGGGGAACCGGGGCCCGAAATCGCCCTCGCGCTGCTGGTCTTCGAAGATCGCCCGCTGCTGCTCGAGGTCGAGTTCGATCGTCGCCAGCAGCCGGTCGGCCAGGAACGCCCCGTGCGTCCGGTCGTCCGCCCCGTAGGTCATCTCCAGCCCGTTGCGCAGCTGGGCTCCCATCAGCGCCAGCGTGACGACCATGATCGCCATCGCCACCACCACCTCGAGCAGCAGCGCTCCACCCCGCAGGGTTCGATCAGCCATCCCGCTCATCACGCGCTCCTAGTCCTCGTCCACCAGCACCGGGTCGTAGTAGTACTCATCGGGGTCGAGCTCCTCCGGCTCCGGCGGCTCGGCCTCCTCCGCGTCGAGCGGCGCGACCTCGTAGCGCTCGATCCGCCCGGTGCGCCCGTCGAGCGTCATCTGCACACCCGCGCCGTTCTCCGCCCGCAACACCCACCAGCACGAATCCGTCGACCCGTCCGGCGCGAAGTCGATCGCCAGGTCCTCGTCCAGGTCCTCCACGAGGATCAGCTCGTATGCCTCCTCGTCGATGACCTCATAGCCGATCGACTCGTCCTCGAGGTACTCCGGCGGCAACCCGTCCGGCAGCGGCAGCACGGCCTCCACCCAAACGTGCTTCAGCAGTGGCGACCGCCGCGCCCAACCCGCCTCGTGGAGCACGAACGCCTCCGGCGACTCGTACGGGTCGAGCTGCCGCTGCACCAGCACCGTCCCGTCGATCCGGAACACCAGCCGGTACGTCCGCCCGGTGTTGATCGCCTCCGCCCGGCACATCGCCACCAGCGTCTGGAAGCGATCGACCGACTCCGCCAGCCGCCGCCCCTCGCCCGCGCTCCGCCAGTCGGGCACCACGATTGCCATCAACACGCTGACCAGGGCGATCACCAGGATCAACTCGACCAGCGTGAAAGCTCGGGCGGCGCGACGGACCATGCTTCAACTCCGACCCGCGAAACGCGAACGGGCAATCACGCCCCCGCGCAATTGCCCGTTTACCCGCGTCCGGCGGCGAGAAACTACTCTTGCCAATTGCGGAGGTCGTCCTCGGTGCCCCACTCTTTGTCGGGACCGTTGCTGCCGAGGTCGTACTTGCCGGGGTTCTCCTCGGCATCCTCGTTGGCGGCGTAATAGAACTCCTGGCCCCACGGGTCGAGCAGGTTCTTCTCCTCGAGGTACGGGCCGCGCCATTTCTTGGCCATCTCCTCGTCCTCGGGCTCCTCGATGAGCATCCGCAGTTCTTCCGGATACTCATCCATCTGCATCCGGTAGAGGTCCAGCGCGCCGCCGAAGCCGGTCTCGACCGTGTTCCGCGCGACATCGATCCGCGCACCTTCGCCGGCCCCGATAAACTGCGGCACCACCACCGCCGCCAGGATGCCGATGATCACGATGACCATCAGAACCTCGAGCAAGCTGAACGCCCGCCGCTGCCGCCGCCTGATCCCAACCTGTTTCATGCCACTAAGCTCCTCTTGCAAAACCATATCCTCTCGCGAGATCCTTGCCTGACCCTGCCCCGCCCGGGACAGCTTGATCATTATCCCTACCGCATGCCCGACGTCGCGATCGTCAGGATCGGCAACAGCAGCGCGATCGCGATGAACATCACCATCGCCGCCGACAACATCAACAGCAGCGGCTCCAGCAGCCGCATGAAGATCTCGATCTGCCGCCCCGTCCGCGCTTCCTGCGTGTCCGCCACCTGGATCAGCGTCTTGTCCAGCGTGTTGCTCTCCTCCGCCACCGCGATCATGTCCACGATCGCCGGCGGAAACAGCTTGCTCGCCGCCAGTGGCTCCGTCAGCGCTTCGCCCGACCGGACGTTCTCGGCCGCGTTGTGGATCGCATCCGCCAGGATGGCGTTCCCGGCCGACTCCTTGGCAATCTCCAGCGCCTGGATGATCGGAATCCCGTTCGCCAACAGCGTTCCCAGAATCCGGCAAAACCGGCACAACGCCACCATCGTGTAAATGGGCCCGATCCCCGGCGTCTTGATCTCCAGCAACGCTCGCAACGACCGCCCCGCCTCGCTCTGGGAAAACGCCACCGCCCCCAGCACCACCACGAACATCACCCCGCCCAACTCCAGGTAATGGTGCGTCAGCAGGTCCGTCGCCCCAAACACGATCTGCGTCGGCAACGGCAGCGACCGCCCCTCCAGCATCGGCCGAATCCGCGGCACCACGAACGTCATGATGATGATCACCACCACGACCAGCACGCTCAACAGCACCGCCGGATAGATCAACGCCCCGATGAACTTGTTGCGGAGCTCGTCCTGCCGCACGACAAAATCCGACAGCCGACTCAGCACGTCCTCCAGAAAACCGCCCTTCTCACCCGCCCGCACCATCGCCACGTGCAGGTGGGGAAACGCTTGCGGGTGCCGCCCCATCGCCTCGGCCAGCGAGTCGCCGCCGGCCACGTCTTCGTGCACCTCCCGCAGCACCCGCGACAACGCCGGTACCTCGGACTGGCGGCTCAGCACGCTCAGCGCCCGCAGCAGCGGCACCCCCGCGTTCAACAGGTCCGCCAACTGCTCGTAAATCACCCCAATCTTGCTCGACTTGATCCGGGCCGTCTGACCCGTCAGCAGCGACTTCTGCTGCGTCTGAACCTCCGCGATCTCGATCGGCAACAGCCGGCGCTCGTCCAGCGTCCGGGCGGCCGCCACCGTCGACTCCGCCACCAGCGTCCCCGAAACCGATTTTCCGAGCTCGTTGCGGGCCCTGTAGCTAAACGTCGCCATCGATCCCTGGTTCCCTGGAGCTTGGCCCCACGAACGCCGAAATCACCCCGCTCACGCCGGGAACGGGTGATCCGACACTAGCCGCTTATACTCACGCGGCGGGGGCAAGATGCAACCGGCCAAAAACCGGGCCCCGCGCCCGCGGGCCCGTAAACTGTTTTCATCACAGACCTTGTGATTCCGCCACGAGCCACTACATTATACGGTAGAAGGGCGGAAGCCGACCGCGCGTTTACAGCGTCGGCCCCTCACCAGCCCGGCAATCTCACCCAACTTACGGAAGACAGATGGCAGACGCCCCCAAACGGAAGACAACCCGCAAACGCACCACCCGCCGTCGCCAGTCAAATTCGCCCCAGGCGGATCCCGGCGCCGAGCCGAACGCCGACGCGCCGGCCACCACCGAAACCACCACCGGCAACCAGCCGCCCGCCGCCAAGACGGCGGCCGCCCGGTCACGCAAGAAAACCGCCCGCACGAAAAAGAAGGTCGCCCCGCGCGCACCTGAGGCCGTCGACATCGACGACGAGTCCCGGCCGACCGCGCCGGTCGCCAAGCCGCCCAACCGCCCCGCGGGCAACCCCGAGCCCTTCGTCGCCCTCGGCCTCGCGCCGGACATCGTCAGCGTCATCACCAAGCTCGGCTTCCAGAACCCCAGCGACATCCAACGCGTCCTGGTCCCGGAAGCTCTGCAAGGCAAGGACATCATCGGACAAGCCCGTACCGGGACCGGCAAGACCGCCGCCTTCGCCTGGCCCCTGCTCCAGCAGGTCGAGCCCGGCGTCGCCCAGCAGGCCCTCGTGATGGCCCCCACCCGCGAGCTCGCCGCCCAGGTCGAACGCGCCTTCCGCGACTTCGGCGCCGACCTGCCGATCCGCACCGCCATCGTCTACGGCGGCCGCCGCATCGCCGAACAGCTCGCCCAGCTCAAGAAGAACCCCGAGATCATCATCGGGACCCCCGGGCGCATCCTCGACCTCATCAAGCGCCGCGAGCTCGACGTCAGCAAGATGCGCTTCGCCGTCCTCGACGAGGTCGACCGGATGCTCGACATCGGCTTCCGCGACGACATCCGCCGGATCCTCCGCAAGATCGAGACCGATCACCAAACGATCTTCGTCAGCGCCACGCTCGACGAGGAGATCCGCAAGCTCGCCGTCGCGTTCATGAAGGACCCGATCGAGCTCAACGTCTCCGGCGACGAGCTCACCGTCGAGAACATCGAGCACGGCTTCGTCACCATCGACCGCCCCCAGAAGTTCTCCAACCTGCTCGGCTTCCTCAAGCACGAGGTCCCCACCCTCGCGATCGTCTTCACCAACACCAAGCACGCCGCCCGCCGCGTCGCCGAGAAGCTCAAGAAGGAAGGCATCAACTGCCAGGAGATCCACGGCGACCTCCACCAGAGCAAGCGCGAGAAGGTAATGAAGAATTTCCGCGACTCGGCCATCCAGGTCCTCGTCGCAACCGACCTCGCCTCCCGCGGCCTCGACGTCATGGAGGTCTCGCACATCGTCAACTACGACGTGCCCGAGGATCCAGCCGTCTACGTCCACCGCATCGGCCGCACCGCCCGCATGGGCAACCGCGGTTACGCCGTCACCTTCATCCAGCCGGACGAGGGGGCGCTGCTGACCGGCATCGAGATGCTGCTCAACCAGGAGCTGCCACGCTTCGACGCGCCGTGGCACATCCCGCCGGCCCTCCCCGAAGGCAAGCCAATCGAGGAAGATCCCCAGCCCGAAGACGCACCGCCCGCGATCAGCGACCGCTACCGCGAGGCCTATCGCACCGACGACAAGCTGGAAGAGATCGGCCTCCGACCGGTCCGACGCACCCTCGG
Source organism: uncultured Planctomycetales bacterium (assembly GCA_964499235.1). Taxonomy (GTDB): domain Bacteria; phylum Planctomycetota; class Phycisphaerae; order UBA1845; family Fen-1342; genus JAFGRR01. Next base: position 17,709 of record CAZCKC010000048.1, on the reverse strand, counting down.
CAGCCGCTTCCGCGCCACCCGCCGCCGCCGTTAACTGGGTACCAATCTGGGTTGCCGCTGAAGTCTGTGACACCGCCGTTTCGGCGGTGTCCTGAAACCTGTGGCACCGCC
>CAZCKC010000048.1:0-17498 GCA_964499235.1 uncultured Planctomycetales bacterium | reverse complement strand
TCGGCGGTGTCCTGAAACCTGTGGCACCGCCGTCCCGGCGGTGCCGCCCCTACGCCTCCCCCGTCCGCGCCTCACCCCCCTCGCCCGGCCGCTGCTGCTGCAGCACCTGAAACCGCCGCCGTCCCAACAGCGCCCCACCGCTCAACAGCTCCACCCCGTACTGCCCGGCCTGCGGAATCCGGATCCCGTGCAGGTTGAACAGCAGGTCAATCGTCGCCAGCGGGTTCGGCGCCGCGACCGATTCCGTCCCCTCCAGCACGACCGCGTTGTCCGTATCCCGCACCAGCCGGAAGGTGATCGCCACCGTCCCCTGGATCTCGGTCATCGCCGCCAGCACGACCATCTGGTTGATGCTGGCCGGGAACTCCCGCACCATCACCGCGTTGAACAGCCCGATCGCGCTCTTCTTGTTCGTCAGGCGATCATCGATCACCTGGTCGCAAATCAACAAAGACACCAGCGTCGGCCTCACCATGCCCGCTTCCGGATCCATCGCTCGCTCGCTTCCCGCCAACGCTGAACAAACACCGCCGCTGGACAAACACCGCCGAGCGATAAGTATATCAGGTATGCGGACTGCGGATCTGCTTGCGGCCGGTCGCCTGCTCCTCGCCCTCGTGGTGAGCACCCCGGCGCTGGCCGCCTCCGCCCGCGTGATCACCCCCGACGAAGCCCCCTTCGAAAACGAGCCGGTCACGATCCGCCTCGTCGTCCGCGACGCCGTCGACGTCCCGCCGCCCGAATTCCCGCAGCTCCCCGACGCCGACGTCCGCTACCTCGACCGCGTCGTCCAGCAGTTCACCTTCAACCAGCAGACCACCCGCCTCGTCACCTTCGTCTACCAGCTCACCCCGCGCAAGCCCGGCACCCTCACCATCCCGCCGATCAGCCTCGCGGCCGACGACTCGGCCGTCATGACCGCCCCCGTCACGATCCGCGTCCTGCCGTCCCCGCTCGCCGACCCCGACGACATCCTTACCGTCAACGTCGCCACCCCCCGTCCCCACGTCTTCGTCGGCGAACGCGTCCCGCTGACGCTCCGCGCCACCGTCAAGCCGCCCGAAGCCTTCGGACTCTACATGTCCTACCAGGACCTCGCCGGCCAATTCGACTACGCCCGCAGCCGCCTCGATCCCTTCACCACCTTCGAGCGCGCCTACGCCGCCCCGCAAAAAGACGCCGACGCGGCCCCGCGCTACGTTTTCGAGACCAGCACCAATTACCTCGCCGACGCGGCCGGCCCGCGCGACTTCTCCCAGCTCCGCCTCGTTATCGATTACCCCGTGCAGCTCAAAGCCGTCCGCCGCCAACTCCTCGCCCAGCGCTCGGTCCGCCTCGTCGCCGCCCCCTCCGAAACACTGACCGTCAAGCCGCTGCCGACCGCCGGCCGCCCGCCAAGCTTCAACGGTGCCGTCGGCGTCTACCAACTCGAGGCCCACACCGACGCCCGCGACGTCCGCGTCGGCGACCCGATCCCCGTCGACCTCGTCGTCCGCGGCGCCGGCCCCCTCGAGGTCCTCGCCCCACCCCGCCTCGAAGAGCAACCCGCGCTGACCCGCAACTTCCGCGTCGTGATCGACGATCCCGGCGGCGTCGTCACCGGCTCCCGCAAGACCTTCTCGCTCACCCTCCGCGCCAAACACGCCGCCGTCGAAGCCATTCCCCCCATCGACTTCGCGTACTTCGACCCCTACGCCGAAGCCTACGCCGTCGCCCGCAGCGCCCCCCTCCCCCTCGACGTCACCGACAACGGCGCCGAAAGCCTCGCCGTCACCGGCCTCGCCGCCGCCCGCCTTGGCAATGGGCTCGCGCCGCGCCCCGACGTCCTCCGCAGCAACCGCGCCGACGCCGACCAACTCCTCGCACGAACCTGGACGCCCACCCCGACCCACGCCCTGCTCGCGATCCTTCTCGGCCCCGCGTGCTTCGCCCTCATCTTCGCCGCCACCACGCTGAGCCCGCGCCGCACTGCAAGCGGACCACCCGCCAGCGCCGCCCGCCGCCGCTTACGCACCGCCCTCCAGACCGCCGCGCGCCAACCCGCCCCCACCGCCGCCAGCCTCCTCGGCAGCACCTTCCAGGACTACCTCGCCACCCGACTTGATCTCCCCCAGCGCCCGGCCGCTCCCGAAGCCTGGCGCCCCGCCCTCATCGCCGCCAGTGTCCCCCGCCCCACCGCGGACGCGTGCGTCACCTGGCTCGAGCACTGCGAACGCACCGCCTTCGGCGCCACGCCGACCCCCACCGACGAACTCATCGCTGCCGGCCGCCAGTGCCTCGACGACCTCGACCGCACGCTGAAGAACCCGCGGACATGACCCCCGCCGCGCTCGATCCGATGCGGCACCGCGCCGCCCTCCTCATCGCGGCCCTCGCCGTCGCACTGCCGCTCTCTGCCCCAGCCGCCGAGCCGGAAACACTCCTCAACGCCGCCACCGCCGCCTACGACGCCGGCATCGCCAGCAACGACCCAGCCGCCGCGGCCGACCACTTCCGCCGCGCCGTCGACAACTACACCGCCCTGCTCGCCGCCGGCCGCGACAATCCCAGCCTCCACTACAACCTCGCCAACACCCACGCCCGCCTCGGCCAGTGGGGCCGTGCGATCGTCCACTACCGCTGCGCCGCGCAGCTCGCCCCCCGCGCGGCCGACATCGCCGCCAACCTCGCCCACGCGCGGCAACAGCTTCCGCCGGCCCAGCGTTTCGACCCGCCCCCCGCCTGGTTCACCCTGCTCCAACCCCACGCCTGGCTCGCGCCCGCCGAGCACTTCACCGTCGCCGCCGCCCTCACCACCACCGGCTGGCTCGTCGCCGCGCTCGCCTGGCGCCGCCCGCGCCGCAGCATGGGACTGCTCATCGCGGCCGTCCCAATCGCCCTCGGCGGCTGGCTCGCCCTCGACCTTTACGTCGCGCAATCCCAAGCCCAGGCCACCCCCGCCGCCGTCGTCATCGACACGCCCCAGACCCTGCGCAACGGCCCCGGCCACGCGTACGAGCCGGTCCTCACCGCGCCCCTGGCCCCCGGCGTCGAGCTCCGCGCGCACCGCCGCCAGGGCGACTGGGTCGCCGTCCGCTTCCGAGCGTTCGAAGGTTGGACCCCCCGCGCCGGCCTCGGCTTCGTCGCCGGCACACCGGCCGCGTTACCCGAATGATGTGTAAGCGAGCCTTGTAAGCGAAAGGATTGGCGCGGCGCACTTGCCGCTGACTCGCTCAGAGCTCGAACTGGCTCCGCTCCTCGTCCTCGAGCACGTCCGCCAGCCGCATCCGCACGTAGTCGATATCGACCACCACTTCCTTGTTCGAGGCATCCGACGCGTTGAACGCGATCTCCTCGGTCACCTTCTCCACGATCGTGTACAGCCGCCGCGCGCCAATGTTCTCCATCAGCTGGTTCGCCTTGTACGCCGTCGCCGACATCTCCTCGATCGCATCATCGGTGAACGTCAGCGTCACGCCCTCCGACTGCATCAGCGCCACCTGCTGCTTCAACAGCGAGTTCCGCGGCTCGGTCAGGATCCGCTGGTAATCCTCCACCGTCAGATCCCCTAGCTCCACCCGAATCGGAAACCGCCCCTGTAGCTCCGGCATCAGGTCGCTCGGCCGCACCGAGCTGAACGCCCCCGCCGCAATAAACAGCACGTGGTCCGTCCGCACCATCCCGTACCGCGTGTTGACCGTCGTCCCCTCCACCAGCGGCAACAGGTCCCGCTGCACGCCGCCCCGCGACACGTCCGGTCCGCCCTCGTCAAAGTTCGTCCCGCACACCTTGTCGAGCTCGTCCAGAAACACGATCCCCGTCTGCTCCGCCCGCCGAATCGCCGCCTGCTGCAACGCCTCCTGGTCGATCAGCCGATCCGTCTCCTGGTGCGTCAGCACCTCCAGCGCCTTCGGCAACGACAACCGCTGCCGCCGCGAGTTCCGCGGCATCAGCTTCTCCATGAACTGCTCGAACTCCGGCCCCATCTGGTCCAGACCCATCACCGTCATCGTGTAAGGCGACACCGGCCGCTCGTCGATCCGCACCTCAATCGACCGCTCCGCCAGCCCCCCGGCCTGTAGTTGCTGCCGCAGCTTCTCCCGGGCGCGCTCTCGGCGCTCGCGCTGCTCCGGCTCGAGCGCCCCGCTCTCCGCCGGCGGCATCAGGTCATCCAGGATCCGGTCCTCGGCTGCCTGCTCGGCCTGCTCCCGGACCCGCTCCGCCGCGGTCGTCCGCTCCAGCGCAATGCTGCGCTCGACAAGGTCCCGGATAATGCTGTCCACGTCCCGCCCGTGATAACCGACCTCGGTGAACTTGGTCGCCTCCACTTTCACGAATGGCGCCCGGGTGAGCTGCGCCAGCCGCCGCGCAATCTCGGTCTTCCCCACGCCCGTGGGTCCGATCATCAGGATGTTCTTGGGGTGCACGTCTTCCTGCAGCCCCGGCGCTAACTGCAAGCGCCGCCAGCGATTGCGCATCGCCACCGCGACCGCCCGCTTGGCCGGCTCCTGCCCGACGATGTACTTGTCCAGCGCTGCCACCAGCGCGCGGGGCGTGAACTCTTCCATTCCGCCAACCTCGCTTCCGGGACTCGAAACCCACGATCTTAAGCCCCCCGCGCAACCCGACGCAAATAACGCGCCGCGAACCCCGCCCGCCGCCGCCCGTATCACCAGCGCGAGTGGATCCCGGGCTGCCGATACCAAAAGCATGCCGGACAGCCGCCCCACTCCATTACACTGACGGTCGGCGACCACACCCCGCCGTCTACAGGCAACGCTTCATCGGCCGGGAGACCGTCATGACGCTCAACCTCGCCGCCATTCGGGCCAACTTCCCCATCACGCAGCATTACAACTTCCTCAACCACGCCGCCGTCGCGCCGCTCTCCCGCCCCGCGGCCGATGCCCTGGTCGGCTACGCCCACGAGGTCGCCGAGCAAGCCTACCTCGCCGGCACGTACTACCGCAGCACCGAGCAGACCCGCGCCGCCGCCGCCAAGCTCATCAACGCCCACTCCGAAGAGGTCACCTTCATCAAGAACACCTCCGAGGGCATCAACTACGTCGCCAACGGCGTCCAGTGGGCCACCGGCGACAACGTCGTCATCAACACCATGGAGTTCCCCGCCAACGTCTACCCGTGGCTCCACCTCGAATCCCGCGGCGTGCAGGTCAAGCGCGTCAAGGAAGACGACGGCCGCGTCCCCTTCGACCGCCTCGCTAAGGCCATCGACCGCCGCACCCGCGTCGTCGCGATCTCCGCCGTCCAGTGGACCAACGGCTTTCGCGTCGACCTCGTCCGCCTCGGCGAGCTCTGCAAGGAAAAGGGCGTGCTGCTCGTCGTCGACGCCATCCAGGCCCTCGGCATCCACCCGATCGACGTGGACGAGATGAACATCGACTTCCTCGCCGCTGACGGGCACAAGTGGCTCTGCGCCCCCGAAGGCGCCGGCATCTTCTTCTGCCGCCGCGAGCTCGTCGAGCACCTCCGCCCGACCGAGCCCGGCTACCTCTGCATGCGGCACGACTACAACGACCCGCAGCAGGAGATCGACCTGCACCACGACGCCCGCCGCTTCGACAGCGGCGTCTACAACCTCGCTGGCATCGCCGCCCTTGGCGCCTCGATCCACCTGCTCCAGCAGATTGGCATCGAGAACATTCAAGTCCGAATCAAGGAATTGACCGATCAACTGGTACAGGGCGTCTTGCGAAAGGGCTGGATGTGCCTCAGCCCGCGCACCGCGAGCGAATGGAGCGGCATCGTGGCCTTCACGTCCCAAAAACACAGCGTGAAAGAAGTGAAACGCCACCTCCGCAGCGAGTTCCGCATCGTCGTCGCCGAACGCGCCGGCGCCCTGCGGGCCAGTCCCCACTGCTACAACACCGCCGAAGAAATCGACCAGCTCGTAACCGCTCTGCCGGCCGAGCGCCGCTGAATGCCCGACGTCACAGGTGGACAATGCACCGATTGAACGCAACCCAAGCGCCGCATTATCGGAGAATGAACGCCATCAGCGTAGTCTGACTTCGCATCGCGGGCTTTCCGTAATCTGGTACCGGGTTTCTGCCTGATGCGACCGCCCTTGGGAGCAGCGTATAATCAACCGGGCGACACGATACCCTTGCACGGGATGCGCGACATGATGAAGGTGGCTACAACCCTGCGTTGCATTCCCCGCCTGGGATTGCCGCACACCCAACTGCGAACCATCGACGTCGAGTTCGACGAGCACGCCGCCGACGAGCAGCTGCGCATCCTCCTCTCCGGCTGGTTCGCCCAGCGGGGTATCGCCGACGCCGTATACGACGTCGACTTCGACGACGAAGGCCCCTTGGCAATCATCAACGACGACGCCTACCTCCACGACTGGGGCGTCATCCTCAACTGAGTCACGCCCGCCACCACCGCGCGGGCCAGCAAACACCGTAGCCCTGCGTGGCGGCCGCCGACGCCCCCTATCGGCGACCGCCCGCCGGGCTCCCCAGGCTCTGGTTGTACCGGTTCATCACCGCTGCCCGCGTCAACAGCTCCGCCGCATCCTGCGACCCCTCCCCCGACAACACCGGCAACGCCTGCACCGGCCGCCCCGCAAACTTCTCCAGCACCACGTCCAGCGTCTCGGTCAGCCCGACCGTCGGCACGTCGTCCCGCATCACGTCCGAGACCGTCAAGAGCGGCATCGCTTCCGACTCGAGCAGCATCGTCCGCAGGTCATCCCCCAGCACCATCCCCGCGTAACGCCCCGTGTCGTCCACCACGACGAAGTCGTTCGCGGCCGACGTCCGCATCGCATACACCAGCCGGTCCACCGGGTACGTCATCGGCACCGTCGGCGCGGCCAGCCGCGGAATGTCCCGCACCGTGATCCGCTGCAGCCGCAACAGGTCGCCCGACGCCAGCCGCACCCCGCGACGAATCAGCTTCAGCGTGTAAATCGACGCCGGCTCAAACCGCTGCGCCACCGCGATCCCGATCACCGCCGCCAGCATGATCGGCACCACGACCTTGTAATCCCGCGTCAGCTCGAACAGGATCAACGTCGCCGTCAGCGGCGCGTGAATCGTCGCCGCCACCACCGCCGCCATCCCCACCAACGCATACGCCCCCGGCGTCAGGTTCGGAAACCACCCCGTGGCCTGCATCGCCAGCCCGAACGCCCCGCCCACCATCGCCCCGATATATAGGCTCGGCGCAAAAACGCCCCCGCTCCCCCCACTGCCCAGCGTCAGACACGTCGCCAGCACCTTCCCCACCAGCAGCACCGCGAACACCCCAATCGTCCACCGCGCAACGCCCGGATCGGCCGTCGGCTGGTGCGCCACCGGGTGCAACGCCCGGTTGATCGTCGCGTAACCGTTGCCCAGCACCGGCGACACCTCGGCCTCCGGCGCCACCGGCGGCCGGTGCGACGTCTGCGGCATCCGACCCTCCACCGCCACCGCCGTCCCCAGCGCCACGCCCCCCAGCAGCAACGCCCCCAGCACCGGCCGCAACACCCGGTGCACCGGCAGCCGCCGGAACAGATCCTCCGACCCGTACAGCAGCTTGATGAACGCCACCGCCACCAGCCCGCAGATCAACCCCAGCACCGCGTAGTTGCCCGCCTCCTGCACCGAGAACACGTATGCCGGCTCCCCGGTGAACACCTGGACCTCGGCCGGAATCGGAAAGATCGCGTCATTGTGCCCGCGAACCGCCTGCGTCACCGTGCTGCTCAAAACGGCCGCGACGATGATCGGCACGAAGTTCCGCAGCGTTACGTCCCGCAGCAGCACCTCGACCGCGAACAGCACCCCCGCGATCGGCGCGTTGAAGATCGAGGCGATCCCCGCCGCCGCCCCGCAGCCGATCAGCACCCGCATGTCGCTGACGCTCGCCTGCAGCGACTGCCCCAGCCCGCTGCCGATCGCCGCCCCGATCTGAATGATCGGCCCCTCGGTCCCCGCCGACCCGCCCGAGCCGATCGTTAACGCCGACGCGACCGCTTTCGCCCCCGCCACCCGCGGCCGGATCCGCCCCCCCTTCCGCGCCATCGCGTCCATCACCTCGGGCACCCCGTGCCCCTCCGCTTCCGGCGCGAAGAAGTGCGTGATCAGCCCGACCAAAAGCGCCCCGCTCATCGGCAGCAGCGGCAGCAACACGTACAACAGCTCCCGCCGGGCCAGCTCCGCGCCGACCACCGCGAAATAGATCCACTCCACCAGACCGATCAGCTCGGAAAATGCCAGCGCCCCCAGCCCCGTGATCAGCCCCGTGAAAATCGCCAGCGTCGTGAGCAGCCGCTCGGGCGCCAGAAACAACCCGCCGAAGCGACGCGCAAACCGCATCACGGCGAGACGGATCCTGAAACTGATCGGCCGGTCCGGCTTCATCGGAGCCGGGTTATAACCGCGATCGCCCTACCCGTCTCGCAAGCCCGCAACGCCGCCCAATCGCCGCTATACTCGCCGTAGAAGCCATACATCCTCGCGTGGGCCGTGCCAGCCGCCAGCACGCACCAGACCACTGCCCTCTCGTACCCCAGAGCAATTGCCAATGAGCGATCAGCCCGCCCTCCAGGAAGCCATCACCGCCGCCTTACAATCCGTCGTCGAGCCCAACGCCAACCGCGACGTCGTCTCCCTCGGCTACGTCCGCCGCGTCGGGCTTGCCGGCCGCGACGCCCGCGTGATCTACGAGCTCCCGTCCGAGCTCATGAGCCCCGAATCACAGGCCCAGCTCAAGACGCTCACCCAGCAAGCCCTCGCCCCCGTCCAGGGCGTCGACCACGTCATCGTCGAGTTCCAGCCCAAGCCCCCGCCCCGCGCCACCAGCAACCTCCCCGGCGTCAAGCACGTCATCGCCGTCGGCGCCGGCAAGGGCGGCGTCGGCAAATCTACCGTCGCCATCCTCCTCGCCGTCGGCCTGCAACGCGCCGGCCACCGCGTCGGCCTGCTCGACGCCGACGTCTACGGCCCCTCGCTCCCCAAGCTCAGCGGCACCGAAACGCTCCATCCCGTCGCCGACCCGGACACCGGCCGCATCCACCCGCCCGAGTTCTCCGGCATCAAGATCATGAGCATGGGCTACCTCGTCCCGCCCAACCAGGCCGTCGTCTGGCGCGGCCCGATGGCGCAGAAATACGTCAAGGAATTCCTCGACCGCGGCATCTGGGGCGAGCTCGACTACCTCATCGTCGACCTGCCCCCCGGCACCGGCGACGTCCCCCTCACCCTCGCCCAGTCCATCCCCCTCACCGGCGCCGTCGTCGTCTGCACCCCCCAGGACGTCGCCCTGCTCGACGCCACCAAGGCCGTCCGCATGTACCAGAAGCTCGAGGTCGAGCCCCTCGGCATGGTCGAGAACATGAGCACCTTCGCCTGCCCCAAGTGCGGCCACACCGCGCACATCTTCGGCCACGGCGGCGCCCGCGAGGCCGCCGACGCGCTGCAGATCCCCTTCCTCGGCGAGATCCCGATCAACATCGGCATCCGCGTGGCCGGCGACGACGGCACCCCATTCGAGATCTTCAACACCGCCCCGCCCGAGATCGTCGGGGCCCTCGACCACGTCGTGAAGCGTGTCGGGGAGGAGGTCGAGCGCAAAGCCCGGCGCCGCACGCCCTTGCCGCAACTGAACATCACCGGCTGAGCCGGAAAGTTTCGGCCCCGTTCCCGGTCAATTCCTTGCAGGCAGCACACGCGGTCGACAAAATGCCCGACACGATGGCCGGAACCCCAACCACGCTCTCCGCGCCCACTTCCGTCGCCGAGCTCGAGCGACAGCGCCAAGCCTCCATCAATCGCCTGCTCAACGACCGCCCCGTCGGCTGGTTCGCACGTCTCAAGTTCCAGTTCATCCGCCGCCTGCTGGCCGACTGGACACGCCTCTTCGGCCTCACCGGCCTCTACTGGCTCGGCTCCGTCTTCGCCACCGCTGAGCTGCTCATCAGCTTCAAACGCCGCAGCCGCATCCGCCGCAGCCTCGCCCGCGTCTTCCCGAACGGCATCGCACCCGCGCGCGAGCTCCGCATCGTTCGCCGTCACTTCCGCCGTACCCGCTGCGACAAGCTCTTCTACCTCACCTACGACCGCCTCCCGCGCAACAAGATCATGGGCCGCGTCCGCTGCCACGGCCGCGAACACCTCGACGCCGGCCTCGCCCGCGGCAACGGCGTCTACGTCGCGATGAGCCACCACGGCTCACATCACATCATGGGCATGCTCCTCAGCCTGCTCGGCTACCACATCACCGGCATCCGCGACCGTAACGAGGGCGCCCTCCGCAGCTATATGCAGCAGGCCGCCGGCCGCTTCGTCCCCGAGTTCAACCGCATCCAGATGCTCTACGCCGACGACTTCCCCCGCGAGATCTTCCGCTGCTTCCGCGAGAACCGCCTCGTCGTCAGCGCCCTCGACATCGGCCGCTCCCGCGGGCTCAAGCTCAAGACCTGCCCCGTGAAGATCTTCGGCCAGTCCCGCGAGTTCCTCACCGGCACCATGCAGATCGCCATGCGCTGCGAGGCCACCATCATCCCCGCCTTCCTCGTCTCGCGGGCCAACTTCTACTACCGCGTCGTCTTCCTCCCGCCGCTCTACATCCCCGGCCAAGCCGCCAGCGACGGCGCCGACTGCTCACTGCCCACGCTCATGCAGAACTATGCCAGCGGCATCGAGCAGTACGTCCGCAAGTACCCCGACCATCTCAGCAAGTACTGAACCCCTTCACCCCGCCCGGTGGCAGCCTCCCGCCCCAGCCGCTAAAATTCCGGACTAAAACCAGCGCCCGGACCGGTTCGGGCGCCAGGTCCGGGGTCCCCGCATCGGCCGCAACCCGCCGCCGCGGCGACCACCCGCTTCCGCCACGAGGGGCAGCAGCGTGAAGTTCGTCCTCATCGACACCATCACCGCCCTGGAGCCCGGGAAATCGATTTCAGCCACGAAATCGGTTACGCTCGCCGAAGAGTACCTCGCCGACCATTTCCCGACCTTCCCCGTGCTCCCGGGCGTCCTGATGCTTGAGGCCGCCACGCAGGCCGCCGCTTGGCTCGTCCGCGACCACCTCGACTTCGCCGTCGACCTGGTGTTGCTGAAAGCCGCCCGGAACGTTACTTATAAGAGCTTCGTGGCGCCGGGACAGACGCTGTCGGTCCAGGCCGACTGCACGGCCTTCTCGGCTGAGCAGAGTGCTTTCACGGTCGCCGGCTGGGTAGCTGACCGCGCGACCCTGAAAGGCAAGCTGGTCCTACGCCATGTGAATCTGACTGACCTGGATCCCGCGCTCGCTGATACCAGCGCCCAGTTGCGCCAGCAGCAGCGGGACCTTTTTCACCGGCTGCACACGACGCAGCCAGCCCGGACGCCCGAGGCGCCCGCGAACACCTAGCAGCCCAACAGAAGAACCCCAGCGCGGCCGAGTGGAGGAAAGCATCGATGCCGGCAATGCCCCGTGAAGAAATCTTTGCCAAGGTCAAGGACACGCTGATCGATGCGTTGAGCGTGGAGGACGACGAGGTCACCGAGGACGCCACCCTCACCGGCGACCTCGGCGCCGAGTCGATCGATTTCCTCGACATCGTCTTCCGCCTCGAGAAGACCTTCAACATCAAGATCCCCCAGGAAGAGCTGATCCCCCGCGACATCCTCTCCAACCCCGACTACGTCGAGGACGGCAAGCTCAACGCCCAGGGTATCGCCGCCCTCAAGGAAAAAATGCCCCACGCCGACCTCGGCGAGTTCGAGCAGAACCCGGAAATCGACAAGGTCTCTGACGTGTTCACCGTGGGGACGATCGTCCGCTTCGTCGAAGGCAAGCTCGCCTCCTAGTCGGAGATCAACCCCCCGTGCGCTGGATCTGGATCGACCGCTTCGAAGAGTTCACCCCCGGCACCCGCGCGGTCGCCCGCAAGAACGTTACCCTCGCCGAGGACCACCTCCACGACCACGTGCCCGGCTTCCCCGTCGTCCCCGCCAGCCTCCTGATCGAAGGCATGGCCCAGACCGCCGGCATCCTCGTCGGCGCCGCCCGCGACTTCACCGAAAAGGTCATCCTCGCCAAGATCAAGCAGGCCACCTTCCACCAGCTCGTCCGCCCCGGCGACACCGTCCACTTCACCGCTACCATCGAATCACTCCAGGACGCCGCCGCCACCACCGCCGGCACCATCACCATCGACGACACCCCCATCGGAGAAGTCGACCTCGTGTTCTCCCACATCGATCAGAACATGCGGGGCTTCAACTTCCCCAAGGAAAACTTCGTCTTCACCCCCCAGTTCATGGCCCTGCTCCAAGGCTACCGCAGTAACCCCGCCCAAAGGGTCACCCTATGAGCACCCGCCGCGTCGTCATCACCGGCCTCGGCCCCGTCACCCCGATCGGCACCGGCGCCGTCGGCTTCTGGGACGCCCTCCTCGAAAACCGCAACGCCGTCCAGCGCATCACCGCCTTCGACCCCAGCGGCTTCGATTCCCAGGTCGGCGCCGCCGTCGACGACGTCAAGATCACCAACTATGTCCCCAAGAGCTACCGCAAGGCCGCCAAGATCATGGCCCGCGACATCGTCCTCGCCGTGATCGCCGCCTACGAGGCCGCCAGCGACGCCGGCCTCAAGACCAAGTGCCTCATCGACCGCGGCGACGTCGACGGCCCGCCAAACCTCAAGCCCGAACGCTTCGGCGCCAACATCGGCGCCGGCCTCATCTGCGCCGACCTCCCCGAGCTCGCCGAAGCCCTCACCGCCGCCAAAACCCCCGACGGAAAATTCGACCTCCACCGCTGGGGCGCCGAGGGCATGAAAAACCTCACCCCCCTCTGGCTCCTCAAGTTCCTCCCCAATATGCTCGCCTGCCACGTCACCATCGTGCACCAGGCCTGCGGCCCCAGCAACACCCTCACCTGTGGCGAGGCCTCCAGCCACCTCGCCATCGGCGAAGCCTTCCGCACCATCACCCTCGGTACCGCCGACATCTGCATCTGCGGCGGCGCCGAAAGCAAGCAGAACCCGATGGCCATCCTCCGCCAGTCACTCGGCCACCGCCTCAGCACCCGCAACGACAACCCCGCCGCCGCCTGCCGACCCTTCGCCGCCGACCGCGACGGCACCGTCGTCTCCGAGGGCGGCGGCCTCGTCATCCTCGAAGAACTCGAGCATGCCAAGCAGCGCGGCGCCCGCATCTACGCCGAGGTCCTCGGCTTCGGCGCCAGCAATGACGCCTACACCCCGCGCCAGCCCAGCACCCCACACCCCGAAGGCCGCGGCCTCGCCGTCGCCGCCCGCAAGGCCCTCCGCAACGCCACCGTCCCCGCCGACGCGATCGACCTCGTCGGGGCCTTCGCCCCCGGCCTCCGCGCGCACGACCTCTCCGAAGCCCGCGCCCTGCACACCGTCCTCGGCGCCCGCGCCCCCGAGGTCCCCGTGATGGCCATCAAGGGCGGGCTCGGCAACAACGGCGCCGGCAGCGGGGCGATCGATTTCATCGCCACCGTGCTCGCCCTCTATAACCGCACGATCCCCGGCGCCGTCAACGCCGGCGATACCGACCCCGACTGCAACCTCAACCTCGTCGGACCCAAAACCCGCGACGCCCACGTCGAGACCGCCCTCTCGACCGCCTACGCCCTCGGCGGCGGCCAGAACGCCGCCCTCGTGATCCGCCGCTATTCCGAGTGACCCCCGCTCCCCTCCGCAGGTGAACGCGCGATGAAACGCAGAGTCGTCATAACCGGCATGGGTTGGATCACCCCCCTCGGCACCGAGATCGAGGCCGTCTGGAAACGCCTCCTCGCCGGCGACAGCGGCATCAACCGCACCTCCATCTTCGACGCCGCGACCTTCCCGACCACCTTCTCGGCCGAGGTCCAGAACTTCGACGTCCGCGACTTCCTTGGTGACCGCTACGCCGACCACGCCAACTGCTCACGCAATACCGGCTTCGCCCTCGCCGCCGCCGAGCTCGCCTGGCAGGCCGCCCACCTCAACGGCGCCGCCGGCGTCGACCCCGAGATGGTCGGCGTCTACCTCGGCGCCGGCGAAGGCCCGATCGACTTCGACAACTTCGTCCACACGGCCCTCGCCGGCTGGAACGCCGAACAAAACGAGCTCGACGCCGTCGCCTGGGCCCGCGAGGCCTACCAGAACCTCGACGCCGTCCGCGAGTTCGAACAGGATCCCAACTGCGCCGCCGGCCACATCGCCTACCGCTTCAACGCCCAGGGACCCAACCTCAACACCCTCACCGCCTGCGCCGCCTCCACCCAGGCCCTCGGCGAGGCCGCCCGCCTCATCAGCCGCGGCGACGCCGACATCATGATCTCCGGCGGCGCCCACAGCATGATCCACCCCCTCGGCGTCACCGGCTTCAACCTGCTCACCGCCCTCTCCAACCGCAACGACGACTACCAGTCCGCCTCGCGTCCCTTCGATGCCACCCGCGACGGCTTCGTCCTCGGCGAGGGTGCCGGCATCCTCGTCCTCGAGGAATACGACGCCGCCCACCGCCGCGGCGCCCCGCTGCTCGCCGAGATCATCGGCTACGGCTCCACCGCCGACGCCTTCCGCGTCACCGACATGCACGAGACCGGCGCCGGCGCCGCCAACGCCATGCGCGCCGCCATGCGCAACGCCGGCGTCACCCCCGCCGACATCAACTACATCTCCGCCCACGGCACCGGCACCGGCGAGAACGACAAGATCGAGTCCCGCGCCATCGGTGTCGTCTTCGGCGACAACCCGCCCCCCATCAGCAGCGTCAAGAGCATGCTCGGCCACCTCATCGCCGGCGCCGGCGCCGTCGAGCTCATCACCTGCGTCCTCGCTATCCGCGACAGCATGATCCCCCCGACCATGCATTACCGCACCCCCGACAGCAACTGCCCCTTCGACTACGTGCCCAACCAGCCCCGCGCCGCCACCCTCCAAACCGTCCTCAGCAACAGCTTCGGCTTCGGCGGCCAGAACGACACCATCGTCATCCGCAAGGTCGACTAGCCGCGCCCGACCGCGCACCCCGCAACCCGCGCCGCCGCCCCCCCGTTCGCAAGCCGCCCCCGCTCCGCTATAGTGGCAGCCATGCCAGGGACGTCAGCCGATTCCGGACCATGGACGGTCGCGCGGCTGCTGCAGTGGACGCAGGACTACTTCCGCCGCCACCAGCTGGAAGACCCGCGCCTCTGCAGCGAGCTCCTGCTCGGCCACGCCATGAACTGCGCGCGGATCTTCCTCTACACCCAGCACGACCAGGTCCCCGCCCAACCCGTCGTCGACCAGTTCCGCGCCGCCGTCCGCGCCGCCGCCGCCGGCACCCCGATCGCCTACATCATCGGCGCCAAGGAGTTCTTCTCGCTCGAGTTCCACGTCAACGCCCACGTGCTCATCCCCCGCCCCGAAACCGAGATCCTCGTCGAACGCGCCATCCGCCTCTGCCGTGACCAGCACCTCGCCAACCCCCGGATCCTCGACGTCGGCACCGGCAGCGGCTGCATCGCGATCGCCCTCGCTAAGCACCTCCCCGGCGCTCGCCTCGCCGCCGGCGACTGCTCCCCCGACGCCCTCGCCGTCGCCACCGCCAACGCCGAGCGCCACGCCGTCGCCGACCGCATCGACTTCCGCCCCGGCGACCTGCTCGACCCCTTCGCCGACGCGACCTTCGACCTGGTCGTCAGCAACCCGCCCTACGTCGCCGAGCGCGATCGCGATCAACTCGCATCAACCGTCCGCGACCACGAACCCGCCGCCGCCCTCTTCGCCGGCCCCGACGGCCTCAACGTCATCCGCCGCCTCATCGCCGCCACCCCCAACCACCTCGCCCCCGGCGGCCACCTGCTGCTCGAGATCGGCCACGACCAGCGTCCCGCCGTCACCGATCTCACCCGGACCCCGACCTGGTCCGACCCGACCTTCTACCGCGACCCCGCCGGTATCGACCGCGTCCTCCACCTGCGACGCGCCGCCGACGCCGGCTCGCAAGTTGCTTGACCGGAGCTCACCCGATGGCACTGCCCTATTTCGAAATCCACGGCGGCCCCCGACTCAAGGGCACCGTCCGCGTCAGCGGCGCCAAGAACGCCGCCCTGCCCATCATGGCCGCCTGCATCCTCTGCGACGACGAGGTCATCCTCCACGACGCCCCCGACGTCAGCGACGTCCGCTTCCTCGCCGAACTGCTCACCAAGCTCGGCGTCCACGTCGAACGCCGCAGCGACGGCGCCCTCCGCCTCGTCGTCCGCGACGAGATGAACTGCAAGGCCGAGTACGACATCGTCCGCAAGATGCGCGCCAGCATCTGCGTCCTCGGACCCCTGCTCGCCAAGCGCGGCCAGGCCTCCATCGCCATGCCCGGCGGCTGCGCCATCGGCGACCGCCCCGTCAACCTCCACGTCGCCGCCCTGCAGAAGCTCGGCGCCGACATCGACCTCCAGGGCGGCGACATCGTCGCCCGCGCCAAAAAACTCAAGGGCATCGAGATGTTCCTCGGCGGCCCCTTCGGCTCCACCGTCCTCGGCACCGCCAACGCCCTGATGGCTGCCTCCCTCGCCGAAGGCCGCACCGTCATCGAGATGGCCGCCTGCGAGCCCGAGGTCGTCGACCTCGCCAACTTCCTCAACAAGTGCGGCGCCGCCATCACCGGCCAGGGCACCCCCCGCATCATCGTCGAGGGCGTCTCCCAGCTCGGCGGCTGCGAGCACCGCATCATCCCCGACCGCATCGAGGCCGGCACCTTCATGGTCGCCGCCGCCATCACCAACGGCGACCTCAAGCTCGACAACTGCCGCCTCGATCACCTGATGGCCTTCGTCGACCGCCTCAACGCCGTCGGCGTCCAGGTCGAGCGCGACGGCGACCTCGTCGAGGTCACCTCCGCCCGCCGCCTCGAGCCCATCGACGTCACCACCCAGCCCTTCCCCGGCATGCCCACCGACCTCCAGGCCCAGCTAATGGCCCTCCTCTGCCTCGCCGACGGCAACAGCATCATCACCGAGAAGATCTTCCCCGACCGCTTCCTCCACGTCCCCGAGCTCAACCGCATGGGCGCCCGCCTCCGCCGCGAAGGCAGCACCGTCATCGCCCAGGGCGTCAAACGCCTCGTCGGCGCCCCCGTGATGGCCTCCGACCTGCGGGCCTCCGCCGCCCTCGTCCTCGCTGGCCTCTGCGCCCGCGGCACCACCATCATCAACCGGATCTACCACATCGATCGCGGCTACTGCCAGATCGACGAAAAGCTCCGCCAGGTCGGCGCCGACATCACGCGCCAGGAAGGCGGCGACGCCTGATCCGCCGCCCGCCAACCCCGGCACGTCCCCAGCGCCGGCCGACCCCCACGACCCCAGCCCCGCCGCGTTTTCGGACCCTCACCCCCCATCCACCCCTGCGCAGAAAGTGCCAACCACGCGCCCGTTTTACCCCCAACTCGGACCCGCGAGCCGCCGGCATGCCGGCCGCCACGCCGCCCGCCGAC
Source organism: uncultured Planctomycetales bacterium (assembly GCA_964499235.1). Lineage (GTDB taxonomy): Bacteria > Planctomycetota > Phycisphaerae > UBA1845 > Fen-1342 > JAFGRR01. The sequence goes on along the minus strand of CAZCKC010000048.1, from coordinate 79 downwards.
CCGCCGCCCCCAACGTCCCGTAAAGTCCATGGGCCGCGATTGAGAGCAGGCAGCCACTGCCACCGCCATCTCCCCATCC
>CAZCKC010000047.1:19246-23151 GCA_964499235.1 uncultured Planctomycetales bacterium | reverse complement strand
CGCACGAGTAAGCCGCGACACGCAGCAACTGAGGACCGATTCATGGCCAAGGCCGCCAAGACCGCGATCACGCCCACGCGGGCGGAGGATTATCCCGAGTGGTACCAGCAGGTCGTCCGCGGGGCGGACCTGGCCGAGACCTCGCCGGTCCGCGGCTGCATGGTGATCAAGCCGTGGGGCTACGCGCTGTGGGAGAACATGCAGCGGGTGCTTGACGACATGTTCAAGCGGACCGGGCACCGCAACGCCTACTTCCCGCTTTTCATCCCGCTGAGCTTCCTGGAGAAAGAGGCCGAACACGTCGAGGGCTTCGCCAAGGAGTGCGCGGTCGTCACGCACCACCGCCTCGAAGCCGGCCCCGACGGCGGGCTGGTGCCGACCGGTGAGCTCGAGGAGCCGCTGATCGTCCGCCCCACGTCCGAGACGATCATCGGTGCGTCGTTCGCGAAGTGGGTCCAGAGCTACCGCGACCTGCCGCTGCTGATCAACCAGTGGGCCAACGTCGTCCGCTGGGAGCTGCGCACGCGGCTCTTCCTGCGGACGGCCGAGTTCCTCTGGCAGGAAGGCCACACCGCCCACGCCACGAAGGAAGAGGCCGTCGCAGAAACCATGAAGATGCTGGACGTCTATGCCGACTTCGCCGAGAACTGGATGGCGATGCCGGTGATCAAGGGCGAGAAGACCGCCAGCGAGCGCTTCCCCGGCGCCGTCGACACCTACTGCATCGAGGCGCTGATGCAGGATCGCAAGGGGTTGCAGGCCGGTACCTCGCACTTCCTCGGGCAGAACTTCGCCCAGGCCAGCGACATCAAGTATCTCAGCGCGGCCGGGCAGGAGGAGTACGCCTGGACGACCTCCTGGGGGGTTTCGACGCGGCTGATCGGGGCGCTGCTGATGACGCACAGCGACGACGATGGCTTCGTCGCCCCGCCCCGGCTGGCGCCAACGCACGTCGTGATCCTGCCCGTGATCCACAAGGAAGAGGTCAAGGGCCAGGTGCTCGACTACTGCGACCAGCTGGCGCGCGAGCTGCGGCAGCTCGACTACGCCAACCGGAAGGTCGGCGTCGAGATCGACCAGCGCGAAGGGCGCGGCGGCGAGAAGACGTGGGAGTGGGTGCGCAAGGGCGTGCCGATCCGGCTGGAGATCGGGCCCCGCGACATCGAGTCCGACAGCGTCTTCTGCGCTCGGCGCGACCAGAGCCCGAAGGACAAGCAGGGGATCCCGCGGGCGGAGTTCGTCGCGCGCGCCACGCAGCTGCTCGACGAAATCCAGCAGAACCTGTTCGAACGCGCCAAAGCTTTCCGAGCCGAGCACACGCACCGGATCGACAGCCAGGACGCGTTCTACGATTTCTTCACGCCGCAGAACGCGGAGAAGCCCGAGATCCACGGCGGGTTTGCGCTGTGCCACTGGAACGGCGACCCGGCCGTCGAGGAACAGGTCAAGCAGGACCTCCAGGTGACGGTCCGCTGCATCCCGCTGGACGCGGAGGCGGAGCAAGGCCGCTGCGTCATCACCGGCGAGCCGAGTGCGCGGCGGGTGGTGTTTGGGAAGGCGTATTGAGTTTCAACGAAAACGCGGTCCGAACGGTTTGTCAGTCCCCCAGGTTGAGGCGCCCGGGCTTGGGCACCCCGTCGGCTGACTAGATCTCGAGCGTGCCTTCGTCTTCGTCGTGGTAGCGGATGCGGTAGATGTCCTTGCGGCGGTCGTTCCAGGTGCGGACGGTGCCGTCGATGCGGTGGCGGCGCAGCAGTTCCAGGTCGACGTCGTGGATGATGACGGTCTCGGCGTTGGGCTGCGTCTCGGAAGCGATCGCGTCGCGCGCGAACGGGAAGTCCGACGGCGTGTAAATCCCTGACTGGGCGTAGTGGATGTCGGCGTTCTCGACGTCGGGCAGGTTGCCGGTGCAGCCGGCGATCGCCACGTAGAGCTGGTTCTCGATCGCGCGAGCCTGGGCGCAGTGCCGCACCCGCAGGTAGCTGTAACGCTCGTCGGTGTTGAACGGGACGAAGATGATCTTCGCCCCGCGGGCGGCCGCAATGCGGGCCAGCTCGGGAAACTCGATGTCGTAGCAGATCAGGATCGCGATCCGGCCGCGGTCGGTGTCGAACACCTCGACCTTGTCGCCGCCGTCGATGCCCCACCAGCGGTACTCGGAGGGGGTGACGTGGATCTTGTACTGCTTGCCGATCGTGCCGTTGCGGCGGAAGAGGTAGGAGATGTTGTAGACCCGGTCGTCCTCGATGACGAACTGCGAGCCGCCGATGATGTTGACGCTGTACTTGATGGCCATCTCGTTGAAGGCCTCCAGGTACTGCGGCGTGAAATCGGCTAGCTTGCGGACGCCCACCTCCGGCCGCGGCGCGTCGACCAGTGACAGCAGCTGGGTGGTGACCAGCTCGGGGAAGACGATGAAGTCCGACCGGTAGTCGCTGGCCACGTCGGTGAAGTAGCGGCACTGGTTGACGAAGTCCTCGAAGGAGCTGATGGGGCGCATCTCGTACTGCACGACGCAAATGCGGACATTGGAGACGGCCCGGAAGGCGCGGCTGGTCTGCGGGCGGTAGTCGAGGTTGACCCACTCGAGCGAGGCCGCCCAGCCGCGGGAGGCCTCGTCCTCCCACATGTAATCGGGGATCAGGCGCTTGAGGACGAAGCCGTTGGCGATCTGGACGGTGAGGACGGGGTCGAAGAGCTGCTTGTTCTGGACGGCCTCGGCGTACTCGCGGGCGGTCATCTTGTCGGCGTGCTTGCTGTAGCCGGGAATGCGACCGCCGACAATGATGCGCTGCAGGTTGCGGTCGCGGACGAACTGCTTGCGGGCGTTGTAGAGCCGGCGGGCGAGCTTCAGCCCCCGGTATTCCGGGTGGACCATGATCTCGATGCCGTAGAGCGTGTCACCCTCGGGATCGTGGTTGCGGATGTAACCGTGGTCCGAGATCTGCTCCCAGTCATGCCAGGCCTCGTAGGTGTCGGAGTCGACGATCAGGCTGCTGGCCGTCGCCACGAGCTCGCCGTCGTACTCAATGCCGATCTGGCCTTCGGGGAAGACCGTGATCTGGCTCTCGAACATCGGCCGCTCCCACGGCTCCATTTGCGGGAAGCAGCGGAGCTGAAGCGCGTGGACGGCCTCGTAGTCCTCGAGCCGGAGCGGGCGGACGCGGATGCGGGTCTCAAAGTCCTTGTGGTCGAGTTCGCTCATCACTCTCATCTATGCGGGGCGGGGGCCCGCTGCAAGGGGTAAAGCAGATATCGCTTGCCGGATAATAACTCACGAGCGGGCGGGCCGGTGGGTCGACGCGCGTGTGCTCACCGCATGCCGGCGGCAGGGTGCGGTTTTTTAGGGCCTTGCGGGCGTCGGAGGGTGCGGCCGGTGAATTTTTTGCTGGCCGAGCGCCTGGGCAAGTGATACTATAACAACGTAGTGAGTGCCGCTTGCCGGTGTGCGACGCTCTTGACCCCTGCGCGTCGATCGCACCGGCGACTTGAATCTCGAATCACCCCGCTCCGTCTACTGTCGGTCGGGGTGTTTCGCTTTTCTGGGCTGCGCGCGCCGGCCTGACGAGAATTCCGCCCCCTTATTGGAAGTCCCGTAGCCCACTACGAGCCATCCATTATGGCAGGTTCGCAGATCAGCGTAGAAGATAAACGACTCGCACTGATGGGCGCCCACCGGGTATACGGGCCGAACCACCTGAGGAGGAAACGATGAGCCAACCAAGATTGCTGCACAGGCTGATTACGCTCGCGGTCGCGAGCGGTCTGGCGCTGACGCTGGGCGGATGTCCGCTCAATGGCGGCGGTCAGCAGCAGATTCCGGACACCGACGGCGACACGGTTACAGACGACGTTGACAACTGTGTCGCGATCGCGAACGAGGATCAGGCCGACGCCGACGGCGA
>CAZCKC010000047.1:9313-19146 GCA_964499235.1 uncultured Planctomycetales bacterium | reverse complement strand
ACGTTGACAACTGTGTCGCGATCGCGAACGAGGATCAGGCCGACGCCGACGGCGACGATGTCGGCGACGCCTGCGACAACTGCCCGCAGGTCGCGAACAACGACCAGGCGGACACGGATGGGGACGGCGTGGGCGACGCCTGCGATAACTGTCCCGATGACGCGAACCCGAACCAGGAGGATGCCGACGGGGACGGCGTCGGCGACGCGTGCGACAACTGCCCGGATACCGCCAATGCGGACCAGATCGACAGCGACGGCGATGGCTTCGGCGACGCGTGCGATCTGTGCCCGGGCGATGACGACGGGGCTGATGCGAATGGTGACGGCGTGCCCGACTGCCTGGTGGCGGCGCGGCCCGTGATCGCACAGGAACCGGCCGACAACGTCGATCCCGCCGCGGTTAACGCGTTTAACTTCGATTTGACTGACGGCACCGGCCACATCTGGGATTTCGAGTCCGACGGCGAGGTTGGTGACGGCGAACACGAAGACGCCGACGTCGACACCGACGACGCGTTCGACGGGTTCCTGGGGATCAGCGACGTTGACGACGGCAACACCTCGCCCAGCTTTCCCAGCCAGACCGACGCCGACCTGGAGGACGACCGCGAGGTCGTTTACGGGCCGGAGAACCTCGTCGGCCTTGACGTGACGCGGAAGGTCTACGTGCCGGAAGGCAACGACCTCGGCTTTGCCCGCTGGCTGGACATTTTCGAGAACAACACCGGCAGCGACATCACGGTCGACATTCTAATCGATGGCAACCTGGGCTCGGACGAGGACAACCCGTTCGTGATCCAGTCGACGAGTGGTGGTCTGTTCCTGTCACCGGGCGACATCTGGTGGGTCAACTGCCAGGATGCGCCCGACGACCCCTGCGTCGGTTCGTTCTTCCTGGGCGTCACGAACGCGTTCAAGGACGACGATGACCTCGAGTACAACTACGCCCTCACCGTGCCGGCCGGCGAACGCGTCATCCTGCTTAACTTCGTCGCGATGCGCTCGTTCGGTGACAGCTCGGACCCGATCGGCGAGCTGATCGCGCTGATGGAAAGCCTGGAAGACTTTCCGTTGGTCGACCAGGACCTGCTCGGCGGCATCTCGACGGCCGAACTGAATGACATCCTCGGCGTCGCCGGCGGTGTGATCGTTGAGGGGGCGGCGTTCTCGGCCTCGCCCGGCGCGACGGTCGACCTCGAGAACCTCGACAACGGGGCGACGGCCAGCGTGACCGCCGAAAGCGACGGCAGCTGGCAAGTGCTGATCCGGGGCGAGCCTGGCGACACGATCGCCTTCGCCAGCGACCTGTTCAGCGGCGAGGTGACCGTGCCGTAGCGGCAGCCCCACCGGACAGATGTCCGGACCCAGCTTGTGAACGCCCACGGGCGGGTGGCCTATTGCGGCCAGCCGCCCGTGCTTTTTCTGCCCGGCCGCAGGCAGCGCCAGCGGGACCGGGCGGACTGGATAAGGGGCCGGCGTAGGGCCGACGGCAAGAGTCTTCTTTAACGTCAATTGAGCCCGAGTGACTGCGGGCTGAGGGCGCTTGCCGATGACCAGCGCAAGGACAGGTGGCCGCCACGACCGCGGCCGCTTTCAATCTTGACGGCGGCGTGCTGGCGGGCACGGCCGAGCCGCCCGCTACGGAAGCGAACCACGCGTAACAAATGGCGCCCGACGCGGAGACAGCCGATCCTCGGACGATTCAGGCGTTGTGGGGGGGAATTGGAGACGAAGGGATTCGAACCCTCGACCTTCGCATTGCGAACGCGACGCTCTCCCAGCTGAGCTACGTCCCCGTGTCATCTGTGATGATATTTTCGGCCGCCGATCGACGCAACTGAATCAGCGCTTCGGCCCCTAATCCGCCGCCCGCGATGCTCCACCCGTGTCAGCCGGCCGCGTTGATCTTCTCGGCCAGCGCCTGCAGCTCATCCGAGCTGACCGACTTTGGATTCCAGCGATAGCCGAGGCCATCACCTGCGGCCCGCGGGATGATGTGGAAGTGCACGTGCTCCACTTCCTGTCCGGAGACCTTGCCGTTGTTCTGCAGCACGTTGTAGCCGACCGCCCCGGTCGCCGCGAGCACCCGCTGGGCAATTCCACCGAGCACGCGGCCAACGGCGGCAGCCTCTTCCGCGGGCAGCTCTTCCAGCCGGGCCACGGGGCGTTTCGGAATCACCAGCGTGTGCCCGGGGCTGAGCGGGTTGATGTCCAGGAAGGCCAGGACGTGGTCGTCCTCGTAGACCTTCTGACATGGTACCTCGCCGGCGATGATCTGGCTGAAGATCGTGTCGGGCATCGCGTTCTCTCGCGCCGCGGGCACGGTTCGCGCGGCCGCGTCACCGCCGATGGGACGCCTATTCCGCCTTCTTCTCGTCGGTGTCGGGGGTCTCGCCGTCCGCCTGCTCGGCGGGCGGCGCCTCGGGTGCGGGCTCTTCTGTCGCGGTCGCGCTGGGCGTCTCGGCCGCGGGCGAGGGGCTTTCCGTCTCCGCCGGAGCCGGGGCTTCTGCCGCGGCGGGCTTGGCCGACCGCTTGCCGCTGCCGCGGCGCTGCGGGAGCTTCTCGCCGGCGTAGGCGGCGTAGCGGATCCGGGCCTTGCGCTTGCGCTCGGTCTTGGTCGTGCTCTTTGGGCGCGGCTCGTCGTCAGGGGCGACGATCTGGAGGATCGCCAGCGCCCCGCCGTCACCGAGCCGGCGCTCGGCCAGCTTGATGATCCGCGTGTAGCTGCCGCGACATTCGCGGGCGTCGTCGCGCTCCTTGAGCCGCGGGCCGATCTCGTTGAAGAGCTTGTGGATCACCGACTCGGACGTGAACTTCACGCCGGGGGCTGTGGTCTGGGCGCGGTAGCGGCGGCCGCTGCGGGCCCGCAAGACCTTCGCCCGCTTCGCGTCGCTGAGGGCGTCGTAGTCCTCGCGGTGCTCGGCCGGGATGATCTGCCGATCGTTGAGAATCGCAATCGCGCGCTGCCGCAGCGTGACGGCGCGGATCCGACCAGCGGCGGTGCCGCTGGCGGTCGCACTGGCGGCGTCCACGGCCAGGCGGAGCAGCTTGTCGGCCTGGGCCTTGATTTCCTTCGCCTTGACCAGCGTGGTGCGGATCTCGCCGTGCTCGATCAGGCTCTGGCACATGTTCCGTCGCAGGGCGATACGGTGCGACGGCGTGCGGTTCAGGATTCGGCCGCGGAACGCGTGACGCATGGCTAGGACTCCTCCGACTGACCTTCGACCGGGATGTCGAACTCCGGCGCGGCCTCTTCTTCCACCTCAAGCTCGGCCGTGGTGCCCGGAGCGGCGCCGGCCTGCTCACTGGGCTTGAGGCCGAGCGTCAGACCGATGCCGGCCAGCTTCCGCTTGACCTCGACGAGCGACGTGCGGCCGAAGCTGCGGAGCTGGAGCAACTCGGCCTCGTCCTTGTCGACCAACTCGCCGACGGTGTTGATCTCGGCGGCCTCGAGGCAGTTGCTGGCGCGGACCGAGAGGTCGAGCGCCGAGAGCGGCATCTCGAGCTTCTGCCGCAGGCCCTCGTCGATCTGCGGCTGCTCCTCTTCGATGCCGGCATCGGAGGAGGCGGTCAGCTCGCCGAGCTCGTGGTACTGCACGAACGGGTTGAGGTGCTTGCGCAGGATCTTGGCGGCCTCGACGAGCGCGTCCTCGGGCAGGATCGTGCCCTTGGTCCAGACCTCCATCACGAGCCGGTCGTAGTTGACGCTCTGGCCGACGCGGGTGGCCTCGGTGCGGTAGCGGACGCGCGTCACGGGCGAGTAGAGCGCGTCGACCGCGATCACGCCGACCTCGGCGTTCTCGTCGATGTTCTCGACCGCCGGCACGTAGCCGCGGCCGCGGGCGACGGTGAACTCGGCCGAGAAGGTGACGTCGTCGGTGAGGGTCGCGATCACGTGGTCCTTGCTGATGACGGTAATCGCGGGATCACACTCGAAGTCGCCGGCCCGGACCTCGCCCCGCTCGCGCCGTTCGATCCGCATGGTCTTCGGCGTGTCGCTTTCAAGGTTCACGATCATCGACTTAATGTTCAGGATGATGTCGGTGACGTCCTCGAGCACGCCCTCCAGCGAGGTGAACTCGTGGTCGGCGCCGGCGATCCTAACCTGCGTGATCGCCGCGCCCTCAAGGCTCGAGAGCAGGATCCGCCGCAGGCTGTTGCCCACCGTGGTCCCGAAGCCCCGCTCGAACGGCTCGACCATAAAGCGGCCGTAATCGTTCGTGCTGACCTCGGGGTCCCGGATCACGCGGGCGGGCAGTTCGAGTCCGCGCCATCGAATTCGCATTGCAGATGCCTCCGGCCTGTGTGGCTTAGTTGCCGCGTCCGCGGCCGTCACGCCTAGCGTGAGGCGAACTCGACAATCAGTTGTTCTTCGATCGGGATGATGATGTCTTCGCGGGTCGGCAGGGTCAGCACCGTGGCGGCGAGCTTGCTGTCATCGATCTCGAGCCAGCCCTGGCGCGGCGGGATCGCCACGCCCTCGATCAGCTGCATCTGGGCGCGGGCGTATTGCTGCGACTTCTCGCGCGGATTGATCGCGATCTTGTCGCCGGTCTGGACCTGGTAGCTCGGCCGGTCGACCTTCCGCCCGTTGACGAAAATGTGGCCGTGCACGATCGCTTGGCGGGCGCCGCGACGCCCGGCGATGAACCGCGTCTTGTAGACGACGTTGTCGAGCCGCCGCTCGAGCAGCTGGAGCAGCACCAGGCCGGTATTCTCCTTGGCTCCCTCGGCCATCGCGAAGTAACGGCGGAACTGCTTCTCGAGGATGCCGTAGTGCCGCTTGACCTTCTGCTTTTCACGCAGCCGGACGGCGTACTCGGAAGTCTTGCCGCGGCGCCAAAGGTGCATGCCCGGCGGGTAGTTCTTGTACTCGCGCTCGAGCGGGTGCTTGCCGGTCTGGTCGCGGATCGGCTTGAGCTGGAGGTTGACGCCTTCGCGCCGCGCGAGGCGCGTCGTGGGACCGTTGTTGCGCGCCATCCGTTAAACCCTCCGCTTCTTGCGTGGCCGACAGCCGTTGTGCGGCAGCGGCGTGACATCTTCGATCGTCTGGATCCGCAGCCCGGAGGCCTGGAGGGCCGTGATCGCCGACTCGCGGCCGGCACCGGGACCCTTGACCTTCACTTCGATCTCGATGAGACCGCTCTTCTTGGCCTCGCTCGCGCAGTACTGCGCGGCGCGTTGGGCGGCGAAGGGCGTGCTCTTCCGCGCGCCGCTGAACTTCTTCTCACCACCGCCGAGCGACACCGACCCCGACGACGCCCAGCAGAGCGTGTCGCCGTTCACATCGGTGATCGTGATCAACGTGTTGTTGAACGTCGCCTTGATGTGGGCAATGCCCTTCGCGACGTTCCGCCTGACGCGCTTCTTGCCTGATTTTGCCAACGCTGCTGCTCCCTCTGCAAGCCGCCGACTAGCCGTTAGCCGCGGTGCATTTCCTTGACACCCTTCTTGCCCGCCACCGTCTTCCGCGGGCCCTTGCGGGTCCGGGCGTTGGTCCGCGTCCGTTGCCCGCGCACCGGCAGCCCGCGGCCGTGCCGCAGCCCCCGGTAGCTGCGAATCTCGCGCAGCCGGGCGATGTTCTGCTGCAGCTGCCGCCGCAGCTGGCCTTCGACGGGATAGTCGTTCTCGATGATCACCGCGATGCGGCTGACCTCGTCCTCGCTCAACTTGTTCGCCCGGATCTCCGGCGCGATGTTCGCCGAGCGGAGGATGTCGCGGGCCAGCTTCGGCCCGATCCCGTAGACGTAGCGCAGCGCCACGTCGATCCGCTTGTCGTTCGGTACGTCAACCCCAGCAATACGCGGCATGGAGCCACCTCTCTGCCTGAATGGCCGCCTCGCGACCCGCTAGCCCTGGCGCTGCTTGTGCCGCGGATCCGAGCAGATCACCCGCACCACGCCCTTGCGCTTCACGATCTTGCAGTTCTCGCAGATGCGTCGCACGCTGCTGCGCACCTTCATGACAAACCTCCTACCGGCGCCGACACCCCGACCGGCGTCAGGATCTCGACCCCCTTGTCCGTGACCGCCAGCGTGTGCTCAAAATGCGCCGCCAGCGACCGATCCCGCGTGATTACCGCCCAGCGGTCATCATCGCGGTACATGAATGTCGGATTGCCCGCCGCCACCATCGGCTCCACCGCGATCGTCAGCCCGGGCACCAGGTCGAAATCGCCCCGCCGCTCCCGGTCAACGTAGTTCGGAACCTTCGGCTCCTCGTGCATCTCCCGGCCAATTCCGTGGCCGACAAAGTCCTTGACCACCCCGAAGCCCGCGTCCTCGACGCACGCCTGCATCTGGTGGGCCACCGTCGACCAGCGGCCGAACGGCTTGATCTCCCGTACCGCGATCTCCAGCGCCGTACGGGTCACGTCGAGCAGCCGCCGGGCCTCGGGCGCGATTGCCCCGACCGCAAAAGTCCGGGCCGAGTCGCCGCAGTAACCCTTCAACCGCACGCCCACATCGATGCTGATGATGTCGCCTTCCTTCAGCGGACGGTCATCCGGCACGCCGTGGACAATCTCTTCGTTCAGCGACGCACACACCGCCGCCGGAAACGGATACTTCGCCTGCGGGTTCTCGACGCCCAGGAACAACGCCTCGGCCCCCGCCTCGTCAATTCGCCGCCGCGCCACCGCGTCGAGCTCCGCCGTGGTCGCCCCGGGCTTCACCAGCCCGGTAATCTCGTCCAGGATCCGCCCGACCAGCCCGCCGGCCGCCCGCATCAACTCGATCTCACGGGGGCTCTTAAGCTCGATCTTCTTCCCGGCGGCCCACATCTAGTTCTCGAGCACCTCGTCCACCACTGCCAGCGTCGCCGCCTCCACCTCTTCCGGCGGGCGCAACGCGTCCACCCGACACAATAGATCCCGGCGGGCGTAATACGCCACCAGTGGCTCGGTCTGCTCGCGGTAATTCACCAAGCGCTGCCGCACGACCTCGGGTTCGTCGTCGGCCCGCTGCACGAGCTCGCCCCCGCACACATCACAGACCCCGGGGGTCTTCGGCGGGAGGAATTCAACATTATACGACGCCCCGCATTTTGTGCAAACGCGGCGCCCGCTGATCCGCCGGATGATCTCCTCGTCCGACAGCTCATAGTCCAGCACGCCGTGCAGCGTGATCCCCCGCCGCTCAAACCCCTGCTGCAACGCCTCGGCCTGCGGCACCGTCCGCGGAAACCCATCTAACACAAAGCCGGAGTCCGCCGGCAGCTTATCCACCGCCGACAGCATCACGTCGCTGATCAGCTCGTCGGGCACCAGCGCGCCGGCCTCCACGAAGGATTGCACCCGCTGCCCCAGTGGCGTGTGGGCGCAAATCTCGCCCCGCAGCACGTGCCCGCTCGACAGCTGCGTCAGCCCTCGACTCTCATGCAAACGCTGGGCCTGGGTCCCTTTCCCGGAACCTGGCGGCCCGATGAAGATGAAGTGCGCGGCAGCCATGGAAATCCTTACGACTGGCGGCCGCGAATCCGCGGTCCCGCCCCCGTCTCATCGCCGAGGAACCCTTCGTAGTTCCGCATCACGAGGTTCGCCTCCAGCCGCTGGATGAAGTCCAGCAGCACGCTCACCACGATCAGCAGCCCCGTGCCTCCCAGAAACGCCGACACCGTCCACGGGATATTCAGCTGCACCGCGACGATCGACGGAATCACCGCGATCACGGCCAGGAACGCCGCGCCCACGTACGTGATCCGGTTCATCACCGCTTCGAGGTAGTCCGCCGTCCGCTTGCCCGGCCGCAGGCCCGGGATGAAGCTGCCCGAGTCGCGCAGGTTGTCGGCCAACTCCTTCGGGCGGAACTGCACCGACGTCCAGAAGTAAGCGAAGAAGAAGACCAGCCCGACGTAGACCAGCTCGTACACGAAGTTACCGGGCTGCATGTTCGCGTACATCCAGTTCCAGACCCCGAAGAAGGTCCACGTCTGCGCCAGCCAGCCGAACAGCATGCCGGGGAACAACAGGAACGAGCTCGCGAAGATGATCGGCATCACGCCGCCATGGTTCACCCGCAGCGGCAGGTAGTGGCGCTGGCCGCCGACCACGCGCCGACCCCGCGTCTGCCGGGCGTGCTGGATGGGGATCCGCCGCTGCGCCTGCGTCACCAGAATCGCCCCCGCGACCACGAACACGAACGACGTGATCAGGAACAGGATCTTCGTCGGCGTCATCCCCGACGTGCCGCCGGCCGCCTGCGGATCCCACAGCGTGACGACCTGGATGATCGCCCCGGGCAGCTGGGCCACGATGCCGGCCATGATGATCAGGCTGATCCCGTTGCCAATCCCGTATTCATCGATCTGCTCACCGATCCACATCAGGATCATCGTCCCGGCGATCAACGCCGTCAGGGCGATCGCCACAAAGCTGAACGACCCGCTGTAGTCGGGATAAACGAGGTTGTTCGCCTGCAGGTAGTTGACCCAGAAGATCCCCTGGATCACGCACAACCCCAGCGTGAGATAGCGGGTGTACTCCTGGATCTTGCGCCGGCCGGCCTCGCCCTCCTTCTGGAGCCGCTCGAGCGCTGGTACCACCGTCAGCAGAAGCTGGAGAATGATCGACGCGCTGATGTACGGCATGATGCCGAGGCCGAAGATCGTGCTCTGCCCCAGGCTGCCGCCGGTGAACATGCTGTAGAGGGCCGCCGCCTGCTGGGCCGCCTGGCCCGCCTGCTGGGCGGTCTGCTGCCAGAAGTTCTGGAGGGCGTCCTGGCTGATGCCCGGCAGCGGGACGTAGTAGCCGACCCGGTAGACCGCCAACATGAAGAGCGTGAACAGCACCTTCCGCCGCAGGTCGGGCACGCGGAACACATTGAAGAACGCCCTGAACATGCTGCTATCCCTCGGTGGTCGCTCTACCCGACCGCTGGGCCGTTGACCGCCCGGAAACCGTCCGGGCCAAGGCCGTGCGCCCTGCAAAGATTACTCGGAAGTCGGCTCCCCAGCCTCGGTTTCGGCCGGCGGCGGGTTTGTCGGCGTGGCCTCCGGCGCGCTGGCCGCCATGGCGGCTTTGGCCTTCACCACCGTACGCCGTTTGGCCTTCCAGGCGGCCGCTCGGTCGACCTGCGGGATGAGCGTCGCGCTTCCGCCGGACTGCTCGATCGCGGCCTTCGCCTTGTCGCTGAAGGCGTGGGCGTGAACCGTGAGCTTCTTGCTCAGCGTGCCCTTCGCCAAAACCTTCACCAGCGGCCGCCGGCCGTTGACCACGCCCCGTTCGACCAGTGCCGCCAAGTCAACCGTCGCCCCGTCGTCGAAGCGCCGTTCGAGATCCTGGAGGTTCACCGGCTGGTAGGTCTTTCGGAAGTTCGCGTTGTTGAAGCCCCGCTTCGGCAGCCGCCGGAACAGCGGCATCTGGCCGCCTTCCGACAGCGGGTGGATATCGACACCCGACCGGGCCAGGGCGCCCTTGTGTCCCTTGCCCGCGGTCTTGCCGAGGCCGCTGCTCTCACCGCGCCCGACGCGCCGCCGGCGCTTGTGGGCCCCTGCTACCTGGGTGATCTCGTCAAGCCGCATGGTCGCCTATTCCTGTTTCTTTGACTCGTCGTCGGTCGTCGGTCCGCTGGGCGGTGTGTCCTCGCCCGCGGAGGCTTCCGGGGTTTCGGAGGACGGCTCGCCCGGCGGCGCCGCGTCGGGTGCGGCGGGCGTCTCAGCCGGGGATGTCTCAGCCGGGGATTCCGTCGCGGGCGTCGGGGGCGCGACGGCCTCCGGCTCAACCGCGGGAGCCTCGGGAGTCGGCGCCTCTGCCGCGGGCGCCTCCGCCGCGGGAGCCTCAGCAGCTGGAGCCGCAGCAGCTGGAGCCGCAGCAGCCGGGGCGTCCGCAGCCGG
>CAZCKC010000047.1:0-9213 GCA_964499235.1 uncultured Planctomycetales bacterium | reverse complement strand
GGAGCCGCAGCAGCCGGGGCGTCCGCAGCCGGCGGTTCAGCAGCCGGCGATTCGGTCGGTGCGATTGCCGGCGTCTCGGCCGGCGGCGGGGTGCGTCCTTCCGGTGCGACGTAGGCCTCGGTGGTGGCCTCGGCCTCGAGCGCGGGCTCTTCCGGCAGGTGGTCAAGCCTCACGCCGCGGAGTTCCTCGACCATCGCCCGGGTCCGCAGCTTCGTGAGCCCGTCAAGCGTTGCCTTCACCAGGTTCTTCGGGCTCGTCGAGCCGTAGCACTTCGTCAGCACGTCCTTGATGCCGGCGAGCTCGAGCACCGCCCGCACCGCGGAACCCGCGATGACCCCCGTACCCGGCGAGGCCGGGATCAGCATCACGCGGCTCGCGCCGAACCGCCCCTCGACCCGGTGGGGGATCGAGTTGCCCCGCAGCGGCACCTTCAGCATCCGCCGGCGGGCCTGCTTGATGCTCTTCTCGACCGAGGGCGGCACCTCGTTCGCCTTCGCGTAGCCGTAGCCAACCCGTCCGCGGCGATCGCCGACGACCGTCAGCGCGCCGAACGAGAACCGCCGGCCGCCCTTGACCACCGTTGCACACCGATAGAGCTTGACCAGCTGGTCTTCAACGCCACCGCTGTCGTCGAAATCGCCGCCGCGCCGACTGCGTCTTTGAGGTTTCGTAGCCATAACGCCCGCTGATCCTTCGCTGAATTAGAACTTCAAACCGGCCTCGCGGGCCGCGTCGGCCAGCGCCTTCACCCGGCCGTGGTACTTCCGGCCCCGGCGATCAAAGCTGACCTTTTCGACCCCCAGCGCCTTGGCCTTCTCGGCCACCGCCTTGCCGACCACTGTCGCGGCCGATTTGTTACCACTCGCGGCGCCCAGCTCGCCCTGGAGCTCCTTCGACTGCGACGAGACGCCGCAGAGCGTCTTGCCGCTGAGGTCGTCGATGACCTGGGCGTAGATGTGCCGGTTGGAACGCGAGACCGCCAGCCGCGGCCGATCGCCGATCCCAATCACTTTCTTTCGCACCCGCCGAATCCGCCGGGCGTGCCGCGCGCGTTTGATCAGTTCTGAGCGCATGCTCTGGTTCCTCAGTCGGCCTAGCCGCCGCTCGCAAACACCTTGCCCGCCTTGCGGCGAATCTGCTCGCCGGCATAGCGGATGCCCTTGCCCAAGTACGGCTCGGGCTTGCGGATCTTTCGCACCTCGGCCGCAAACTGCCCGACCGCCTGCTTGTCGCAGCCGCTGACCGAGAACCGGGCCGGCTCGCTGTTACCGCGGGCGGCCGGCGTCCTGACCTCGACGGTGAGCCCGGCCGGGATCGGGATCTCGAACTGCGCCTCGCGCCCGATCCCGCGGCCCATGAAGCCGCAGTTCAGCAGCAGCTTGTTGTTCTTCACCTGGCAGCCGTAGCCCGTGCCGTAAAGTTCGAGCTCCTTGCGGTAGCCCTCGGAGACGCCGACGACCATGTTCGCCAGCAGCGCCCGGGTGAGCCCATGCAGGGCCTTGGACTCCTTCTCGTCGTCCGCCCGCTCGACCACCACCGTGCCGTTCTCTTCCTTGGCCGTGATGCCCTGGGGCAGCGACCAGCTCAACTCGCCTTTCGAGCCGCTGACCTTCACGGCGGCGCCGCTGATCGCGACCTTCACGCCCGAGGGCACCGGAACCGGCTGTTTTCCAATCCGCGACATCTCGTTACCACACCTTACAGAGCAGTTCGCCGCCCACCCGCTGCGTGCGGGCGTCGCGGTCGCTCATCACGCCCCGACTCGTCGACAACACCGCGATCCCCAGCCCGTCCAGCACCATGGGAATCTCGTCCGACTTGACGTACAGCCGCTTGCTCGGCCGGCTCGACCGCTCCAGCTGCTGGATGACCAGCTCGCCCCGGTCGCCGTACTTGAGGTCGATCCGGATCTCGCCCTGGTTCGCGTCGTCGATCGAGGCGAAATCCCGGATGTAGCCTTCCCGCCGGAGCACGTCGGCAATCCCGAGACACACCTTGCTCCGCTTGACATGCACCTGCCGCCGGCCATTGCGGTTCGCATTGCGAATCCGCGTCAGCATGTCCGCGATGGGGTCCGATGTCGCCATAAGTTCCGCTTCCCTTACCAGCTGGCCTTGCGGACGCCCGGAATCCGGCCTTCAAGGGCCAGCTCCCGGAAACACACCCGGCAAATCTTGAACTTGCGGTAGACCGCCCGCGAGCGGCCACACAGCTCGCAGCGGTGCTGCGCCCGCACCGGGTACTTCGGCTTCCGCTTGGCTTTGAGCTTCAACGCGAGACGCGCCATGCCTGTGACTCCTGACGACCTAAGACACCAAACGACCTAGCTGCGGAACGGCATGCCGAGCAGCGTCAGCAACTGCCGCGCCTCGGCGTCGTTCGGGGCCGTCGTGCAAATCGTGATGTTCATGCCCTGCTGGGCCGATACGCGGTCGGGGTTGATCTCCGGAAAGACCCCGACTTCGGCCAGGCCCATGTTGTAGTTGCCACGCCCATCGAAGCTGTTCGGGTTCAGCCCGCGGAAGTCGCGCACGCGGGGGATCGCCAGCGAGATCAGCCGGTCGAGGAACTCGTACATCCGCTGCCCCCGCAGCGTCACCTTCAGCCCGACGTCCCAGCCCTCGCGGACCTTGAAGTTCGACACGCTCTTGCGGGCCTTGGTGACGACCGGCTTCTGCCCGGTAATCGTCGCCAGGTGCTCGAGCCCTTCGACAAACCGCTTGTGCTCGATCGCCTTGGTGCCGCCCTCCTGGACCGCCCGGCCCATGCCGACCGAGACGATGATCTTTTGGAGCTTCGGCAGCGACATCGGGTTGCTGCGGCCGATCTCCTGCTGGAGCTTCGGCAGGATGTCCTGGCGATAGGTTTCCTGGAGCCGCGCGGCCATCAGCTGCCCTCACTCTGCGTCGACTGCTTGTCCGCGCGCGTCACCTCGCTGAGCACGGTGCCGCGCGTGCTGGTGCGCTGCTTAGAAACCACCCGGCCACGCTCGTCGGTCTTCACCGGGAAACGGACGCGGGTGCCCTTGCCGGTCCCGGGATCGACCGGCTGCACGTTCGAAACATGGATCGGGGCCTCGCGCTGCACGCGACCACCCTGCGGGTTGCGACGGTTCGGCCGCACGTGGCGGTAAACCATGTTCACGCCCTCGATCAGCACGCGGTCCTTGTCGTGCAGGACGCGGAGCACCTTGCCGGTCGCACCCTTGTGGGCGCCGGCAATCACGATCACGCGATCATCCTTGCGAATCCGGGCCGCCATCGTTACCACACCTCCTCGGCCAGCGAGATGATCTTCGTGAAGTTCTGCTCGCGCAGCTCGCGGGCCACCGCCCCAAAGACGCGCGATCCCCGCGGGTTGCCCTCGCCGTCGATGATGACGGCCGCGTTGCTGTCGAACCGGACGTACGTGCCGTCGGCCCGCCGCGTCGGGTACTTCGTCCGCACGATCACGACCCGCACCTTGTCGCCCTTCTTGATGTCGGCATTCGGCAGGGCCGCCCGCACGGAGCAGATCGCAATGTCGCCCACGCCGCCGCGGCGGAGGCGCTTCTTGCCCGTTCCCGCCGAGCCGCCCTTCAGCACCTGGATCGTCTGGAGCAACTTCGCGCCGGTGTTGTCGGCCACATTCATACGCGTGTATTGCGTAATCACGTTCCCGCCTCCAACGCGGCCCGCTCCAGGACCCGCACCAGGCGCCAGTGCTTCTGCTTGCTGTACGGCCGGCACTCGGCGATCTCGACCCGGTCGCCGCGCTTGGCCTCGTTCTGCTCATCGTGCGCGTGGACCTTGGTCCGTCGGCTGAGCAGCTTGCCGTACTTCGGATGCGGCACCGAAAACGAGCACAGCACCGCGATCGTCTTGTTCCGCGCGTCCGAGGACACCACCCCGATCCGCGTCACCCGGGTCGCCTCGCGCCCCGCAGCCTCACCTGTTGTCGTGGTCTGCTCTGCCATGCTTACCTTTGTCCCTGACGTCAACCGTTAACGGCGGGCGGCCGCAGCCGTCATGCTGGCCTGCCGCTGCTCAATGTTCTGTTCACCCCGTTGCCGCAGGACCGTCAGCAGCCGCGCGATGTCCTTGCGGGTCTTGCGAATCCGCGTCGGGTCCTCGAGCTTCTCCGTCACCGCCTGGGACCGCAGCTCGAACAAGTGCCGACGCAGCTCCTCGAGCCGCCCGTGCATCTCGTCGACCTTCATCGCCCGTACTTCTTCGATCTTCATCGCTCGTCCCATCCAACGCCGTCAACCGGCCGCCATCCCCGGGCCTAGTGCCCGCGCTTCACGAACCGCGCCCGCACCGGCATCTTGTGCGCCACCCGCAGCAAGGCTTCCTTCGCGACCTCCTCGCCCACCCCGCCGATCTCGTACATCACCGTCCCCGGCCGCACGATGGCCGTCCAGAAATCCGGCTCGCCCTTGCCCTTACCCATCCGCGTCTCGAGCGGCTTCGACGAGACCGGCTTGTGCGGGAAGAGCCGCACATAGATCCGGCCCTGGCGGTGCAGGAAGTGCGTAGCGGCCACGCGGCCGGCCTCGATGTTGCGGGCCGTGATCCGCCCGGCGTCCAGCGCCTGCAGCCCGAAGTCGCCGAAGGCCACCGTGTTGCCGCGCGCGGCATTCCCGCGCACGCGCCCTTTCTGGGCCTTGCGCCACTTCACGCGTTTGGGCATCATCACGGGCACGGTACAACTCCTTCAGTCCGGCGAGATCCAGTGCGGCCGGCGTTCCGCCTAGCGGCGACCCCGGCGGCGGAAGCCGCGGTCGGTCTGCTGCGGAACGATCTCTTCGCCGTAAAAACCCTTGTAAATCCAAACCTTCACGCCGATCGTGCCGACCTTGGTCACCGCGTGCACGACCGCGTAGTCGACGTGCGCCTGCAGCGTCTGGAGCGGAATCGCGCCCAGCATCTGCGTCTCGACCCGCGCCATCTCGGACCCGCCGAGCCGCCCCGAGCAGATGACCTTCGCGCCCTTGGCGCCGGCCGCCATCGCCGACTCGCACTTTTGCTTCATGATCCGGCGGAAGCTGCTCCGCTTCTTGAGCTGCTCGCCAATGTTCTCGCCCACCAGCCGCGCGTCCAGATCGGGATGCTTGATCTCCACGATCGACACGCCCACCCGCCGGTCGATCAGGTCCTCGAGCTGGCCCTTCAGCTTGTCAACCTCGGCCCCCTTGGCCCCGATCACCATCCCGGGGCGGGCCGTGTGCAGGATCACCTTCACCTCGTCGCGCGTCCGCTCGATCTCCACCCGCGAGACCCCGGCGTAGGGCGGCTTGCGGTTGAGCTGCGCGTCGACGTAGCGGCGAATCTTCTCATCCTCGACGAGGAAGGTCCCGAACGCGGCCTTCGGCGCGTACCACCGCGAGCGCCACCCCTCGGTGACCCCGACGCGAAAGCCGATTGGATTGCATTTCTGGCCCACGGGTTAGTCCTTCTCGTCAACCGCCACCACGATGTGGCTCGTGCGTTTCTGAATCGGGTGCGCCCGCCCGCGATCCTTCGGGTGGAACCGCTTGATAATCGGCCCCTCGTCGACCCGGGCTTCCGCGACGTACAGTCGGTTCATCGCCGCTTCCTGCTCGTTCGCGTTCGCCATCGCCGAGCGCAGCACCTTGTCGACGAAGTGCGCTCCGCGACGATGCGTGAACTGCAGCAGCGCCAGCGCCTCGTCACACCGCCGCCCGCGAATCAGGTCCGCGATCAGCCGCACCTTTCGCTCGGAGATCCGGGCGTAGCGATGAGTTGCCTTCCAAGCCATGTGCACTTCCTCAACCACGGGACGCGGTCCGCCGCCTACTTCCGCTGCGTGTGCGTCCGGAACGCCCGCGTCGGGGCGAACTCCCCGAGCTTGTGACCGACCATCTCCTCGGTCACGAAAACCTTCAAGAACGTCTTGCCGTTGTGGACGTCGAACGTCAGCCCGACAAACTCCGGCACGATCGTGCAACCCCGGCTCCAGGCCTTGATCGGCGTCCGAACACCGGCTTCCTGGGCCTTCATCGCCTTGCGATAAAGCTTCTCGCTGACGTAGGGACCCTTTTTCACGCTCCGTGACATCGTGCCTTCCTCGCGCGCTAACGCCTACTTCGTCCGCCGCAGCTTCGCAATCCCGTACCGCTTCGTCAGCCGCCGCCGCAGAATTCGGCGGTTCGAGTTCTTCCGCGGCTTGCGCGTCCGCCCCCCGTCCGCCAGCACGCCGGTCGGCGAGCAGTGGTGCCGCCCGCCGTTGCTGCGACCCTCGCCGCCGCCCAACGGGTGCGCCACCGGGTTCATCGCCTTGCCGCGGACGTGCGGGCGGCGACCCATGTGCCGCGACTTGCCCGCCTTGCCGATGCTGACGTTCTGGTGATCCATGTTGCCCAGCTGCCCGATCGTCGCCCGGCAGGTCGCGTGCACCTGCCGCATCTCGCCCGAGGGCAGCAGGATCGTCGCCCACTTGGCTTCCTTCGCCATCAGCCGCGCCACCCCGCCCGCCGTCCGCACCAGCTTGCCGCCCTGCCCGGGCGCCATCTCGATGTTGTGGACCGACATGCCGGTCGGAATGCTCGCCAGCGGCATGCAGTTACCGACCTTCGGCTCGACCTTCACGCCGCTCTCGACGACGTCGCCGGCCTTCAGCGACAGCGGCGCCAGGATGTACCGCTTGGTCTTGTCGGGATACTCGAGGAGGGCGATGTGACAGCTGCGGTTCGGGTCGTACTGGATCTCCAGAACCGTCGCCGGCTGGTCGTCCAGCCGGCGCTTGAAGTCGATGATCCGGTACAGCCGCTTGTTCCCGCCGCCCCGGTGCCGCGCCGTGATCTTGCCGTGATGATTCCGCCCGCCGGTCTTCTTCAGCCGCTCCGTCAGCGACGAGACCGGGCGGTTCTTGTGCTTGTGCGTAATCTCGGCGTAGTCGTTGACGCTCGCGTTCCGCCGCCCCGGCGTGGTCGGTTTGTAGAGCTTCACGCCCATCGCTGCACCTCAGAATCCCGAAAAATCGCTGCCTTCAAAAACCAGCACGCCGCACAGGCCACCGCTAGAACAGGTCAATGTGGCTGTTCGCATCCAGTACGACCACCGCCCGCTTCTGCATCGGCCCCTGTCCGTAGTGAAACCGGACCCGCCGCCGCTTGCCCGCCTTGTTCTGCGTCCGCACGCTCTCGACTTTCACGTTGTAGATCTTCTCGATCGCGTCCCGGATCTGGAACTTGTTCGCCGCCGGATGCACCTCGAAACAGAACGCCCCGCCCCGTCGCTCGTTCCCCGACCGCGTCTGGAACGACGACTTCTCGGTCACGATCGGCCGAATGATGGTGTGGTAGACGTCCACCGCGAAACCCTCGTTCCTATGCTCAGCCGGCCGCGCTCACCGCCGCGGCGCCGACGTTGTCCTTCAACCACGCGAACGCCTCCCGCGTCAGCACCAGCTTCGGCCGCACCAGGATGAAGTACGCGTTCAACTCGGCCACATCCATGACCCGCGTCCGCGGGAGGTTGCGGCCGCTCTTGTACAGGTGCTCGTCCTTGCCCGCCGTCGCCAGCACGCAGCCCCGGTCGATGCCGAGCGCCGTGAGGACGCCGGCAAGGCGCTTCGTCTTCGGCGCGTCGAACGCGAGGCCGTCGAGAATGCAAACTTGGTTATCTTGGATCTTGGCGAGCAGGGCGTGGCTCCGGGCCTGGCGGCGCATCTTCTTGGGCAGGTCCTGGCGAAAGTCGCAGACGCGCCGCGGAAATGTATTGCCGCCCCCGCGGCGAATGGGGGTCCGCGCATTGCCCATGCGGGCGTTACCGGTGCCCTTCTGCCGATACAGCTTCCGCGTCGAGCCGTGGACTTCGGCGCGGGTCAGCTGCTGAGCGTGACCCTGCCGCTGGTTCGCCAGGTACGCGACGACCGCCTGCTTGACCAGCTGCGGATTCACCGCCCCGCCCAGCACCGCCTCGTCGAGCTCTTCGGTGCCGACCTGCTTGCCGGCCTCGTCGTAGATCGGAATACCCAGCATCACCAAACCCTAACGTTCATGCGCCCCGGCCACCAGCGGGCCGCGGCTTAACCGTCCTACTGCCTGGTCTTCGATTGCCGCACCAACACGAAGCTGCCCTTCGGACCGGGAACCGAGCCCCGCACCCACAGCACGTTCTGCTCCGCGTCCACCCCCATCAACTCCTGGCACCGCGCCACGCGGTTCACGCCACCTGTTCGGCCGGCCATCCGCTTGCCCTTCTTCGGCGTGCCCGTGCCGGTGTTCGACGCGTGCCCGCCGATGCTGCCGGGTGAGCGGTGCTTCCGCTCGACACCGTGCGAGGCGCTCTGCCCGCCAAAGCCCCAGCGCTTCATGGCGCCCTGGAAGCCCTTGCCGCGCGTCGTCCCCGCAATGTCGACCCACTTCACGCCGGCATCCGCGAACACGTCCACCGTCACCGTCTCGCCGATCGCCTTGTCCGTCGGCTCCGCCAGCCGGATCTCCCGTGCAAACCGCTTCGGTGCCGTGCTCGCCTTGCGAGCATGCCCGATCTCCGGCAGTGTCGAGCGGTGCGGCTTCACGTCCTCGTAGCCGAGCTGGACCGCGTAATAGCCGTCTGGGCCATCAGCCGTCTTCACTTGCGTCACGACGCAGGGGCCGGCCGCGATCACCGTGACGGGCACACTCCGCCCGTCCTCGCTGTAGATCTGCGTCATGCCCACTTTTTTGCCGAGAATCGCCGGGATCATGCCGTCGACACTCCTACCGAGCAACGCCCCATCGCGTTGCCCGCCAACGCGTTACCTGTTCGCCGCGAGCGGAGCGCCCGCCCGCGACCTTAAGCTTTGATTTTGACGAACACGCCCGCCGGCACCACCAATCGGTTCAGCGCCTCAACGGTCCGCGACGTCGGGTCGAAGATGTCGATCACCCGCTTGTGGGTCCGCATCTCGAACTGTTCCCGCGACTTCTTGTCAATGTGCGGCGAACGCAACACCGTGAACCGCTCGACCCGCGTCGGCAGCGGCACCGGCCCGCGAACTTTCGCGCTGGTCCGCTGCGCGTGCTCCACGATCTCCTGCGCCGACGAGTCCAGCGCCCGGTGATCGTAAGCCTCCATCCGGATTCGAATCCGCTCACCCGCCATCGCGACTACGGCCTCCAAACTTCTGCCGACAGAGCCGAAGAAAGCCCCCCAGCCGACCACCATGTGACCAGTTGAGAGACTTGATTGATAGAGCCACACTGTCCCGGCCAAAAAATGCCGA
>CAZCKC010000046.1:9274-23194 GCA_964499235.1 uncultured Planctomycetales bacterium | reverse complement strand
CGAGGTGATCGAGAAAGACCAGCAGCTTGTCGAACAATTCGGGATGCGGGTCGAAGGGCTCGAGGAGCGTGGTCAGCAGCTCCGCGGCGTAGAAGCCGCCGTAGAGGCGTGGAGCGTCCCGGCGGAGCCCGGGATAGGTCTCTCGTTGGCGCCAGTCGGTAAGCGGGCCCAGCGAGGCGTCGCCGCGGGGGGGAACGAACTGGAGGTCGCCCCGCTCGAGCAGGTCGAAGCCCGGCGCGAAGCGCTGCTTGGTGCCGCGGCGGGCGCCCTTGGCGATCAGTCGGACGAGCCCGTGATTGCGGGCGAACAGCGCGACGATCTGGGACGTCTCGGAGTACTCGGCGAGGCGGACCACGATCGCGTCGTCGCGCTCAGCGGGCATCGCGACCTCGCCACGGCAGGCGGCGCGAACGGGACCGGGGCCTGCTACACTCGAACGAGCTCCGGGCGACGCAGCGGGCCGACCGGGCTGAATCGAGGAGGCCGTGATGCTGGAAGGGCTGATCGGACAACGGGTCGTTCTCGATACGCAGGGCGCCCTGCTGTACATCGGGACGTTGCTGGCGGTCGAGCCGACGGGCTATTTGCTGGCGGACGCCGACCTGTACGACCGCAACGAGGGTCACAGCACGAAGGAAGTATATCTGAACGACGCCTTCCTGCTCGAACGCAGCGGGCAGCGCCGAATCAACCGCCGGCGGGTCTACGTGGTGGCCGCCACCGTCGCCAGCGGCTCAGCCTTGCAAGACGTTGTCGCGGATGAGCTTATCGACGACGAGCCGCCTGCGTTGCGGTAATCCCCGGGGCACCGCGGCCGGTTGGTCGCCTGCGGGAGAGTGACTAGAATTAGGGCATGGATAAGAAATCGACCGAAACGATCCGCGTTGCGACGGCGTTGCGGCGTGATGTTGGCAGCGTGGACACGGCCGGCGGGCTCGTGTCCGAGGTCCAGTCCGCGCTTTCGGGCGTGACCCCCAACCTCTGCATCCTGATCGCCAGTGCGCACTTCGAAGATGAGATGGAGTCGCTCGCGGCCGCCATCCACGAGCAGCTCAAGCCGCAGAGCTTCATCGGGGCGACCGGCGAGACGATCATTCACGGCGACCACGAATACGAAGGTCAGCCGGCGGTCGCGCTGTGGGCGGCGCACCTGCCGCGGACGCGGGTGCGGGCGTTCCACCTGGACGAGCGCGACCTGGGAAACTTCGAGCACGCCAGCGACTTCCGTGATTACCTGGCGATCCCGGTGGACGAGCGGCCGAGCTTCGTGCTGCTGGCCGACCCGTTCTCGTTCGCCCGCGGCTCGCTCCAGCTGCTGGACCTGTTGCAGGAGGCGTACCCCGACCAGCCCGCGATCGGCGGGATGGCGTCGGCGGCCGACGAGCCCGGGCAGAACCGGCTGGTCTTCGACGGGCAGGTGCTCCGCAGCGGCCTGGTGGGGGCGGCGATCTGGGGCGATGTCGTGCTCGACACGGTTGTCTCGCAGGGGTGTCGGCCGATCGGCCACCACTTGGTGATTACCAAGGCGGAGCAGAACGTGATCCACGAGCTGGGCGGCAAGCGCCCGCTCGAGGCGCTGACGGAGATGCTCCAGGAATGCCGGCCGCGCGACCTCGAGCTGGCCCGCTCGCGGGGATTGCTGGTCGGGCGGGTGATCAACGAGCACCAGGGCAGCTTCGGGCCGGGCGACTTTTTGATCCGCAATCCGATCGGCTTTGACCAGGCGAGCGGCGCGCTGGCGATCAACGACCTCGTACGGGTCGGGCAAACGATCCAGTTCCACGTGCGCGACGGGCGTTCGGCGTCGGAGGAGCTCGAGGAGCTGCTGTCGCAACGGTCGACCGCGCCGTCGGCGGGGGCGCTGCTGTTCACGTGCAACGGGCGTGGGACGCACCTGTTCTCCTATCAGCATCACGATGCCCGGGCGGTTTCGGACGAGTGCGGCGGCTTGCCGCTGGCGGGGTTCTCGTGCGCCGGCGAGATCGGACCGGTGGCCCAGCGGAACTTCCTGCATGGACACACGGCCAGCATCGGCTTCTTTCGGGCGGCCAGTGGCTAGCAAAGCGGCACCGCGGCCGCTACGGTTTCGGCTCCGCCCGCAACAGCGGATTCGCAAGCACGCGGAGTTTGACCGCGTGATGCGCCGGGGGCTGCGACTGGGAGACGGGCTGCTGACCATCTGGGCGTGGCGGCAGACGCTCGGTGTGACCCGGCTCGGGCTGGTGGTGGGCAAGAAGCACGGCAACGCCCCGGAGCGGAACCGGATCAAGCGGGTCCTCCGCGAAGCGTTTCGGCTGTCACAGCACGACCTGCCCGCGAACCTGGACCTGGCGATCGCGCCGCGGGCCGGGGCGCCACTGGACACCGTGGCAGCGGCGGGTTCGCTGCTCAAGCTCGCCCGTCGCGCCGATCAACGCCTGGAGCCGCCGCGTGAATGAGACCGGTGTTCAAAGCCCACCCGCGACAGCGTTCGCACCGGCGCCGGAGGGGGAGCCACCGACGGTGCCCGCCGCGGCGAACGGTCCGATCCTGATCCTCACCGCTTCGGTCGGTGCCGGCCACCTGGTGGCGGCCGAGGCGCTGCGGGCGGCCGTGGCGCGGCACGTACCGCAGCAGCCCGTTGAGGTGATCGACGTGCTGCAGCTGACCAACCGTTTCTTTCGCATGCTGTACGGAACGGGCTATCTCGCGTTGTGCAACCACGCGCCGCGGCTGTTCGGCTGGCTCTATGATGTGACGGACACGCCGCGGGTCACGCTGGGCGAGCGGTTCCGCCGGTGGTTCCAGGCGCTGAACGTCACGCCGGTCAATCGATTCCTGCTGAAGCGGCGGCCGGCGCTGATCATCAACACCCATTTCATCTCGTCGGAGATCGTGGCCCGGCTGCGCGCTCAGGGGAGCTTGGACACGCCGCAGGCGACCGTGCTGACGGACTTCGAGGCGCACCGGATGTGGCGCCAGCCGCCGACGGACCGCTATTACGTCTCCTCGGACCGCGCGCGGGCCTACCTCAACGACCTCGGTGTGCCGGACAAGCAGATCGCGCAGTACGGCATCCCGGTCCGCCCGGCGTTCCACGAGCGGTTGAGCCCGGCGGACGCGCGGGCCGCGCTGGACCTGCCTTCGGAAGGTCGGATGGTGCTGCTGCTGTGCGGCGGCTTCGGTGTCGGGCCGACGCAGACGCTGTTCCGCGGGCTGCTGGAGTTGCCGGAAGACATCCAGGTGGTCGCGATCTGCGGGCGCAACGAGCGCCTCCGCCGCCGGCTCGACGCGATCCAGGCGCCGACGACGCGAGGCGCGCGCGTGATCGGCTTCACGAAGGAAATGCACCGTTTCATGCAGGCGGCCGACGTCGTCGTCACGAAGCCCGGCGGGCTCACGATCACCGAGGCACTGGTGACGCAGCGGCCGATGATCCTCGTCAACCCGATTCCCGGCCAGGAAGCCCGCAACAGCGACTACCTCCTCGAGCACGGCGCCGCGATCAAGGTCAACACCCCCAGCCTGATCGCCCACCACACCCGGCGTTTGCTGGATAACCCGCAGCGCCGCGCCGCCATGCGGGCCGCGGCCGCGCGGCTTGCCCGTCCCGACGCGGCCGACGCGATCGTCCGCGACGCCCTGGCGTGCGTGCAGAAATCGGCCCCGGTTTGACTCTGGCGGGGGTGGCCTGAAAAATCCGGCGTTCACGCGGTCGAAGAGCAGAGGAGGTTGCCGCTTGCGTTACCTGGTCGCCATCCCGGTCTACAACGAGGCGCGCTACCTGCCGACGGTGCTCGCGCTGGTCCGCCAGCACGCGGCTGACATCGTCGTCATCAACGACGGCAGCACCGATGCCACGCCCGACCTGCTGGCCGACTTCCCCGACGTCGCCAGCCTCCACCACCCGACGAACCAGGGCTACGGGCAGAGCATCATCGACGCGTTCAACTACGCCGACGCGCACGGTTACGACTGGGTCATCACGATGGATTGCGACGAACAGCACGAGCCGGCCGAGATCCCGCTGTTCGTCGAGCGGATGGCCGTCTCGGACGCCGACGTGATCAGCGGCTCGCGCTACCGCGGTCCGCAGGACAACGGCGACGCGCCGCCGAGCGACCGCCGCGCGATCAACCACGTCATCAACAACCTGCTGCACCAGATGCTCGGGCTGAAATTGACCGACTCGTTCTGCGGCTTCAAGGCGCACCGCGTGGCGAGCATCCAGCGGCTGGCGCTCACCGAGCCCGGCTACGCCTTCCCGCTGCAGTTCTGGGTGCAGGTCGTCCGGGCGGGGCTGCGGGTCGAAGAGCTGGCCGTCCAGCGGATCTACCGCGACGACACGCGGGTCTTCGGCGGGTTGCTCGACAACGCGCCGGTACGGCTGCAACACTACCTGGAGGTGTTCCTGCGTGAGCTGCGGAACACGCCGGTCGCCGAGCCCGAACCGGCGTGCTGCGGCTGTGGCGCGTCCACGCAACCCGTGCAACGCTGACGATGGCGGGGGCGCTTAGCACGCCGCGGGAGCATCTCGGCATCCTGGTCGCGCCCGATCCCGATAAGATACACGCCGCGCTCGATGCCGCCGCCGGCCGCAACGACGATGCGCCGATTCTCGATACGACCGTGGCCACGCTCCGCGCCGCCCTGCGCCGCGAATTAGGCTGGCAGCCGCCGGTCGTGATCGTCGGTCACCAGGTCGAGTTCTTCCACGCCGGCGTCTTTGCGAAGACCATCGCGGCGCACCACCTGCACCAGCGGCACGGCGGCACCGGCGCCTTCCTCGTGGCCGACAGCGACGTCCCGAAGGACCACGCCATCGCCGTCCCGCACCGCGCGGGCGCGGCGCTCGAACGCCGATTGGTCGCGCTGCCGCCGCTGGCGTTCGACCGCCCGGCCGAGTTCCAGCCGCGCCACCCCTGCCACGCGTGGGCGGCGGCGTTCGACGAGCTCCGGGCGGCCGTCCCCTGGATCGAGCAGACGCCCTTCGACACGTTCGCGGGCGCCTGGCAGGCGCGCTGCGGGCCCGACGCGACGTTCACCGACAACATGCAGGCCGCGCGGACGGCGGTGGAGGCGGCGCTCGGGCTCGGAGACCTGGCACAGGTGCGGATGCTCACGCTCGCCCGGACGCCGGCGTTTCGCGCGTACTTGGCGCATTACATTTTGCACGCCCGCGCGGCGGCCGACGCGTACAACGCGGCGCAGGCCGCGTACCGGCGGCGGCACAAGCTCCGCAACCCGCATCGCCCGGTGGAGCCGCTGCAGGTCGACGGCGAGCGGGTCGAGCTGCCCTTCTGGGTCGTCCACCCGGAGCAGCCGCGACGCCGGCTCTTCGCGACGCCGGGGGCCGACGTGATCCGGCTCGATGCCGATGGCCAGGCGCTGGCGGCGCTCGCGCCGGCGGCCCTTTCATCCAGCCGCAACCTCGAGACGCCGTGGCCGTTCGAAGCGGCGGGCTACACGATCCGCCCGCGGGCGCTGATGCTGTCGAGCTTTGTGCGGCTGTTCGTGGCCGACCTGTTCGTGCACGGCATCGGCGGGGCGCGGTATGACGAGGTCACGGATGACCTGATCCGCCGCTTCCTGGGGATCGAGCTGCCGCCGATCGCGTGCGTGACGGCGACGGCGCACCTGCCGATCGCCGCGCCGGATGTCGACGCGGCCGCGGTGCAGGCCGCCCGGATCACGCTGCGCGACATGCATTACAACCCGCAGCGGCACTTCGCCAACCTGCCGGCCAAGCTGCTCGATCAGCGCGAATCACTGATCCTCCGCAGCGACGGCATGCGCGGCAGCGGGCCGCGCTACCACACGATCCGCAAGGCGATCTTCCACGAGATCCGCGAGCTCAACGCCCGGCTCGTCGCCAGCCGAACCGCCGAGATCGAAGGGCAGAAGCAGACGATTACGCAACGCGAGCACGCCGCGCGGCAGGCCGCGGTCGCGCGCGATCGCGAGTACTTCTTCGCACTGCAACCGCGCGAGACGTTGCAGGCGTTGATTGCGAAGCTCGGTGCGGCGTTGCGATGAGCGGCGCCGCGCGCCGTGCCCGCGGATCGCTAATCGAGCGCGGTCGTGCGCTGCGCCCAACCGGCCGCGAGGCGCTCCTGCACCGCGTCCCACGCCGGCACGCCGCTGAACGCGTCGGTCCGCTCGACGTTGCAGGCGCCGACCGCGACGGCGGCCGTCACGGCGTCCGCGAAGCTCAGGCCCTTCACCAGCGCCGCGAGAAAGCCGGCGATCGTGCAGTCGCCGGCGCCGGTCGTGCCGACCACGTCAGCCTGGAAGCAGGGCGTGAAGCGCTCCTGGCCTGCCCACGTCGCGGCGTCGAGCCCGAGCGTCTTCGCCACCGGTGCCAGCCGTTGCGCGTCGGCCGTCGTCCGCACGAACAGCCCCCGCTCGCCCAGCTTGAGCCCCACGATCGCCACGCCGGCGTCGAGCAGCACCTGCGTCAGCCGCCGCACCAGCCCCCGCGACGCCTGCCCCACCAGGTCGCCCTGCACCGCCAGCCGATCGAATTCCGCCCGGTCGAGCATGAACAGCGTCTCCTCGAAGCTGGGCAGGAACACGTCGACGTGCGGCAAAGCCCGCTGCAGCAGCGCCCGCCAGTCGATCTGCCCCGACGGCGCGTTCGGGTCGGGCATGGCCATGTCGAGCGACGTTACCACGCCCGCGGCCCGCGACTGCTCGAACAGCCGCGCTAGCTCGCCCCCGCCGTCCGACCAGAACCGCTTCATGATCGGCGGGTAACCGAAGTGAA
The DNA here is from genome assembly GCA_964499235.1 of uncultured Planctomycetales bacterium. Classification (GTDB taxonomy): domain Bacteria; phylum Planctomycetota; class Phycisphaerae; order UBA1845; family Fen-1342; genus JAFGRR01. Next base: position 16,449 of record CAZCKC010000046.1, on the reverse strand, counting down.
ACAGCTTTGTTCCTCGCAGCTCGTCGTATGGCACGTCGTCGGCTGCAAAGCTGTCGTTCGCCCCTGGGCAGTGCAGGAAGATGCGGTCGATGTTCGGCGGGCTGATCACGACGGTGTACGAGCTCGGCACGCCGGGGGTCTGGAGCATCCCGCCGGCCAATTCGCAGCCGTACCCTTCCAGAACGTCCAGGATCGCCCGGCCGAAGAGGTCCTCCCCGACCTTGCCCATCAGCCGGGTGGGCACGCCAAGGCGATGCAGCGCCAGGCCGGTGTTCGAGACCGCCCCGCCGGTCGCGATGGTGGCGGGACCGATCTCGACGAGGCTGCCGGGGGTCAGGACCTGCGACAACTCGGACCCTGTGGTGGACAGGTGCGGGATGACGTCGAGGCAAATATGCCCCGCGACGACGACCTCAGCGGGCCCTGCCATGCAACGCTCCTTGTTCAACGCAAGCCGCGGGCTCGGGATCGCGATTCTAAGAACAGCCGCCGCTGACCGCCACAGAGCCCTCGCCAGGCGGGCGGCCGCTGGCTTGCCGGCCGGGGGGTGCTATGATGCCTAGGGAAGAAGTTGGTCGTCGCGTACCCGGAGCCGCACCGATGGTCTTGCGTTCGAGCCGTTGGGGATGGATCGCCAGCAGCGTGCTGCTGCTCAGCGTTGCCGGTGGGGTCGGCTGTGCCCCGACCGTGACGCCCGATGAGAACCTTTCGGACGACGAACTGCTCAAACTCGTCTCCAGCTTCGCCCTCAACGCGAGTATTACCTGCGACGACATCAAGGCTTCCTTCGGCATGCCGCACGTTCCCAGCGTCGCGACACCGGGTGGGCTTGGGCTGCCCTACGAGGAGGTGTTTGTCGAAAACCGGGCCGGCAACGCCCTCCGCGTCTGGTACGTGCCGGCCACGCTCGACCGCGGAACGGTGGTGTTGTCGATGGGCGCGATCGGCGACATGTCGTGCTTTTTGTTCATCGTGGACATGCTCTACCTGCACGGCTGGTCGACCGTGATCTACGACCCCCAGGGCTTCGGGGGCAGTGAGGGCGAGCCCTCGGTCACGGCCCTCTACAGCGACTTCCGAACCGTCATCGATTGGACCCGCACGCGCGTCGGCGACACGCCGCTGACGCTCTATGGCGTCTCGATCGGCACCATTCCCAGCGTCGCCTACGCAGCCGACCATCCCGGCAAGATCCGCGCGGTGATCCTCGACGCCCCGATCTCCCTCCGCGACGAGCTCGAGCGCTTCCGCACCGTGCTCGGGACCGCCCTCGAGGGCACTCTCCACGCCCTCGACGAGGAGTTGCTGCTCGAGAACACGCTGCCCCGCCTCGAGGCGCCGGCGCTGGCGATCCTCTACGGCCTCGACGAATATGTCAGCAGCTCGAAATTCGAAGCCCTCGCCGCCGCCAGCGAGGCCGACGTCGCCGTCCACTGGTTCCCCGAGCTCGGCCACGCACGAGGCCCCTACCTCGGCAGCGCGAGCTACTTCTACCTGGTCGATCAGTTTCTCAACGATCCGGCCGGGTGGCAGGCGTCTCCGGCTGACTGATACCGAACCCACCAGCCACGCTCAGCGCAGCACGTGATACATCACGCCGGCGAAGGTCGCCACACCACCGGCCGCTAGCGCCAGCACGTCCAGAATCAACGCGGTCCCTACCGGCTTGCGGCTCAGATCGACGATCGCGACCACCACCGCCAACAACGGCGGCAGCACGAACTGGAAGGTCACCGCGCCGAGGCCCGCCAGCACGATGGCCGTGATACTGGCGGCGGACACGCGGAAGCGCGCCCCCGAGGAGATGCCCTCGGTCGAGAATGGTGCGCCGCAGCGCTCGCACGCGTCGGCGGTTACGTCGTTGTCCTGGCCGCAACGGGGACAGACGATCCATGTCGCGCCGTCGTTGCCCGTCACCACCTGCGGCGCTTCGATCCCGCTCGCGCCGTAGGCGTGCGCCACGGGCGTCTCCTCGCCCGCCTCGATGACCTCCGAGGGCCCGGGCTTGTCCCCGTGGTCGAGCACCGGCACGCGAATCCGCGCGCCGCAGGCCGGACACGGCGCCCCCCGCCGCGAGATGCCGCTGTGTCCCTCGATCAGGGTGTCGCAGTGCGGGCAGTGAAAGTAGAAGAACCGCTGGCTCTTGACGCTGGGTGGCGCGGCCCGAAGCGTGGCCGTGGTCGCGTCGGGCAGGATGGGCATGTGCACCGGGCTGTCGCAGTAGGGGCAGACGACGTCGTCGTCCTCCCAGGCCCGGTCCGCCAGCATCGTCCGGTCGCAGCGGCAGCAGACCAGCTCGATTGGCGGGGTGGCGGTCTCGTTTCCAGCCATGGCGCCCTCAACGGGTCAGGACCGCGCCATCATAACCGCACCCCCGCCCTCGCGTGCTCGCCAAACCGGGGTCGTCGGGGTAAATTGCGCGGCGCGATGTCGGAGGCTTCAGATGAACCCACGCCAGCGGATCGTGCTCGGCTGCTTCGCCGTGCTCGTCGTGACCACCGGCTGTAACCTCGCCGCCCTGCCCTTTCTCATGTGGGGCGAGGAGAAGACGCGCGACGTCCCGGCCGCGTACCCCTACCTCCAGGACAAGGACGTGCTGATCCTGGTCTGGGCCGAGACGGCGACGCTCTTCGATTACCCGCACCTCCGCTACGAGCTGAACGACCACATCGCCCAGGCGCTCGAGTCGCGCGTCAAGGGCGTCGAGTGCATCTCTCCCAAGCGCGTCGCGGCCATGCAGGACAGCGAGCCCGACTGGGACGAGCGCCACCCGTCCTTCTGGGGTCAGCGCTTCCAGGCTGACCGGGTGCTGCTCGTGGAGGTTCTCGAGGCCGGCACCCGCGAGCCGGGCGCGACGCACCTCTACCGGGGCCGCATCGTCGCCAACGCGGCCGTCTACGACCCGGAGTACGGCCGCCGCGCGGGCCCCGCCTGGGAGAGCGACGACGCGGTTCGCGCCGTCTATCCGCAAGCCGGCCCCGGCGCGTACGGCGTCGACGACGACTTCGTCCGCCGCATGGCCATGGAGCAGTTCGCGCTGGAGCTGGCCGGCAAGTTCTACGACCGCAAGGAAAAGGTATCGCAGCGATGAGGCGGCCCCGCGCCCTGGTCATCGCGCTGCTGGTGCTGCTGCTTGGCGGGACCAGCGGCTGCCAATTGTTCGCGACGCTCGCCTACCTCATGGGGCCGACCCGCTACCAGGAGCCGCTCTACGAGTTCCAGGCCGAGCGCGTCGCGATCTTCATCGACGGCATTCCCGGCCGCCCGGACCACCCCGAGTTCCGCCGGCAGCTCCATGCCGAGCTCGAAGAGGTGCTGATCGAAAACGAGGCCGCCCGCAGCGTGGTGCCCTACGAAGAGAACCTCGGCGTTCGCTCGACCAACCCCGACTTCTATCGCTGGTCGATCCAGCGCGTCGGGCGTGAGCTCGGGGCCGGCGAGGTCATTTACATTCGCATCGAGTCGTTCCAGCTTCGCGAAGCCCCCGGCCACCCGGTCCTCGCGCCAGAGGTCGAGGCCCGCGTCAAGGTCATCGCCACCGACGCGCGACCGAACCAGGCGCGCGTGTGGCCCGACGAGCGCATCGGCTTTCTCGTCAAATGCAACCGCCAAGTCAAGGAAGCTCGCAACATGCAGGTGCTCGATGCCGAGGCCCGCAAGCTCGGCATCGACCTCGCGCGCCGTATCGGGCGGCTCTTCTACAAGTACGACGTCGAAGAAAAGCTCCCCCCGGCGCGATGACGCCGCCGGCCGCCTCTGCTCGCGGCTTGACGATCCTGGCGCTGGTCGCGCTGGTCGTGACGGCTGCGACCACGCTGTTGGGGCCGACACCGCTGCAGTGGGACGAGTTTCGCGAGCTCGATTCCGTGTTCTGGCGGCTGCGTGTCCCACGCACGCTGCTGGCAGGGCTCGCAGGCGGGGGGCTGGCGCTGGGCGGCGCTCTCTTTCAGGCATTGTTCCGGAATCCGCTGGCAACGCCTTACACGCTCGGCGTGGCCAGCGGGGCGTCGCTCGGAGCGGCGACCGTCACGCTGCTCGGCCTCGGCGGCGTGTGGACCCTCGGTGCCGGCATCACTTGGGAACTGCCCGTCCGCCAGGGAGCAGCCATGCTCGGCGGGCTGGCCGCCACGGCGCTCGTGCTGACGCTGACCCGCACGCGCGCGGGGCGTGATCTGCCGCGGCTGCTGCTGGCCGGGGTTTGCGTGGCGTACCTGTCGTCGGCCGGCATCCTGTTGATCACCTATCTTGCCGATGCAACCGTTACGAACGACATCGTGATCTGGCTGATGGGATCGCTGGCCGTCATGCGGCCGGCGGCGAACATCGAGATCGCGGGGGTGCTGCTGCCGCTCGCAGCGGCCGCCCTGCTCTCGAGCCGGGGGCTCGACCTGCTGATGCTGGGCGACGACCTTGCCGCCACGCGCGGCGTGCGCGTCGGGCTGATCACGTATGGGCTGTTTATCGGGACCAGCCTGCTGGTGGCGTTGATCGTGGCCAACTGCGGGCCGATCGGCTTCGTCGGGTTGATGGTGCCGCACATGCTGCGGGCGTTCGTTGGGGCGAAGAGTGGCCCGCTGATCATCGCGTCAATGTTTGCGGGGGGGGCATTCCTGGCGGTCTGTGACGGCCTCGGGCGCTTCCTTTTCGGGGCCGGCGAGCTCCCGGTCGGCGTTGTCACCAATCTGCTCGGCGCGGTCTTCTTCTTCGCGTTGCTCTTCGGCCGCCGGCCCGCGTTCATCGTCGAGCGCTAGGAGGAGGACGCGGTTCCGGCCCCAGTGCCGCTCGTCGAGGACCTGCACCGCGCGCAGGGCATTCAGCGGGAAATCGGTCTTGCGGTCGCTGCGAAAGACGATGAGCCCGTCGGGCAGGAGCCGGGCCGCGATCCGCTCGATCAGGTCGGCCACCCGGTACGTTTCGCTGACGTCCTGGAAAGGCGGGTCGAGGAAGACCAAGCCGTAGCCCCCCTGCCGGGCCCGTGGCAGGCGGATTGTCCAGGCGTTATCGGTCAACACGCTGTAGGTGTCCCGGACGCGGAGTGACCGAAGATTGTCGTGCAGCACGTTCAGTGAACGGCGATCCCGCTCCACGAACGTGCAGCGGCGGGCGCCGCGGGAAAGCGCCTCGATCCCCAGCGCTCCGCTGCCGGCGAAGAGGTCGAGGATCTCCGTCTCCGGTAGCGCTCCCGGCGTCGCCAATCGGGCACCCAGGACGTTGAACAACGTTTCTTTCACCTGATCCGTCATGGGGCGGGTCTGGCTGCCCGGCGGCGCCTTCAGCCGCAGCCCGCGAAACTTGCCGGCGATCACGCGCATGGGGTTTCCGGTCCATTGAAATTGCTTAGGCGGGACTCCCCAGCGGCTGCTGGCAGCTATTGAGAGCCGCCCCGGTCTGTGCCGATGCATCCTTCACGATGGTACGTGATCTGATGCCGATTCTGGAGGGCTGGGACTACGAGCCGGGGAAAATCTCCGTCCGCAAGATCCTGGGCCAGTCGGGCCGCGAGAAGATCCAGACCCGGATCGATCTCGGCGTGTTGCAGCTCGAGCTCGACGGGCGGCCGGACGGCGCACGGCCTTATGGGCACGAGTCGCTGCTCGAGTACTACGAGCAGACGCTGATCGAGCACGTCCAGCGGCGGGGCGACGACGAGTCGTTCTCGCTCTCGCGGGAGTGCTGCCGGGTCCTGCGGCAGGAAGCGTACCTGTTTTACCAGCGGTATCTCTCGCTGTTCGTGCTCGAGGATTACGACCGCGTGGCGGCCGACACCGCCCGCAACCTGCGGCTGATGGACTTCTGTCGCCGCTACGCCGAGCACGAGGAAGACCGGGCGGCCATGGAAGAGCAGCGGCCGTACGTCGTGATGATGTACACCCGCAGCCGGGCACACCGGGCGTTGCGGAAGGGCGAGCCGGAGAAGGCGCTGCGGGCGGTCGAAGGCGGGCTGCGCCGCGTGGCGGACCTGTTGCGGGCGCTCGAGCTCGAGGAAGACGAACGTGTCGACGACCGCTCGGAGATCCGGCTGCTCGACGAGTTGCGTGAGAAGGTGCTCAACGACCTGCCGCCGACCGCACCGGCGCGGCTCGAGGCCGAGCTCGAGCGGGCCTTGAGCGACGAGGACTACGAGCGGGCGGCCGAGATCCGCGACCAGCTCGAGCGCGAACGCTGAGCCCTCCGTAACGGCGTTCCTGCCCCGCGCCGCGCCGCCCAGCCCTTCCCCCTTGTATTGACGCCCCACGCCTACAGATTTACCCTTCGATTGGCGAAACGTTGTGCACCCCCTGCCATCCCAGGATTGGCCCCCGCGGGCTGTCCGTAAGCGAGAGTTTGCCATGAGAATTTGGGGTTACGCCCTGGCCGTCACGCTCGGGCTGGTTGTGTGGTCGGGCGGCTGCGGCCGCAATGACGAGGCGGACGAGCCCTACGCGGATGCGATCGAGGGCGTCTCACCGCTGGCCGCCCGCAGCGTGGACACCGGCATCCTGCGGGATCCGCGGCAATACACGCCGCCGGCTGGCGCGGGGGGCGGCAACGATGCGGCCGAGCGGGCGGCGCGGGAGACGATGCGAGCCGCGGTCAACGCGATGTTCGCGCTGGATTTCCGGCGGCTGCTGGAGCTGGTGGACACGAGCGAGACGCCGGTGATGGCCAGCGAAGCGGTTCAGAGCGAACTGCTGCTGGTCGGGACGAATTTGGGCTCGCTGCTGAGCCGGGCGGAGGAGCGGCTGGCGGAGCCGGATCTGCAGCCGTACGCCAATGTGGTGAACGTGATGAAGGCGCGGCTCACACCGGAGGCATTGCTGGGGCTGCTCGACTACACGCCGATTGATGCGACGACGGTTGAGGTCGTGCCGAACATGGAGCGGGTCAAGGCGTTGCAGGCGGAGCTGACGAGCGCCATGCAGCCCGCGCTCGCCGCCCTCGAGGCGCAGGACCCCGGCGCAACCGCCGACTTCGACGATACGCAGCCCGATGACGGCCAAGCGGACGAGCCGCAGGATCCCTTTGCCACGTTCCCGGACGAGACGGCCGACGAGCCGACGCCAGCGGAGCGGGGCGGCACGGCGGACGGCGGGACGGGCGACTTCGGCGACCCTTTTGCGATGGACGACGGCGGATTGGGTCCCGGACCGGGGCCCGGCGGCGGCCTTCCCGGCGGGATGATGGACCCGACCGCG
>CAZCKC010000046.1:0-9174 GCA_964499235.1 uncultured Planctomycetales bacterium | reverse complement strand
ATCAAGCTGGTCGGCGGTGACTGGGTGATCACGCAGCCCGCGCCGGCGGCGGAAGCAGGCCAAACGCCGGCCGCAACGCAGGAGGAGCTCGTCCAGGGGTTGCAGTTGGCGAACCAAGTGATCAACGCGTTGTACGAGGTCGTCGATACGACGCCGGCGGAGGTGCTGGCGGACCCGGATCAGCTCGGCCCGCTGGTCATGTCCCGGCTAATGCCCGTAATGATGCAGGGTATGATGCAGATGCCGGACGTGGAGGCGGGGCCGTCGGGTGAGGGCGGCGAATTCACCGACATTTTCGGGGATGCGGGCTTTGAATCGTCCGATAGTAATCAGGAGGAATCGGCGGAAGCCAACGGAGAGGAAGCGCCACCCCCGTCGGACGACGACTACTTCGGCTTCTAGGTCGCGCCCGGGCAGTTTGGCGGGGTCATTATGCTGGCGGCATGGAAGCTGGAGAAGCCACGCAATGATTGCGAACGAGACCTTTGCCGAACTCCAAAGCGCGGTCTACGAGAACGAGTTGCTCTACGCCCTGCTGGGTGAGATCGAGCGGTCGCACCGGATCGTCTTCCATGGGTTGGAAGGGGCCGACTGGTCGCTGGTGCGGGCCTCCGCGGAGCAGATCCTGATCGCAGAGCTGCACCTCCGGCACCGCGGCAATCTCAACGGCGTCGAGCAGTTCCTCGCGCGGCGGCAGCGGGCCGGCGTGACCCGGGGCGAGGCTTTGGCAGAGTACGCCGCGGCGATGCACTCGTACTTCACGACGCCGCTGGGGCTCGGGCTGCGGGGGCGGCTGTTCGGCCCGAAGGCGGTCTTCCTCACGCCGCACGCCAACGAATGGGCGGCCAGCGTCACCGACGACGCGTCACAGGAAACGCAGAACGCATGATCCAAGACCGGCGACGCATCCTGGAGTATCAAACCGGCGAAGCAGTCGAGGATTGCGTCCTGCTGGTCAACGATAAGAGCCTCCGCACCACGACCAAGGGCAGCCACTACATCCACGCCATCCTGGCCGACAGCAGCGGGCAGATCGTCGCCCGCATGTGGGACGCCAACCAGGGCCTGTTCGACTCGATGCCCAGCGGCGGGCTGATGCGCTTCCGCGGCCGGATGGAGAGCTACCGCGGCAAGCCGCAGTTCATCATCGACGGCATGCGCTCGGTGGAGCCGGGGACGCTCGATCCGGCCGAGTTCCTCCCGCGGACCGAGTACGACGTCGACGAGCTGTGGGCGCGCGTCAAGGAGATCCTCCGCTCGATCAAGCACCCGGCGCTGCTGGCGCTGGTCGGGCATTTCGTCAACGATGACGCGTTCGCGGCGCGGTTCAAGCAATCGCCGGCCGCGATGGCGATGCACCACGCGTTTCTCGGCGGGCTGCTTGAGCACACCCGCAACGTGCTCGAGCTCGCGCTGCTCGTCCTGCCGCGCTACCCGGAGCTCAACCCCGACCTGGTGCTGGCCGGCATCTTCTTCCACGACGCGGCCAAGACCGGCGAGCTGACTTGCGATACGGCCATCGGCTACACCGACGAGGGGCAGCTCGTCGGCCACATCGTCATGTGCGTCACCTGGCTCCAGGAAGCCGCGACCAAGATCAGCCAGGAAACCGGCGAGCCATTCCCCGAAGATGTCCTGACGATGCTCAAGCACATCGTCACCGCCCACCACGGCCAGTACGATTTCGGCAGCCCGAAGCTGCCGGCGATGCGCGAGGCGATCCTGGTCCACTACCTCGACAACATCGATGCAAAGCTCGCCATGTTCGCCCAGCACCTGGCGGCCGACACCGACGACGCCAGCGACTGGACGCAATTCATCCCCGCGTTGCAAACCAAGCTATACAAGCGTAATCTCCTCGAGTCGTCTTCCTGACCAGCAGCGGGGGATCTGTTCGCGGGGTATCGCCCGATGTGCGCCGAATTCTGTCCCTCCGAACCGCCGGCCGTCGCCGACCTGCCGAAACCACTCAGCAACACCCAAGCCGATGCCTTCGTTCGCGACGGCTATGCGATCCTGCATGACGCGCTGGGCCCCGAGGAAGTCGACGAGCTCCGCGGCGACGCCGTCGCCATCGCGCGCGGGACCTATCCCTGCGATCAGCTCCAGCCGATCGACCCCGGCGTGCCGGACGCGGCCGCACTGCAGGAGATCCTCTGCATCCACCAGCCGCACTACGTCAGCCCGGTCATCGAGCGTTACGTCCGGCACGCGACGATCTGCGGCGCGCTCAGCCAGGTCGTCGGCCGCCACCTCGCGCACTGGGACGGGCGGGTCAAGTGCATGCAGTCGATGCTCTTCGTGAAGGGCCCGGGCAGCACCGGCCAGGCGTGGCACCAGGACGAGATCTTCATCCCGACACGCGATCGCTCGCTGTGCGGCGCGTGGATCGCGCTCGACGACGCGACGGTCGCCAACGGCTGCCTCTGGGTGCTACCCGGCTCGCACCGCACGGGCTACCTCTACCCCCAGCGGCCCCACGACCAGCCGACGCAGTTCGACTTCGCCCCGGAGAGCTACGGCTTCGACGGCGCCCGGGAGATGCCGGTCGAGGTCGCGGCCGGCAGCGTGGTGCTCTTCAACGGCTACCTGCTGCACCGCTCGAAACCCAACACCACCGACGGCTACCGCCGCGCGCTCGTGAACCACTACATGAACGCGTGGTCGCTGCTGCCGTGGGAGATTCGCGCCGACGCCAGCCCGGCCATCGCCGACGTGCGGGCGATCACGCCCGTCGCGGGTGAGGACCCCTACGCCTGGAAAGGCTACGAGCAGCGCACCGATGTCTGGCTCCGCCCGCGCCAGGCCGCGCCACAGCCTTAGCAGTCCGTCACCGGCTGCATCGTCAGCCCCCTGCCCTTTCGTTACCATCCCCCGCATGTCCAAGCCCGCGCCCGTGCTGCACTCCGCGCTGCTGATCAGCCTGTGCACGCTCGGCTCGCGCGTCACCGGGCTCGCCCGCGACGTCCTGCTCGCCCAGACCTTCGGCGTGACCTGGGTTCACGATGCCTGGAATTACGCCTTCCAGGTTCCCAACCTCTTTCGCCGGCTGTTCGGTGAGGGCGCCCTCGCGGCCGTCTTCGTGCCGCTCTTCACCCGCACGCTGAGCGCTGACCGTGAAGCCCGCGCCTGGCGGCTGCTGGCGGGCGTGCTGGCGCTGCTGAGCCTGACGCTGCTCGCGGTGCTGCTGGTGCTCGAAGGCGTCGTCCTGGTGGCATGGTGGTTCACGGCCGAGGGCCCGGACGCGGCCGCCAACGCCCTGCTGCTGTCGCTCACCGGACTGATGCTGCCGTACATGGTGGCGATCTGCATCACGGCCTTGTTCGCGAGCGTCCTGAACGCCGTCGGCCGCTTCGTGGTGCCCGCGCTGATGCCGATCGTGTTGAACCTCGCGATGATCGTGACGCTGGTCTGGCTCGCGCCGGGGCTGGCCGGAGCCGAGGCGGAGCGGCAGGTCTACGTGCTGGCCGGCAGCGTGCTGGCGGCGGGCGTGTTGCAGGTCCTGATCCTGCTGCCGGTCCTGCGCCGGAGCGGCGTCGCGCTCGCGTGGCGCTGGCAGCCCCGCGATCCGCTCGTGCAGCGGGCGGTGACGCTGATGGGGCCGGTGCTGCTCGGGCAGGGCGTGCTCGCGCTGGGCGTGTTTCTCGACGCGCAGGTCTGCGCCCTGCTGACCGCGACGGCCGCCGACCCGACCGCCAACTGGTTCGGCTGGGAGTTCGCCTACCCGCTGCAAGCCGGCGCGCTGACCTCGATCACCGTCGCGAGCCGGCTGTACCAGTTCCCGCTCGGCGTGATGGCCGTGGCGCTCGGCACGGCTGTCCTGCCGACGCTGACGCGGCTGGCAACGCAGGTCGACTGGGGCGGCTGGTCGCGCGAGCTGACGCAGACGCTGCGAATGGGCGTCTTCGTCGGGCTGCTGGCGGGCGCGATGCTGGTCGCGATCCCGCACGAGCTCGTGCGCCTGCTGTTCGAGTACCGCGAGTTCGGACCCCAAGACACCGACCGCGTGGCCGCCGTGCTGCGCTGGTACGGCCTCGGGATGTGGGCGCTGTTCGGGCAGCACTTGGTCGTGCGGGCGTTCTACAGTCTGGGCGACGTGAAGACGCCGCTGAAGATCAGCGCGCTGCTCCTGCCCTTCAACCTGGCAATCAGCCTGGTCCTGATCTGGCAGCCGGCGTTTCGCGAGGCGGGCTTCGCGGTCAGCACGACGCTGACGGCCACGCTGGCGGTCGCCGCGGGCAGCGTGCTGCTGCGGCGCGAGGTGACCGGGCTCGACCTGCGGCCACTGGCGATCGGCGCGGTCCCAATGCTGCTGGCGGCGGTGGTGGCGGGCAGCGCGGCCTACGGCGTGGTCGAATTGATGGATGCGGCGCTGGCGGGCGTGACGGACAACCTGGGGCGGCGGCTGCTGGTGACGTTCGGCGGGTTGGCGGCCGGCGGCGGCGTGTTCGTAGGACTGGCGGCAGCGCTGCGGCTTCCGGAAGCGAGCATGCTGCTGCGGCGGCTCATGCGGCTCAGCCGCGGAGCGAGTTGATGCGTTCCCGCTTCGTGCCGATGTCGGTGATTCGCAGGCCGAAGTGCTCGCCCACCTTGATCGCGTGGCCTCTGCCGATCGAGCGGTTCCGCACGTAAAGCGTCAGGTCGCTCTCGACGGACTTGTCAAACTCGATGATCGCTCCCGGCGAGAGGCGGCGGATCTTGCGGATCGGCATCGGGTGCTCGGCGAGCTCGACGATCACCGGCACGCGCACCCGCAGGACGCGCTTCAGCTTGGCGTTGGCCTGCGAGAAGAGATCCTTTTTCGGCGGCGCGGCCGTGCCCCGGGCCGCGGCGGCGGCCGAATCGGCCTGCAGCGTCGTCTCGGTCTGCTCGCGGAGCTCGTCGGCCTGCGTGAGCAGGGCTTCGATTTCGTTCTGGTCGATGATCATGCGGCCGCTTTCGCGAAACGCCGGAACCCTACTGAGACCATCGGCAGAAACGGGGCGGCGGGCGAGGGGTCTTTCAGGGCAGGGTCGGCTGCCAGCGGCGGTACCAGCGTTCAAGCATGAGCAGGGCCCAGAGCGCGTGGCTGTGATCGTCACGGCCCGATAAATGGGCTTCCAGCAGGGTTTCAGTAAAGCGCGGGGCGAGGAGCTGGTGGCAGAGGCCGTCGGGGTTATGGAGCGCGTCGGTGATGAGGGGGCGCAGCTCGTGGCGAAACCAGTTCCCGAGCGGCACGCCAAAGCCCATCTTGGGCCGGCGGAGGATCTCGGGGGGCAGCAGGTCGCGCGCGAGGTCCTTGAGGATCCGCTTGCCCATGCGCCAGTCGGGCGGGAGCGAGACGGCGAACTCCACCAGCTCGTGGTCGAGGAACGGGACACGGCACTCGAGGCTGGCGGCCATCGAGGCCCGGTCGACCTTGGTGAGCAGGTCGAACGGCAGGTAGGCGTGGAAGTCGGCCCAGTTGGCCCGCTCGGCCGGGCTGTGCGGCACCGCGTCGTAGAGCTGGCGGAACCACTGGCGGGGCTCGTCGAGGTCGAGGGCGGCCGCGACGTCGGGCCGGTAGGCGTGCCGGAGCTGGCTGGGCGGCAGCAGGTTAATCCAGGCGAGATAGCGGTCGGCGGGGTCGGCGTTGACGACGCTGAGCAGGCGGTAGAGGCGCCGCGGCAGGGATTTGCTGTGGCCGCGGGGCAGGAATTGCGCGAGGCCGCCGACGCCTTGGCGGAGCAGCGCGGGGAGCCGCTCGGCCTGCTGGGCGAACTGGGCGGCGCGGTAGCGGTCGTAGCCGAGGAAGCACTCGTCGCCGGCGTCGCCGGTCAGGGCAACGGTGACGGCCGCCCGGGTGACCTGCGCGAGGTAGTAGGTCGGGATGGCGGAGGAATCGGCGAAGGGCTCGTCGTAGTGAAAGGCGAGGGTGTCGATGACGGCCTGGGCATCGGGGGTGACGCGCTCGACGTGGTGGGTGGTCTGGAAGCGATCGGCGACCTGGTGGGCGTAGCTCGTTTCGTCGTAGCGCGGGTCGTCGAAGCCAATCGAGAAGGTGCGCAGCGGCTCGACGCCGAGGCGCCGCATCATGGCGACGATAATCGAGGAGTCGACGCCGCCGGAGAGGAAGGCGCCCAGCGGGACGTCGGCGACCAGGCGGCGGGCGACGGCCCGCTCGAGGCGCTCGTTGAGTTCCTGCTTGGCGTCGTCGTAGGAGCCGCCGTAGCGGCGGGCAGTCGGGAGGCGCCAGTACTTCTGCGGCCCGCCGACGGCGCCGTCGCGGACGACGAGGAAGCAGCCGGGCGGCACCTTGGCGATGTCACGGTAGATCGCGTGTGGGTCGGGGACGTACTGGAAGGTGAGATAGCGGTGCAGGCTCTGCAAATCGAGCGTGCGGGGGACGGCCGGGTCGACGAGCAGCGCCTTGAGCTCACTGGCGAAGAGCAGGCGGTCGGCGTTGCGGGTGTAGACGAGCGGCTTCTTGCCGAAGCGGTCGCGGGCCAGGATGAGGGAGCGGTCGCGCGTGTCCCACAGCGCGATCGCGAACATGCCGAAGAAACGCTCGAAGCAGCGCGGCCCGTAGGCGTGGTAGGCCGCTGCGATGACCTCAGCGTCGCCCTGCGTGCGGAACGTCACGCCGTGGTCGCTGAGCTCGCCGCGCAGCGCGCGGAAGTTGTAGATCTCGCCGTTGAAGACGACGTGAACCTGGCCGCTGGGATCGCTGAGCGGCTGGTTGCCGGTCGCGAGGTCGATGATCGCCAGGCGCTGGAAGGCCAGCGCGCAGCGGCCGTCGCCGGAATCCCACGTGCCCGCGTCATCGGGCCCGCGGTGGCGGAGGGGGGCGGCCAGCGGGGCGACCTGGTGGGCGGTCACCGCTGCATCAGGCCGGAGGGCGACGCCGCCGACGATGCCGCACATGGGATCCTCCTGCCCGCTACGGGTGACGCGGGCTTCAGGCGCTGCGCCGCGACCGTCGGGCGGTTGCGCCGCGCTGCGGGGCGCGCGGCTGGCACACGGGGCACACGTGCGTCCCGCGCTGACCTACGATAAGCCGCTCGATGGTGTGGCCGCAACGGCGACAGGGCTCAGCGGTGCGAGCGTAGACGTTGAGGTGGTGCTGCATCCAGCCCCCGGGGTACATCCAGTCGATCGAGCTGCCGTGGTGGCGGATGGCCTTGCGGAGGACCTGGCGGATCGCGGTGTGGAGCCGCGTGACCTCGTCGTCGCTCAGCGCGCTGGCCGGCGTGAGCGGATGCAGGCCGGCGGCGAAGAGCGACTCGTCGGCGTAGATGTTGCCCAGGCCGGCGATGTGCGCCTGGTCGAGCAGGAACGGCTTGAGCTGGCGGCGGCTTTTGTGCAGCAGCGTCGCGAGGCGGTCGGCGGTGAAGGTGCGGTCCAGCGGCTCCAGCCCGAGGTGCTGCGTGGTCGCGGCGAAGTCCCGGGTGTGGCTGATGCGGCCGAACTTGCGGGCGTCGCAGAAGAGCAGCCGCTCGTCTTCGAGCTGCCAATACGCGCGAACGTAATCGGGCGGGCGATCGTAATCGGGCCCCCACTCCAGCCGGCCGCTCATCCGCAGGTGGATCAGCAGCCAACTGCCGTCGTCGAGCGCCCAGGTGATGAATTTCGCCCGCCGGCCGACGCGGACGATCACACGACCCGTCAGCGCCCGCCGAACGGCCGCGAAGCCCGGCGCGACGTTGCGTTTCCAGCGCGACTGGAAATCAGTGATCCGCCGGCCTTCGAGGCGCGGGCGGAACGTGCGGACCATCGTTTCGACTTCGGGCAGCTCGGGCATCAGGCGGTCCGGCTGGCGGGCGGCCGTGCGGCTTGCCACGTGCTGCGATCGATGGCGAAGAGCGCGAGCTCGAGCTGGTGAAAGCGGGTCGTGTAACCCAGCGAGCGCATCCCCAGCCGCCAGCAGACGCGTTGCGAGCGAATGTTCAGTGCGTGCACGATCGCGTAGATGGTGGGCAGGCCCGCGGCGGTGAAGCCTTGCGCGAGTGCTCCGGCCGCCGCTTCGGTCGCGTAGCCGAGCCCCCAGGCGTGACGGGCGAGGTGCCAGCCCACCTCGATGTCATCCGAGCCCGGCAGCGGCTTGAGCAGCAGCGTGCCGACCACCTGGTCGTCAGAACGCGTGGTCAGCTTCCACCGGCCGCAGCCGGGCGGCGGCGCGAGGGCCGACGCATTCTTCAGGTATCCCAGTTGTCGCTCGACCAGCTCGGCGTGCGTCTCGCCGGGCAGCCGCAGGAACTCGCTGACGGCCGGGTCGGCGTAGACCCTGAGAAAGGCGGCCTCATCGTCCGGCGTCCAGGGCCGAACGATGAGGCGGGGTGTTTCGAAGACAACGTCCGGCGCGCTCGTCACGCTCACTTGCCGAGCTGCTCCGCGACGACCCTCTGAGCGGCCGTCACGCCGGCGCCGAGCTCGAACTTGTGGCCGAGCGTGTGCAGCACCTGCTCGAGCGCGGCGATCGCGAGGATGGTGTCCATCTCGTCGACGTAGCCCATGTGGCCGAGGCGGAAGATCTTGCCCTTGAGGTGTTCCTGGCCGCCGGCGGACTGGATGCCGTAGCGATCCTGGAGCTGGGCGCGGATGTCCTTGACGGAGAGCCCCTCGGGGCAGTTGAAGGCCGTTACCGAGTCGGACGGGCTCTTGGAGAACACCGGCAGGCCGATGGCCTCACCGGCGGCGCGGGTCGCGGCGGCCATCGCGGCCACGCGCTTCCAGACGTGCTCGATGCCCTCTTCGAGCAGGATGTCGAGCGCCTTGTTCAGCCCGCGGATCATGAGGTGCGCCGGCGTGAAGGGCGTGTCGTTCTTGGCAGCGCTCTGGCGGGCCTTCAGCAGGTCGAGGTAATAGCGCGGCGCCTGCTTGTTCCGCTCGGCCACCTCCCAGGCGTCGTCGCTGAGCATCGCGAAGCCCAGCCCCGGCGGGATCATCAGCGCCTTCTGGGCGCCCGTGATCGCGACATCGACGTGCCAGTCATCCGGTTTCAGCGGCAGTGCCCCGGCCGACGTGATGCAGTCCGCCAGCAGGAGCTTCTTGTGCTCCTTGCAGAGCTTACCGATCGCCTCGAGGTCGCAGACCGTCGCGGTGCTCGTCTCGCTGTGGACGACCATCACCGACGTCAGCGCGTCGTCCTTCTTGAAGTAATCCGCGATCACGTCGGGGTCGATCGCCGTGCCCCACTCGATCTCGTGACGCGTCACG
>CAZCKC010000045.1:0-23230 GCA_964499235.1 uncultured Planctomycetales bacterium | reverse complement strand
CAACCCCAGGGCCGACGTGGCGTTGGCTTGCGGATCGGCGTCGATCACCAGGACCCCACCCGGCTGAAAGCAGTTGAGCAGGTGGGTCTGTTGGCGGGTGGGATACCAAGAAACGTCCGGTGCGGAGCCCGGCCGCTACATGCCCGGGACGGTCGCCTGACCCTTACCAGTGGGCGGTGAGGGTGAGGGGTTGGTCGGCCGCGAGATGGATGGGGGGATCGAGGGTGAGGGTGGTCCAGTCTTCCTGGCGGTGGGTGGTGAAGGATAGGGGTTGATGGCTGCGGGTCAGGGTGAGCTTGAGCTTCTCGAGGGGGGCGGGGATCTGGACGCGGAGCTGGCGGAGGTCGAGGTGGCCGTGGGCGAGCGTGATGGTGTTGAGCTGCGCGTTGCCGGCCGGTTCGCCGGCGGTGACGCGTTGGCGGAGCGTGCCCCAGCCGGCGGCGGCTGAGAAGAAGCACGCGAAGTCGTCCTCGTGGATGCGCGGGGCGAAGCCGAGGATGCCGGCCGGCCCGTCGTAGACGAAGCCGCTGAGGTTGAGCAGGACGCCCCAGCTCGCGAACGCGCGGGCGTAGTGATCGCCGCATTCCACTTCGTTGAATGGGTTCCGGTGCGTGCCGTCGTAGCGGTCGTGGATCGCGCGGACGAGCTGGAGGCCTTCGTCGACGCGGTCTTCGGCGATCAGGCCGCTGGCGACCTGGTACTCGATGCCGGTCCAGACTTCATCGCGGTAGCGCACCGGTTCGCGCGGGCGGCGGCCGTTGGGCCAGGTGCAGAGCAGCAGGCCGGCGTCGTCGCCGTCGGCGAAGGTACGTTCGGGCGGGTAGTGCTGGTTGTAGGTGCTGACACGCGGGGCGAAGTTGTAGCGGTAGACGGCGCCGAGGGCGCTGCGCACCTGGTCGGGCGGATAGAGGTAGCCGAGGTCGAGCTGGTGGGCCCAGTTCTGGCCGAAGAGCTGATCGCTGAGGCAGCCAGCGCCGTACTGCCAGTCGAGGCCGGAGGCGGTGGGGGCCTGGATGAAGTACTCGCCGTTGTAGAGTTGGTTGACGGTGTTCGCGCGGCCGCGCTCGTAGATCACGCGGCAGCGCTCGGCGGTGCGGGCGTCGCCGACGCGGTGGGCCATCGCTTCGCTGGCGTGGAGGGCGGCGAGGTAGAGCGCGCCGACGAAGGTGTTGGGGCTTTCGAAGTTGATGTCGTAGGTGTTGGGTTGGGAGTTGGTGACGAGGCCGTCCTCGTCGGGATCCTGGGCAAGGAGGTAGTCGAGGACGAGGCGGATTTGCGGCCAATGGGTGGTGAGGAAGTGGTTGTCGGGTGAGCAGCGGTGTTCGCGGTAGCACTTGAGGAGCGTGCCGGCCTGGCCGTCGGCGGCGTAGTCGCGGCTGCTGCGGAAGCCGACGAGTCCGGTGGCGGGGTCGAGCCCGGCGGCGAGGTCCTGGAGGCGGCGGGTGCTGCGGGCGAGCTCGGGGAAGAGGCGGGCGTGGGCGTGGGCGTAGTTCCAGACGTGGGTGCAGGTGCCGGGGCAACAGCCGACGCCTTCCCAGCCCCAGAAGCGGCCGTTGCGCCACCACTGGCAGGTGCCGGAGGCGAGGTTGCTGACGGTCATCATGAGGCGTTCGAGCAGCCACCAGGGGAGGGTGGCGTCGCGGTAGAAGGTGTCACAGAAGCGGCGGGTGAGGACGGTGAGCGCGGAGCATTCAGTGGCGAGTTGGGTGGCGACGTCGGCGGCGTCGGTGAACCTGTTGGCGTACATCCGGCCGCGGCCGGTGTGCAAGTTCGGGAAGTGCCAGGTGAGGAAGAAGGTGAGGGTGCGCCGTTCGCCGGGGGCGAGGGTGGCGGCCTGATGGACGGCGGCGGTGGTTTCGGTGGCCGTGTTGGCAGGTGTTTGCGGGTTGAGGAGTTCAGCGAGCCAAGCTTGCGGGTTGCCGCAGTCGGCAGTGGCGTGGGCGTCGGGGCGCAGCGCGGTCAGGGCGACGGTGCCGTAGCCGGGGGCGTGGGGGGAGAACTCCTGGATGGCGGCGGGCAGGCGGTTGGTGAGGGTGAAGCTTTGGAAGTCGACGTGCGGGTCGGCGTCGGGCGGGGTGGTGGTGACGACGACGCGGCCGCGCTGGTGCGCGAACTCGTCGGCGCGCCAGGCGACGGCTGGTGGGGTGTTGTCGTTGGTCAGGATGATGGTGCGGACGGTCATGGTGTCGACGACGAGCTCGACGCGGGTGGTCTGGGCGGTGGGGCTGGGTTGGGGCTGGAAGAGAAGGTAGGGGGCGTTGAGGGGGACCGTGTCGCTGGCGTGTTGGCGGGTGGGGTATTCGGGGTCAGTGTAGCGCTCGAGTAGGCGATCGGTGCGGAAGTCGGAGATGGGGGTCTGGAGCGGGAGGCCGGGGGTTGGCGGGTCGAGCGGTTGGCCGGGGCCGGCGGCGGCGGAGAAGAGAGCGCCGGTGGTGTCGGCGGTTTGGTGGACGGCGGCGTGGTGCTGGATGGTTTGGGGGCTGATGCGTTCGGCGTAGGTGGGGTTGGCGAGCCAGCCGCCGAGGGCGATGTCGACGGGGGCGTCGGTCTGGTTGGTGAGGTGGAAGTGAAAGATGGTGGCGGGCCAGGCGGAGCGGTGGGCGTCGAGCGGGACGAAGGGGCTGAAGGCTTCGAGTTGGATGGCGACGGGGAGCGGGTCGCGCGGTTCGGCGTAGTTGACGAGGGCGCGGGGGTATTCGCTGGTGAAGGTGATGGCGTTGAAGTCTTCGTCGCTGAGGCGGGCGGTGCGGGTGACGCCGGCGGGCGTGCGGGTGGCGATGGCGAAGCCTTGCTCGCAGTGGCGCGCGGGTGGCGGCTGGTGGTAGGCGCTGGCGCCGAAGCCGGTGAAGCGGAGCGCGCCGTCGATGTGCCAGCCGCCGAGGCGGCCGTCGCCGAGGAGGTAGAGCTGTCCGGCGCCGAGGCCGCCGCAGGGCATGCCGAGGTGTTGGCGGTCGGCGCCGCGGTAGGTGGTGGGTGCGCCGCGGGCACGGAGGGCGGCGCGGGCTTCGGGGGTGAGGGCTTTGTCGGACGGGATGAGCTGTTCGTGGGGCGGCGGCTGGGACACTCGGTTTCCTTGGGAAGGGTGTAGCGCTGGGGTGACGGCGCTGCGCGCGCGGGCGGCTAGCGCGGGCGGCTGGTGGAGACTCCTTCGAGCAGGAGTTGGGGCCAGGCGAAGTCGGAGAACGCGCCGCCCGTGTGGACGAAGATGGCGGGGCGATCGCGGCCGAGCTGGCCGCCGCGGATGAGGTCGATGAAGGCGGCGGCGGCCTTGCCGGTGTAGACGGGGTCGAGGATGAGGGCTTCGGTGTGGGAGAGGAGCTTGATGGCGTGGATGGCCTCGTCGTAGGGGATGGCGTAGCCCTGGCCGACGTAGCCGTCGATGAAGCGGAGCATGGTCTGGTCGATGTGCAGGTCGAGGTTAAAGGCCGCGATGGCGGCGTGGCAGAGGTTGAGGGTGTTCTCGGTGTGGAAGGCGACGTCGTCGCTGACGGGGACGGCGTGGATGGTGACGTCGTCGAGCTGGTGGAGCCACTTGCCGAGCAGCATGCCGGCGTAGGTGCCGCCGGAGGAGGCGGCGACGATGATGTCGCAGGGGCCGATGGCGTGCTCGCGGAGCTGGTCCTTGAGTTCGGCCATCATGCGGATGTAGCCCCAGCAGCCGAGGGGTTCGGAGGCGCCCATGGGGGTGTAGCGGGGGCGATGGCCTTGCTGGCGGAGGTCGTTGAGGACGTCGGCGATGATGGCGTCGCGGTGTTGGGCGAATTGTTCGCGGGGGAAGCTGCGCGTCTCGGCGCCGAAGAGGTTGTCGAGGAGGTGATTGCCCTGGGGCTGGTCGGGGGGCTGGGGGCGGAAGAGGAGCGTGCAGTGGAGGCCGAGCTTGGCGCAGACGGCGGCGGTGGCGCGGCAGTGGTTGGATTGGCAGGTGCCCTCGGTGACGAGGGCGTCGTGGCCGGCGGCGAGGGTGTCGGCGGCGATGTACTCGAGCTTGCGGATCTTGTTGCCGGTGAGTTCGAGGCCGGTGAGGTCGTCGCGCTTGATCCAGAGCTGGGCGTGGTTGAGTTCGTGGGCGAGACGGTCGAGGGGTTCGAGGGGGGTGGGGAGCTGGGCGAGCGGGAGGCGGTCGGGTTCGCTCATCGCGGAATCCTCTTCGGGCGTGGGTCCGGCCGGCGTTGCAAGGGCGGCGCGGCTGGTGGCGGGCGCACGCGCACTTACAATGCGGGATATCTTCTCCGCTGGCGACGAAAGGGACAAGCCATGGATGGCGGTGCGATGACGGCGGGCCGATTGGGCGTGACGGTGGTGGTGATTGCGGGGCTGGTGGTGAGCGGGTGCGGGCCGGGCGCGGTGGGCACGGGGGGCGTACGCGCGGAGCGGGCGGTGGCGGCGTTTGTCGAGCGCGCGCGGGCTGAGGTTGATGTCGGCGCGGCGGCGGGTGAGGTGCGGCTGGTGCGGCGTGCTGCGGGGGTTGATGGCGATGCGCCGGACATGGTCGGGCCGGGGTCGGGTGCGCCGCGGGTGGACGGGGTGCCGGCGGGGTACTGGCGGAAGAACGTCTGGCACCAGATGGGGCGCGAGGCGCTGAACCTGGGGCAGCGGGAGCTGTGGGACGGGTTCAGGACGGTGTACGGGGATCTCGAGAACCTGCTGGTGCTGACGGGAACGCTGGGGGCGAGCATCGCGATTCGCGCGACGGGGGTGGATGACGCGATTCGGCGGCGGACGGACGGCAGCCGGCAACTGGGGGACTTTGACGAGCCGATTCAGTTGGTGGGGCATCCGGGGATGCACTTTGCGGCCGCGGGGGTATTGTGGCTGACGAGCGCGGTGGCGAAGGATTTGAAGACGCACGAGTTTGCGCGGACGCTGGCGCAAGCGCTGGCGGTGAACGGGATCTCGACGATGGCGCTGAAGGTGTCGGCGAACACGACGGCGCCGAACGGGGACGAGATGGCGTGGCCGAGCGGGCACACGTCGAGTGCGTTCACGACGGCGGCGGTGGTCAACGAGTATTACGGGCCGCTGGCGGGGATTCCGGCGTTTGCGGTGGCGGGGCTGGTGGGGTATCAGCGGATCGATTCGCGGGTGCACGATTTTTCGGATGTGGTGTTCGGGGCGATGCTGGGATACGTGGTGGGGACGTCGATCGCGCGGGACAAGCGGTTGCAATTTCCGGAGCTGTTCGGGATGGAGGTGGTGCCGTACAGCGATCCGGTGACGGGGGCGAGCGGGTTAGCTTTGGTGAAGCGATTCTGACTCGCCGGGGTTGGCTGGCGGGTGGTTCTGGTTATTGCTGCCGCGGGGCTTGAAGGTTTCGAGGAAGCCTTCGAGGTGGGCGAGGCTGTCGCAGTAGGCGGTGTAGCTGAGCTGCTCGCGAAGCGCGGCGTCAGTAAGGGCTTCGCCACCGACGATGAGCGGGACGAGGTGGTCGCGGCAGGTGGCGCTGACATCGGCGAACTCGCGGGCGAACTCGTCGCGGGCGCGGAACCAGGAGACGCTGAGCCAGAGGAGTTGGGGGCGCATCGTCTTGACCGCGTTGATGAGCGTCGCCACCGGGTGGTTGGGGCCGAGCGACTGGGCGCGCCAGCCGTGCTCGCGGAGCGTGAGCTCGACGAGCGTGATGGGCAGGCGGTAGGGGTCGCCGACGATGGTGCCGCCGACGGCGAGCGGGGCGTCGGCGGCGGGCGGCGTGAGGGCGGCGGCGAGGCTGTGGAGAGCGCGGAGCATGATCTCGGTGCCGCGGTGCTCCTGGTAGACCTCAACGTCGCCGGCTTCCCAGCCGTGGCCGACCTCACGGAAGGCGGGGCGGACGACCTTGTCGCCGATGGCGGCGATGGTGTGGTCGGCGAGGTAGAGGTCGAAGAGGACGGCGCGGACGTTCTCCTCGTGGCCGGTGACGAGCGCTTCGCAGAGGCGGGGGACGGCGCGGTCGAGGACGGCCTCGGTCTTGCCGGAGGTGGCGGGCAGGCCGAGGGCCTCGGGGGCGATGACCTGGTGCTCGCTGGAGCGGACAAACTCGACGACGGCGGAGAGCGGGATGCGCCGGTGGCCGCCGGCGGTCCGCTGGGTGGCGATGAGCTCGCGGTCGCACCAGCGTTTGAGCGAGGCTTCGCTGACGCCGATGGCGCGGGCAACCTGCTTGGGCGTAAGCAGTTTTCGCATCACGATAGATGATAGCGATTATGACCGGCTTGAACGAATCGAAGGGCGGGTTGGCGGGGTTGGAAATTGGGGGGCTTAGAATCAGCCGGACGGGACCGGCGCGGGCCCGTCGTCGCCAACCGTTTGCAGATGCTGGGGATGCGCGTGGATGAGACCGTCGCTCGCGAGTTGATGGGGCGTTTTTCGGACCGGCGGCGGCTGACCGTTGCGCTCAGTGGGAGCAGCGGGCTGGTGGGCGCGACGCTGGAGACCTACCTGAAGCAGGCGGGGCATGATGTGCGGCGGCTGGTGCGGACGCGGCCGACGGATTACCGGGATATTTACTGGAACCACCGCGAGGGGGAGATTGACGCGGAGCGGCTGGCGGCGGTGGATGCAGTCGTGCATTTGGCGGGGGAGCCGATCGTCGGGGAGCGTTGGACGGCGGCGAAAAAGGAGCGGATCCGGGAGAGCCGGGTCGCGGGGACGCAGTTGCTGGCGGAGACGCTGGCGGGGTTGGAGCAGCGGCCGGGGACGCTGATCTGCGCGTCGGCGATCGGGTACTACGGGACGCGGGGCGCTGAGACGTTGACGGAGGCGTCGGCGCCGGGGGAGGGGTTCTTGCCGGAGGTGTGTGCGGCGTGGGAGGCGGCCACGCAGCCGGCGACGGTGGCGGGGGTGCGGGTGGTGAACCTGCGGATCGGGATCGTGCTGTCGCCGCGGGGTGGCGCGCTGCAGGAGATGCTGACACCGTTTCGGCTGGGCGTGGGGGGCGTGGTCGGGTCGGGGAAGCAGTACATGAGCTGGATTGCGCTGACGGATTTGATCGGCTTGATCGATTTTCTGCTGCACCGGGAGGAGGTCGCCGGGGCGGTGAACGCGACGGGGCCGGAGCCGGTGACGAACCGGCAGTTCACGAAGGCGTTGGGGCGGGCGTTGGGGCGGCCGACGGTGCTGCCGGTGCCGGGCTTTGCGATCAAGCTGGCGTTTGGGGAGATGGGGGACAAGCTGCTCTTGCATGGGCAGCGGGTGTTGCCGGCGCGGGCGCAAGAGGCGGGGTACGGGTTCGTGTATCGGGATGTGGCGTCGGCGTTGCGGGCGGAGCTGGCGCAGGGGGCGTGAGGGGCGGCGTACCGGGGGCTGGCGTGGCATGCGTTGTGGATCGCGGTGGTGGGGATGGTGGTCGCGATGCCGCTGGTGTCGGAGGGGTATGACGAGTTGATCGCGGACGCTTTCGGCTACTACCCGAGCGTTTCTACGCCGGAGCCGCCGGAGCCGGGGCTTGACGAGCGGTATCCGACGGTGGCGTGGAGCGTATTCTGGGGCGGGTTCACGCTGATCGCGGCGGCGGGGTTGTACGCGTTATGGCTGATCTGGGCGGCGGTGGTGAGCGTGTTTGGGGCGCGGCAGCCGGAACGGCAGGTCCGCGTGCTGGGGCGGGCGGCGGCGGGTTTCTGGGTGCCGGTGGTGTTGCTGGCGGGGGCGGCGTCGTGGCTGTGGTTTGTGGATTTAATCGGGGGGTGGCCGGAGGGGTGGGTCGAGTTGCCGTACTTCGGGCGAGTCAGGTACGAGGTGTTGTTTCCGCTGGGGGTGGTGGCGCCGGGGATGATGGCGCTGCTGGCGTGGATGGTGATGTACTCGCGGATGGTGGCGGGGACGCGGTATGCGAACGCGTGAGGGGCTTTCAGTTCGCCTGAGATGGCGGCCGAGACGGTCGCCCCGCGCTTCATGATGCCGCCCCAGACTTCATCATGCTGCCGCGCGCTTTGAAAGGCAGCCCGCCACCGGTCAGTCGATGAGCTCTTTGAGCTCGGCGACGTGTTGGCTTTCGGTGGCGATTTGGGAGCGGACGAACTCTTCGAGGCCGACGTCGCCTTCGACGCGGCGGAGCATGTCCTGGTAGGCCTCGAGGGCGGCCTCCTCGAAGGTGAGGGCGATGCGGAGGGCGTCCTTGCCGTTGACGGGCTCGGGGCTGAGGTCGACGGAGATCTTCATTGCGGGGACGCCGCCGAGGGTGCGGATCTTCTGGGCGATGATCTGGGCGTGCTGAATCGTCTCGTCAAAGGCCTCCTTGAGGACCGGCTGGACGACGAGGCGGTCCATGCCGCGGATGGCGCTGAGCAGGTGGAGGTAGCGCAGGGCGGCCTCGATCTCCTCGGCGAAGACGTGGTTCAGCTCTTTTACGATTTCATTCGTCGACAATACGCTCACGCGGTGACGTCTCCTCGGGTCGGTCGCGGGGGGCTCAGAGTTGTTCTTCGATCCGTTCGGCGAGGCAGTTGGACTCGCAGGTCGGGCAGTTGGACGGATCGTGGGCGCAGTCGCTGGTGTAGTGCGTGAGGGCGGCCATGAATTCCTGGGCGGTGGGCTCGCCGCTGTCGAGGAAGCGAAAGAGGGTGATGAGGCGTTGGGCGGTGGTGTTGCTGACGAGGTGCTCGATCTTGCAGGCGTCGATGTCGGCTTGGTCGGGGTTGACGCCGACGAGCTCGTTGAGCAGCCGGGTGAGGAGGGTGCGCTTGGCCTTGATGGCGTCGACGAGGGCCTGGCCTCCGGGCGAGAGGCGGAGGTGGCGGTTTTCGTCCTGTTCGACGAGGCCGGCCTTCTTGAGGGGCTGGAGGGAGATCGAGACGGAGCCGCGGGTAATGTCGAGCAGGCGGGCGACATCGCTCACGCGGGCGTAGCCGAAGCGCGTGAAGAGGTCGTCGATCGCCATGAGGTGGTGGGCGGCGGAGTGACTGATCTCGTTCTGGTCGAACGCTTTCCACGTTTCCAACGGACACGGCTCCGTGGGTTGGGGCTTGGCAGGGCGGCGCTTGGCGGAAGGGGCCGTGCGCCGTCTGCGTTCTGGAGTTCTACTTAGAGTATAGCAGCTTGGTGCGGGGGCCTGCGAATCGGCGGGCGAGAGGCGGAAAAGCGGGGCGGGGCGGCTTGCCGGGGGATGGCGCGGCAGACGAGAATGCGAGCGGGTGCGGGTTGCGGCGGCGGTGGCCGGCGGATCCGGCGCGCCCGGCGCCGCAAACGGAGTGTTTCTGCCCATGTCGCGTGGCTGGCATACCGCGTTCGTTGAAGGGGTGAAGGCGAAGACGCCGGCCGAGCCGGAGTTTCACCAGGCGGTGGCGGAGGTGCTGGAGTCGCTGGGGCCGGTGATGGAGCAGCATCCGGAGTTCCGGAAGGCGGCGATCCTGGAGCGGATCGTGGAGCCGGAGCGGGTGGTGCTGTTCCGGGTGCCCTGGCTGGATGATCGCGGGGATGTGCAGGTGAACCGCGGGCTGCGGGTGCAGTTCAACAGCGCGCTGGGGCCTTACAAGGGCGGGCTGCGGTTTCACCCGTCGGTGACGCTGGGGATCATCAAGTTCCTGGGGTTTGAGCAGATCTTCAAGAACGCGTTGACAACGCTGCCGATGGGCGGCGGGAAGGGCGGGAGCGACTTCGACCCGAAGCGGCGGTCGGATCCGGAGGTGATGCGGTTCTGCCAGAGCTTCATGACGGAGCTGGCGCGGCACATCGGGGCGCACACGGACGTGCCGGCGGGGGACATCGGGGTCGGCGGGCGCGAGGTCGGGTATCTCTTCGGGCAGTACAAGCGGCTGGAGAACCGGTTCGAGGGGGTGCTGACCGGGAAGGGCGAGGTCTGGGGCGGGAGCCTGATCCGGCCGGAATCGACG
Organism: uncultured Planctomycetales bacterium; assembly: GCA_964499235.1. Lineage (GTDB taxonomy): Bacteria > Planctomycetota > Phycisphaerae > UBA1845 > Fen-1342 > JAFGRR01. Next base: position 13,427 of record CAZCKC010000045.1, on the reverse strand, counting down.
GGCTATGGCGTGGTGTACTTCGCGGAGGAGATGCTGAAGACGGTCGAGGCGGCGTTGAAGGGCAAGCGGGTGGTGATCTCGGGGTCGGGGAACGTGGCACAGTACGCGGCGGAGAAGGTGCTGGCGTGTGGGGGGAAGGTGCTGGGGATGTCGGACTCGAGCGGGTTTGTCGTCGATGAGGCGGGGATTGACCAGGCGAAGCTCGAACACATCATGGAATTGAAGAACCAGCGGCGGGCGCGGATCAAGGAATACGTCGACGAATATCCGAAGGCGCACTATGCGGAGGCGGATCCGCAGGCGGGTTCGAACCCGCTGTGGGATGTGAAGTGCGACGTGGCGATGCCGTGTGCGACGCAGAACGAGCTGAACGCGACGGATGCGCAGCGGCTGGTGCGCAACGGGTGCCGGTGTGTCGTGGAGGGGGCGAACATGCCGTGCACGGCCGAGGCGGTCGATCTGCTGCACGAGAACGACGTGCTGTTCGGGCCGGGGAAGGCGGCGAACGCGGGCGGGGTGGCGGTCTCCGGGCTGGAGATGAGTCAGAACGCGATGCGGATCCAGTGGTCGCGGGAGGAGGTCGACGGGCGGCTGCGGGAGATCATGCAGAAGATTCACGCCACGTGCCGGGAGACGGCCGAGCGGTACGGGACGCCGACGAACTACGTGGACGGCGCGAACATCGCGGGGTTCCTGCGGGTCGCGCGGGCGATGATGGACCAGGGGGTCGTGTAAGTCGGGATGGTCGGGGGTCCGCCAGGCAGTGAAGGAGCGGGCACGTTGAAGAGTTGGGAACTGCCGGCGGCGATGCGGCGCGTGCTGGACGAGGTTGTTGCGCGGAACCCGGCGCAGGGCGAGTTTCACCAGGCGGTCGCGGAGGTGTTCGAGTCGATCTGCCCGGCGGTGGAGCAGCATCCGGAGTTCGAGCGGACGGGGCTGTTGGCGCGGCTGGTGGAGCCGGAACGGGTGGTGATGTTCCGGGTGCCGTGGGTGGATGATCGCGGGGACGTGCAGGTGAACCGCGGGCTGCGGGTGCAGTTCAACAGCGCGCTCGGGCCTTACAAGGGGGGGCTGCGGTTTCACGCGTCGGTGCACCTCGGGATCGTGAAGTTCCTCGCCTTTGAGCAGACGTTCAAGAACGCGCTGACGACGATGCCGATGGGCGGCGGCAAGGGCGGCAGCGACTTCAACCCGCGCGGCAAGTCGGACGGCGAGGTGCTGCGCTTTTGCCAAAGCTTCATGACCGAGCTGACGCGGCACGTTGGGGCGGGCATCGATGTGCCGGCCGGCGACATCGGCGTCGGCGGGCGCGAGATCGGCTACCTCTTCGGGCAGTACAAGCGGCTGACGAGCCGGTTCGAGGGGGTGCTGACGGGCAAGGGACTGACGTGGGGCGGGAGCCACATGCGGCCGGAGGCGACCGGCTACGGCGCGGTGTACTTCGCGGAGCAGATGCTGGCGGAGCAGGCAGAGGAGTTGGCCGGCAAGACGGTCGCGCTGAGCGGGTACGGGAACCTGGGCAGCTATGCGCTCGAGAAGCTGAACACGCTCGGGGCGAAGGTCGTGACGGTGGCGGACGAGGAGTGCTTCGTCTACGAGCCGGCGGGGATCGTGGGTGAGCGGGCGGTGTTTCTGCGCGACCTGTGGCAGGTGCACCGGCGGCCGCTGAGCGATTACGCGGAGAAGTTCGACGTCGAGCTGCGCCCCGGGCGGCCGTGGGGGGTGCCGTGCGACGTGGCGTTGCCGACGGCGGCGCAGAACGAGATTGACGGGGCGGATGCGGCGCGGCTGGTGGACAACGGCTGCAAGTGGGTCGTGGAGGGGGCGAACATGCCGTGCACGGCCGAGGCGCTGGGGTGCTTCCGGGCGCGCGGGGTCGTGGTCGGGCCGGGGAAGGCGGCGAACGCGGGCGGGGTGGCGGTGTCGGGGCTGGAGATGAGCCAGAACGCGATGCTGATCCAGTGGCCGCGGGAGGAAGTCGACGCGCGGCTGCGGGAGATCATGAGCAAGATCTATGCGACGTGCCGGGACACGGCCGCGGCGTACGGGCGGGAAGGCGACCTGGTGACGGGGGCGAACATCGCGGGCTTTTTGCGGGTGGCGGAGGCGATGATGGCGCAGGGGGTGGTGTAGGCGGTGCGTGAGGATGGCGGCGTGACGCGGTTGGAGACAGATGGCGCGGGGCGGCCGACGGGCGAGCCGCACGCGCGGCGGTCGGGGTGGGCCGAGGGCGGCACGGGGGGGCATCCGTGGCGGCTGGGGCGGTATCCGTTGCTGATGCCGCGGCGGGTGGAGGAGATCCTGCTGGTCAGCAGCCCCTACGACTCGTTCATTTTGGAAGAGGACGGGTTGCTGACGGAGCTGATCTACTCGGAGTACAGCGACCTGGGGCTGTCGCACGCGCCGAACGTGACGCGGGCGCCGACGGGCGGCGAGGCGCTGGCGATGGTTGGGGAGAAGCGGGTCGACCTGGTGATCGCGATGTCGCGGCTGGGCGACATGCAGGTCGAGGACTTTCGCGAGGCGCTGCACGCGCTGGCGCCGGACGTGCCGCTGGCGATCCTGCTGTCGAGTGAGCTGGAGCTGGAGAAGTTCACCGACCGGGTGAGCACGTTCGACCCGAGCAATATCTTCGTCTGGCACGGCGACGCGAAGCTGTTCGTGGCGATGATCAAGTCGCTGGAGGACCGCTGGAACGCGGCCCACGACACGCAGGCGGCCGGCGTCGGCGTGATCGTCGTGATCGAGGACTCGGTGCAGTTCCGGTCGGCGCTGCTGCCGATCATCTACTCCGAGCTGGTGAAGCAGAGCCGGGCGGTGCTGGCCGAGGGCATCAACCGGATGCACAAGCAATTACGGATGCGCGCGCGGCCGAAGGTGCTCGTGGCGGACACCTACGAGCGGGGGATGGCGTATTACGAGCGGTACCGGCCGTACTTGTTCGGGGTGATCGCGGACGTGCGGTTTCCGCGGGGTGGTCAGGCGGACGCGCAGGCGGGGATCGACTTCATCCGGGAGGTGCGGGCGGACAACCCGGACCTGCCGACGTTGCTGCAGTCGTCGGACTTTTCGAACCGGCGGCTGGCGGAGGCGGTGGGGACGCACTTCCTGCACAAGCACTCGCCGACCTTGTTGCAGGAAATCAGCCAGTTCATGCTGGCGCACTTCGGGTTCGGGGACTTCGTGTTTCGGTTGCCGGACGGGCAGGAGGTGGCGCGGGCGAGCGATCTGCGGGGGATGATGCACGTCTTGCAGCGCGTGCCGGCGGCGAGCATCGAGTACCACGCGGCGCGGAACCACTTCTCGAACTGGTTGCGGGCGCGGACGGAGTTCGAGCTGGCCAACAGCTTGCGGCCGTGGCAGGTCACCGAGTTCGCGGACATGGAGGTGTTGCGGCAGCGGCTGATCGCGGCGTGCCGGCAGGCGCTGGCGCGGAACCGGCGGGGGTTGATCGAGGACTTCGCGCGGCAGCGGTTCGACGCCGACAGCCGGTTTGCGCGGATCGGGGGCGGGTCGCTGGGGGGCAAAGCGCGGGGGCTGGCGTTTGTGGACGCGATGATCGCGCGGCACGGGTTGGAGCAGCGCTACCCGGACGTCGAGATCATGGTGCCGCGGACAGTGGTGATCGGGACGGATGTCTTCGACGCGTTCCTCGCGCGGAACGAGCTGAGCGGGATCCTGCACGCGGGGCTGAGTGACACGGACATCCGGCAGGCGTTCTTGCGGGCGGCGTTTCCGGCCGAGATCGAGGCGGACCTGCGGGCGTTTCTGGAAGTGGTGAGCGTGCCGGTGGCGGTGCGGTCGTCGAGCCTGCTGGAGGACTCGCAGCATTACCCGTTCGCCGGCGTGTACGGGACGTACATGCTGCCGAACAACGAGCCCGAGCTCGCGCTGCGGCTGGAGCGGCTGAGCCAGGCGATCAAGCTGGTGTACGCGTCGACGTTCTACAACGCGGCGCGGCGCTACATGGACAACACGCCCTACCGGATCGAAGAGCAGAAGATGGGGGTGGTGCTGCAGCCGGTGGTGGGGCGGCAGCGCGGCGACTACTTCTACCCGAGCCTGGCCGGCGATGCGCGGTCGTTCAACCACTATCCGTTCGGCCCGAGCCGGGCGGAGGAAGGCGTGGCGAACGTGGCGCTGGGGCTGGGGAGCTTCGTTATGGACGGCGGGGCGGCGCTGCGGTTTTCGCCCGCGCACCCGGAGGTGCTGCCGCAGCTCAGCGAGCCGGAGGCGTTCTTGAACCAGTCGCAGCGAACGTTCCGGGCGATCGCGCTGGTGCCCGAGCGGGACACGCCCGCGGCGCCGAGCTTTCAGAACACGGTCGACCTGGATCTGTCGGTGGCGGAAGCGCACGGGACGCTGGCGCCGGTGGCGTCGGTGTGGTCGCCGGAGAACCAGGCGTTCTACGACGGGCTGCACCAGCCGGGCGTCCGGGCGGTGACGTTCGCACACGTGCTGAAGTACAACGTCTTTCCGCTGGCACAGCTCCTGACCGACCTGCTGGAGATCGGGAAGGCGGGGATGAACGCGCCGGTCGACATCGAGTTCGCCTGCAACCTCGACCGCACGCCGAAGCAGTTCGCGCTGCTGCAGATCCGGCCGTGCGCCCTCGGCGGTGACGGCGGCGAGGTGCGGATCGGCGCGGTGGCGGACGCGGAGCTGATCTGTCGCAGCGACTGCGCGCTGGGGCACGGGATCGTGAGCGGGATCACCGACCTGGTGTACGTGCGGCCGGAGCGGTTCGACGCCCAGCGGACGGAGGCGATCGCGGCCGAGATCGGGTCGCTGAACGACGCGCTGATGGACGCCGGGCGGCATTGCATGCTGGTCGGACCGGGGCGGTGGGGCTCGTCAACGCGGTGGCTGGGGATTCCGGTGACGTGGCCGCAGATCTGCAGTGCGCGGATCATGGTGGAGACGAGCCTGGACGACTTCGTGGTGGACCCGTCGCAGGGCAGCCACTTCTTTCACAACCTGACGGCCTTTCGGATCGCGTACCTGTCGGTGAACGCGACGGCGGGGTGCGGGTTCATCGACTGGGATTGGCTGCAGGTGCAGCCGGCGGTGGCGGAGACGGACTACGTGCGGCATTTGCGGCTGCCGCTGCCAGTGGAAGCGCAGGTGGACGGGCGGACGTCGACGGGGGTGGTGCTCAAGCGCTCCCGGCGCGTGACGCAGGCGGAGGGGGTCGGCTGACGTTGAAGGGGGCGGGATGGGGGCGTACACTGCCCGACTGCGCGGCCGAGCGGGGCCGTGGCCAACCAGCCAACCGACTTCTCCTGGCGGGTGTTCCTGCGAGGCCGCCGGGTCCGACCTGTGGTGCCTGACTTGCTGAGGGCTGACAGCTCGTGATGATCACGCTGCACCGCTACATCCTGAGCGAGTTGTTGAAGACGTTCCTGCTGGCAGCGGTCGCGGTGACGACGCTGTTCGTGCTGGGCGGGGGGATCTTCAACGCGGTGAGCCGCCAGGGCTTGGGCGGCGAGGCGATCCTGGCGCTGATGCCGCTATTGATCCAGGGTGGGCTGACGATCACGGTACCGATCGCGGCGCTGTTCGCAGGGACGATCGTGTACGGGCGGCTGGCAGCGGACAACGAGCTGGTGGCGTGCCGGGCGGCGGGGATCAACCTCGCGCGGGTGTTTCTGGCGGCGGGGCTGCTGGCGCTGTTCGTGGGGCTGTTCGCGGCGCTCTTCGTGAACTTCGTGCTGCCGGGGATGATCGGGCGGGCGGAGGCTTTCCTGAAGAACAACCTGCGGGGGATCGCCGAGCAGCAACTGCAGACAAAGGGCTACATCGCGTCGGAGCGGTTCTTCCGCGGCGAGCTCTACATGACGGGCGAGGACGTGGAGACGCGGTTCGACCCGGCGCAGCTGCGGGCACGGGGCTGGGATCCGGAGCTCGACTACATCAGCATCCAGGCGCCGACGTTTTTGCAGCTGGATGAGAACGGTGAGGTCGAGCGGTTCCTGGTGGCCGCGGACGGCTGGGTGCAGTTCGACACACAGCATGACCCGGTGGAGGTGTTCGCCATCGTGCGCGACGCGTGGGACCTGAGCGTCGCGCCGCAGCCGATGATCGCCCATTCAGAGAACACGCCGGTCGGGCCGATTCCGGTGGCGCTGCCGATCCGCAGCAACCCCTCGTTTTTGACGTTGACGCGGCTGATCGAGGTGCAGCGGCAGCCGTGGACCTATCCCGAGATCGGCGAGGCGATCGCGGACTACAAGAGTGACCTGGTGCGACGGCAGGCGCAGCTCGACCTGGTGGAGCGTCTCGCCGCGGGGGTCGGCGTCGAGCTGGAGGATCAGGACGGCGGGCGGCTCACGCTGACGGCCACGACAGCGACCGCCGCGCCGCGCCACCGAATCGAGTTGACCGGGATCACGCTGCGACGCGAGTCGGCGGAGCCGGGCGTCGCGACACGCTTGGTGGCCGCCGCCGGCGGGCTAGCGCCGCTGCCCGTGCGGCGGGGGGCGGACGCGGTCGCGGTGGAGTTGGTGCTGACGTCGGTGGACGGCCAGCCGGTGACGCTGACGCGGCCGGGGGATCCGGCGTTCGGCCCGCCGCGGACGCGGAAAGAGGAGCGGCTGCGGGGGTTGCGGCTGGTGGACGTGGCGGTGGGCGAATTGCTGGGGGTGGATGCGGCGACGGTGCTGGGGCCGACGGAGCCGCCGGTGATGCAGACCGCGGAACTGGTTGAGGAACGCGGCGCGATCCGGGCGGCGGCGGCGGCGCTGGGGCGAGAGGTGGCGGCGCTGCATCACTTTCGCTTCGGCTATGCGGTGGGGGCGCTGGTGGCGGTGCTGATCGGGGCGACGCTGGGGGTGATCTTCCGGAGCCACCGGGCGCTGTTGGCGTTCGGGTTGTCGGTGGTGCCGCTGCTGGTGCTGGGCGTGCTGCTGATGGCGGGGCGGCAGAACGCGGAGCGCGCGGGGACCGAACTGGTCGGACTGGCGATCATCTGGGGCGGGATCGGGCTGATGGTGGTCGCGAACGGTGTGCTGCAATTCGTGGGGATTCGGCGATGACGATCCTCGACCGCTATGTCGCGAAGAATATGCTGGCGGGGTACTTCATCCTGCTGGCGGTGGGCATCGGGATGTACATCCTGGTGGACGCGCTGACGAATTTCGACGAGTTCGTGGAGGACAAGACGCTCTCGAGCGCCGAGGTCCTCTGGAACATGTTCGACTTTTACATCTACAACGTGCCGCTGTTCGTGTCACAGCTCGGCGCGCCGCTGATGGGGGTGGCAGCGGCGTTCACGCTGGGGAACATGCTGCGGAACAACGAGATGACAGCGCTGATCGCGGCCGGGATGCCCTTGCAGCGGCTGGCGGCGCCGGTGCTGATCTGCACGATCTTGTTGATCGCGCTGTGGAGCGTCAACAAGGAGTTCGTGATCCCGAGCTTCGCGCACAAGATCGCGCGGTCGCACGACGACCTCGCCGGCACACGGACACTGGGCGTGCGGATGGTGCGCGACCTGGACCAGGCGCTGCTGGTGGCGCAGAAGCTGAACGCGGGGGTGGGCACGCTGGAGCGGCTGCAGATCCTGGTGCCCAACGCGGCCGGACGGTACGAGACGCTGATCGATGCGGACGGGGCGCGGTACGACGCGGAAGCGGGGACGTGGCGGCTGGAGCGTGGGCGGTACGTGTCGCTGGACCGGCCGACGGGGTTCGGGGAGCCGTTCCGCTGGCGGCCGATCGACGCGTACGCGTACGGGCTGACGCCGGAGCAGCTGGTGCTGTTCCAGCAGTCGGCGTGGACGGACATGCTGAGCATTCGGCAGATGAACGCGCTGGTGGCGTCGGGGCGGCTGCCGAACCTGCCCGCGATCCTGGTGAAGCGGCATGTGCGGCTAACGGAGCCGCTGATGTTCCTGGTGCTGGTGATGCTGACGATCCCGTTCTTCTTGAACCGGGCGCCGGATAACGTGTTGGAGGCGGGCGCGAAGGCGCTGGCGGTCGGCGGGATCTTCCTGGCGGTGGGGTTTGTGGCCCACGGGATCCTGGCGGAGCAGGGGGCGGTGATCCGGGTCTGGGCGCCGATCCTGGCGTTCGGACCGGTGGCGGTCCTGCAACTGGCAAACATTCGGACGTAAGGCGAGCGGACGGCAGTTTGCGATGGCTGGTATCCTGATTATTGAAGACGAGCCGGAGATGGCCCGCGCGTTGCGGGACAACCTCGAGTTCGAAGACCACACGGTGTGGGACGCGGAAACGGGGATCGAGGGGGTGGAGTTGGCGGCCGCCAAGCAGCCGGACCTGGTCTTGCTGGACATCATGCTGCCGGACATCGACGGGTTCGAGGTGTGCCAGCGGCTGCGGCAGGGGGGCTTTCGGGCGCCGATCATCATCCTGAGCGCGCGGGGGCAGGAGCTGGACAAGGTGCGCGGGCTGGAGCTGGGCGCGGATGACTACGTGACCAAGCCGTTCAGCCTGCGGGAGTTGCTGGCGCGGGTGGAAGCGGTGCTGCGGCGGATGCAGCGGGCGCAGGCCGAGGCGGAGACGGAACTGGGAATTACCGGGGTGCATTCCCTGGGGGAATGGCAGGTGGACTTTGATCACCAGCGGCTGATTCGCTCGGACGGGGGGCGGGTGACGCTGGGGTACTACGAGACGGAGTTGCTGCGGGCACTGTTTGCGCAGGAGGCGCAGGCGGTGCCGCGGCGGGAGCTCATGGCGGCCGTCTGGGGGGTGGACCTCGAGCCGTCGGATCGGACCATCGACAACCACATCGTGAGCCTGCGACGGAAGATCGAAGCCGATCCGAAGCGGCCACGGCACATCCTGACGGCCCACGCGGTGGGCTACAAGCTGGTCCGCTGAGGTTGGGGGGGCGGGCCCGGCGTTTTTTAGACACGATTTGTCGTTACGAAACCGGAGCGGGCAAGTGAAGCCGGGCGGCGGGGGCTGCCGATCCATCTGGAGAGCGCCGCGTGTCGGGGGCGTGATCACGTGCGGCAACTACTGCGAGGATGGCGGGCATGTTTCGCAACTGGACGGTTGGTCGGAAGATCTACGCGGGCTTCGGCTGCGTGGTGGTGTTCTTGGTGGCGATGGCGGTGCTGGCGTTCCAGGGGGTCAGCGGGATCGTTGAGAACGCGAGCGAGGTCATCACGGGGAACCGGCTCGACGGCAACATGGCCCAGAACGAGGTGGACCACCTGAACTGGGCCAACGGCATCACCAAGTTGCTGACGGACGTGGACGTGACGGAGTTGAGCGTCCAGACCGACCACACGCAATGCAACTTCGGCCAGTGGCTGTACGGCGATGAGCGCAAGGCGGCGGAGGCCGCCGTGCCGTCGATCGCCCCGCTGCTGAAGGAGATTGAGGGGGTCCACGCCGCGCTGCACGATTCGGCGCACGAGATCGGGGAGCACTTTCAGCAGGAGCACCCGGGGTTGGCGCTGACACTCGCGCAGCGGCTGTCGGATCACTATCACTGGGTGGCAGTGGTGCAGGGCAAGCTGGCCCGCGAGGCGGGGTCGGTTTACCGGTACGAGGCGGAGTTGGAGGCGGCCGTCGGGCAGGTGGTCGAGGCGATCGCGGCGGTTGCGCGGGACGACGCCTATGCCAGCGATGCCGAGCGGCAGGCGGCGGCGCGGCAGCTGGTCGAGCGGATGCGCTGGAAGGACGGGGAGAACTACTTCTGGATCAGCAACGCGCAGAACCGGATGGTGATGCACCCGATCAGTCCCGAGCTGAACGGGCAGGACCTGGACCAGGTGAGGGACGCGAACGGCAAGGCGTTTTTCGCGACGGGGGCGCGGGAGGCGCTCGCGCAGACGGCGGCGCTGGAGACGTACGTCTGGCCGCGGCCGGGGGCGACCACGCCGACGCCGAAGCTGTCGTACTTCCAGCAGTATGAGCCGTGGGGTTGGGTGGTTGGCGCCGGGGTGTACCTCGACGAGACCGACGCGGGGCTGGTGGCGCGGGCGACGGCGGTGGCGGCAGGCGAGGCGTTTTCGCTGGGGGTCGAGACGGATCCGAGAAAGTGCGGCTTCGGAAAGTTTCTTGACGATCCGGCGACGAAGAAGCTTGCGGCGGGCTTTCCGGCCTTCAAGGCGGCGATCGACGCGTGCGGGCAGCCGCACGACGCGCTGCACCACTCGGCGGCGGAGATCGAGCGGGCGGTGAGTGCGCGCGACATGGATGCCGCCTTCCGGCTGGTGGGTGAGAAGACCGAGCCGGCGCTGGCGGAGGTGGCGCAGCACTTTGACGCCGCGATCGCGGCCGAGAACGCGAAGCGGGCGGGGGCCGAGCAAGCGAACGAGATCTTTGCGACGAAGACGAAGCCGGCGTTGGAGCGGGTGCAGGCGCTGCTGGGGCAGATCCGCGACGAGGTGCGGGCGAACGTGATGACCGACGAGGTGATGCTCGCGAGCGCGCAGGCGACGCAGCGGAACGTGGCGATCACGAGCGGGGTGGCGGTGGTGATCAGCATCGTGCTGGCGATCCTGATTCCGCTGGGGATCGTGCGGGCGCTGAAGGTGATCATCAGCGGGCTCAACGAGGGCACGGCGCAGGTGCGGGACGCGTCGGCGCAGGTTGCCAGCGCATCGCAGTCGCTGGCGGAGGGCGCCAGCGAGCAGGCCTCGGCGCTCGAGCAGAGCTCGGCCTCGCTCGAGGAGATGGCCGCGATGACGCGGACGAGCGCCGAGCGGGCCCAGCAGGCCGACGAGACGATGACGTCGACGCGCGGCGCGGTGCAGGAGGGCGACCAGGCGCTGTCGCAGGCCTCGGGCGCGATGCAGGAGATCGCCGAGGCGAGCGAGCAGATCAACAAGATCATCAAGGTGATCGAGGAGATCGCGTTCCAGACGAACCTGCTGGCGCTGAACGCGGCCGTCGAGGCGGCCCGCGCGGGCGAGCACGGCAAGGGCTTCGCGGTGGTGGCCGACGAGGTCCGCGCGCTGGCGATCCGGGCGGGCGACGCGGCCCGCGAGACCGGCGAGCTGATCGCGCAGACGGTCAGCCGGGTGGAGCGCGGCGTGACGTTGAACCAGTCGACCACCGAGAGCTTTTCGAAGATCGGCGCGGCGGCGTCCGGCGTGGCAGCGCTGATCGGCGAGATCGCGAAGGCGAGCACCGAGCAGTCGCAGGGCGTCGACCAGATCAATAACGCGGTCAGCCAGATGGACAAGGTGACCCAGACCAACGCGTCCAGCGCCGAGGAGTGCGCGTCGGCGTCGCAGGAGCTGTCGGCACAGGCGCAGCAAGTTCAGGCGATGGTCGACCAGCTGGTCGCGATGGTCGGCGGGATGAACGCGAAGCAGCAGGCGTAAGCAGGATTGATTCTCGAATGGTGGCGGGCTCCCCTTCCAATGTGGGCGGGGAGCCCGCTCTGTTTTGAGGCGGCTTTGTCGTGCGGGGCGCTACGCGAGGGCCCGGTCGAGGGTGACCAGCGCGTCGCGGCACGGGGCGCGGAGACACACGTCGGCGAACCAGGAAAGGGCGGTCTCTTCGGGGTTGATCTCGATGACGGCCGCGCCGGCCCCCCGGCCGAGACGCACCAGCGAGGCGGCCGGCTCGACGGCGCCGCTGGTGCCGATGACCAGCAGGACGTCGCACGCCTCGACGGCGGCGACCGCGGCGTCGAAGATGTCCTGCGGCAGCAGTTCGCCGAACCAGACGACCGCGGGACGCAGCCGCGCGCCGCAGGCCTCGCAGCGCGGGTCGGGTCCGAGCTTCGCGAGCGTCTCGGTCTCCTGCCCGCAGCCGACGCAGCGGACGAGGTCGATGCGGCCGTGGAGCTGCAGCACCGTCGTCGAGCCGCTGCGGAGGTGGAGGCCGTCGATGTTCTGGGTGACGATCGTGACGCGGTCGAAGCGGCTTTCCCACGCCTTGAGGACGTGGTAGCCGGCGTGCGGCTCGATGGCGGCGATCTGGTCGCGACGGTGCTGGTACCACTCCCAGACCTTGCGCGGGTCGTGGGCGAAGGCTTCGGCGGTGGCGAGCTCTTCGGGCTTGAAGCGGGCCCAGAGGCCGTCGGCGCCGCGGAAGGTGTCGACCCCCGACTCGGCCGACATGCCGGCGCCGGTCGTGACGCAGAGGTTGCGGGCGCGGGCGAGGTACTGGGTGGCGGTGGTGATCGCGGGGTCGGCTTGCATGGGGCTCTCGCGTGGCCGGACGAGCGGTGGACGACCGCGTAGAATCCGCAGTCGAGCCGCTTGATACTGTAGCTACGGGAGTTAAGCATGACCAGTCGCGCAACGGTTCGTTGCGGAGGGGGCCTCGTTGTGTTTGCGCTCACAATGTTGGGCGTTGCGGGCGGGTGCACCGCGCCGCGTGATGCCCGCGGGGCGGCGTTGCCGACGACGGCCGCCGAGCCGGGCACGGCGCTGGGCGCGCTTGCGATCTGGGATGACGGCCTGGCGGAGATGGCGTACTACGACGCCGAGTACACCATCTACGGCGAGCGACGGGCGTACACGCGCGTGCAACTGCTGAACCGCGAGTGGTTCGATCCGGACAGCGGGGTAAAGGTGTCGCCGGACACGCCGGGGGCGGTCGAGGTCTTCAAGCTGAACATCGCGGAAGAGGTGCCGACGGAGAACTACAACTACCGCTTCTTGACGACGGTCTTCGCGGAGCGCGACACGCTGGCGCTGCGGAAGCTGGCGACCAGCAGCCAGGAGTGGTGCGGGCTGACCTACAAGCACGCGCGGTGGCGCGACGATGGCCTGGACGTGCAGAGCTTCAGCTACTTCGCCGGCGAGGCGGAAGAGACGGCTTCGCTCCCGGCATCGGTCATGCCGTTCGAGGCGAGCTTCCTGCTGGTGCGGCAGTACGTCGCGACCGCCGCGATCCCGGACGAGCCGGTGGCGCTGCTGCCGCCGCTGCGGTCAAACCACGGGATCGGATCGCTGGCCGCGGCGCCGGGTAAGTTCACGCTCGGGGCGGCGGAGGAGCTGACGACGCCGGCGGGGACCGGGGCGGCGCGGCCGGTGACGCTTGAGCACGCTGGCAAGACGTACCGCTACTGGGTGCAGCAGGCGCCGCCGTACCTGTTGTTGCGGTACGAGGGCCCGGGGGAAGGGGTGGAGCTGGCGGCGCTTGAGCGGCGCGCGTACTGGGACCAGGAGTGGGAGAGCGACGTTCACCCGGTGAACGAGGCGCCGTAACGCGACGCGGCGGGCGTGCAGCTGTCAGGGCTCGTGGCGGCGCGACTGGGTGGCGCGCTGGAGCTTTTGCTGCTCGACGTAGGTCAACGAGCTGATGCCGCGCTCGTGGACCTTGGCGAGGATGCGGTCGAGCTCGGCTTCGGCCGCGGCGCGCTCATCGGGGGAGCTTGCCTCGAGCGGGGGCTCGGCGCTGGGGACGGGCTTGCGGCGGAGCAGGTTGACGCGGCGGGCGGTCTGGGCGGCGGCCTGGCGGCGCTTGACGCGGATGCGGGTGGGGGGGTCTTCG
>CAZCKC010000044.1:0-23797 GCA_964499235.1 uncultured Planctomycetales bacterium | reverse complement strand
GAGCGGGCACCCGCTCGTCGAGCAGTCGCTGGTCACGCCGCGGGGGGCGATGCGGTTCGGGGCGCGGCTGGCGCCGGAGCGCTGCCGGCGACTCGTGCGCGACAACCCGCGGGGCTGGGAGCATCCGGTCCGCCCGATCTTCGAGGTGACCGACCTGAGCGCGACGGTGCTGGGCACCTATGTCCACGACAATGCGCCGGGCTGCGCGGTGATGGAGCGCGACGGGTGGGTCAGCGTGTACTGCGGAGCGCCAATGCTGCCGGCGTGGCTGCTGCGCCGGGTGGCCGAGGGCGCCGGCGTGCACTGCTATGCGCCGCTGGGGACGGTCGTGCACCACCGCGGGCCTTTGCTGAGCTGCTTCCGCGTGCAGGGCGGTGATGTCAAGATCGTCTCGCCGGTCGGGCATCGGCTCACGCCGATCGCGCCGCAGGGCGAGCGGCGGGCGTGGCGCCCGGTGGCGAACAAAGTGACGGCTGACGATCTGGAGGTCCGCTTCGCGCCGCTCGAGACCAAGTTCTTCATCACGAACCGCTGAGCAAGGCCCGCGTGGCGGCCGTGGGGTCGTTCGCGCCAAGGATCGCGCTGCACACCGCCAGGATGTCGCCGCCGGCGTCGCGGACCGCGTTCGCGTTGTCCGCGTCGATGGCGCCGATCGCAACGAGCGGCAACTCGGTCCGCCCGCGGATGCGACGCAGCGTCTCCGGGCCGGCGATGTGCTCCTGCGGCTTGGTCGACGACGGAAACATCGGGCCGACCGCGAGATAGTCCGGGCTTTCCGCGAGCGCCGCGTCGAACTGCTCGGGCGTGTGCGTGCTTTTGCCGACCAGCAGGTCCGCCCCGCCGATGCGCCGGATATTCGCAACCGACAGATCATCCTGCCCGACGTGGACGCCGTCGGCCTGGCAGAGCCGGGCGACGTCCGGCCGATCGTTGATGAACAGCAGCGCGTCGTGGTCGCGCGTCAGCCGGCGGAGCCGCTCGGCGCGGCGGAGCAGTTCGCCGTCCGGCAGGCTCTTTTCGCGTAGCTGGACGATGTCGACGCCGGCCGCGAGCGACCGTTCGACGACCTGTTCCCACGGGGCCTGGCAGTAGGCTTCGGTCAGCAGCAGGTAGAGCTTGGCTTGACGTAACCGCCCGCGGGCCGGTCCGCGCAGCACCACCGTCTGCTCTAACGCGTAGGCCGCGTAGCGGAGCTTTTCCGCCGCGGCGGCCGCCTCCGCATCGACGAGCTTCGCATACTCGCCGAGCGTGCGGGTCGCCTCCTGCAGCCGCAGAAACGCGGCCCGGACGACGTCGGTCGTCGTTTTGCGCTCGAGTTCGGCCGCGGTCTTCACGTCGGTTCCGACGTCCTGGAGGATGTCGCGGGCGGCCAGCAGGCGCTCGGGTCCGCAGCGGGCCACGAGCGTGCGGAGCGCGTGCCGCAGCGACTTGACCTCGGCGGCGGCCGCGGCATCGTTGCAGCCGAAGCGGGCGTGGTCCTCGATCACGCGGAGCGCTTCCCGCGTGCGGTTGAGGTTGGCATCGAGGATGCGGTAGACGGCTTCCATGATGGCGGGCATGCTCCCGAACGGCGCGGCGCGACGCCTGGGCGGCGGCTCAGCACTGCAGCGTAGGGGGGATCTGGCGGTCGGAAAAGGCCGACGCGACAACGCCGGCCGACCGGGTCAGTGGATGACCCACTGCCACTCGGCCTTCTCGACGATCACGCTGTGCCAGATCTGGACCAGGGCGACCACGACGGGAACCACGGTGATTGCGACCGACCACTCGGCCAGCCGCCGGCCGACCTGCGGCTTGGCCCGGGTGACGATCTCGCAGATCGTGATCACGAACGCGACGAGCCCGTACTTGTAGACCACCGCGCCGTAGATGTCGTAGTTGACGATGATCCAGTCGGCGATGTGGTTCAGCTCAGCCCCGCCGAGGTGCAGGATGATCCAGGTCAGCGTGATATCGAGCGTCGCGAAAACCAGGTAGAGACCGTAGATGAACGGATGTGCGAGCGGCGCGAAGATCGCGAAGCGTTGCCGCAGGCCGCGGGGCTGCGCCGCAGCGAGCCGCTGCGGATCCAGCGGCGGCGGCGGGACAAAGCCGGAGACCATCTCGGTGACTTCGCGGGACGGCCGCTGGGCGGGGGGGCTCGCCGGCGGCTCGCGGGTCGTGAGGGGCTGGGTCGTCACGGCTATCGGACTCCCGAACGCGAAGCTGTCGCCATGGACCGGAGTCCGACGCATCTTCGGACCCCTGTATCTTCGGGCCCTAGGCCGCCCCGATCCACTGTGATTTTCCCGGAATCGGCGCACGGTGCGTTTTTTCGCGCCCGGCGAGCGGCCTGAAATGGGCGTAACACCGACTGCGCTTCCGATAACGCGACACCGGACAATTGAAAGGCCACGCGCGAAACGCCTAAACTTGATCGCACGCGACGGACCGACAGCGACCTGGAACCGGGGCCCGCCACGTGACGTTACGCGCCTTGATCGAGGGTTTTCCATGCGGGCTGCGGTTATTCGGACAGACGACATGCGTTTTTGGATCGCGACCTGCGTTGTCGCGGGATTGATGGCAACAACCGCCACGGGGCAGGCCGTCAGCATCTCGGCCGGCGACGGGCTGACGATTACGGGCGTTTACCGCGAGCCCGGCGCGCGGGCTGCGGCCCCGCCACCCGCGCTGCGCCAGGCGAACGCGCTCGCCGAGGCGCTGCTGCCTGAGCCGCGACTGGCGGGCTTCTCGCCGCTGGTAGCGCTAACGCTCTCGGACGAGCGGCAGAGTGGCGACGGTCAATACGAGCACCGCCAGGAGTTCGGCTACGTGGGCTCACCGCTGGGGAGCTCCGCCAGCACCGACTTCATCCTCGCGATCCTCGACAGCGGGTCCGACGTGAACCTTGCGGCCGGCTCATCGGTCGACGATCTCGCCCTCAGTTCCAGCTTCATCACGAACAACACGCTGCCCATCGGCGGTGTCGGCGGTACGCTCGATGCGAACATCACGTGGCCGGTCGGTTACTTCGCGGCCGGCCTTGAGGCGGTCAACCCCGACGGCACGCTCGACCTCACGTTGGTGAAGGGGCATTCGAACGTGTGCGGGCTGACCGCGCCGCCGATTGCGTGCGTGGATACAGGTGAGGTGGTGCGCGGGATCGTCGGGATGCCGTTCATCACGCTATGGAACCACGTGATCAACGTCGATGATCCGCGCGAGGTGATGGTCCGCGGCGAGCGGTTTCTAAGCCCGAACGTGACGATCCAGCCGAAAGACGCGCCGCTGCCGCCCTACGACCACCTGATCCCGCTCGAGTTCGGCGGGCTGGCGCCCGCCACGACCGCGAACTGGTACCCGGACTTCTTTGACCTGGAGACGCCGCTCTTCCCGACGCTGATGTCGCTGTCGCCGCTCTCGATTCCGTTCGGCGGCGCTTTCTTCACCGAGATCGAGCTGCGCGAGGGGCCGGCCGGCGACGGCAACCTGCCGGAGGAAGTGCGACTGCTCGTCGACACCGGCGCGCAGAGCTCGATCATCAGCCGGGCGGTGGCGGCCGAGCTGAACCTGCCGCTGGAGCCGGACTTCACGGTTGATGTCTGCGGCATTGGCGGCGCGACGACCGCCCCGGGCTATTACATCGACTACGTGCGAATCAGCGCGCTGGGCGGCGCGCTCGAATACGCCCAGGCGCCGTTCGTGGTGATCGATCTGCAGTCGCCCGAGGGGGGCAGCCTCGACGGCATCCTCGGCATGAACTTTTTCTATGACCGCAATGTGATCCTCGAGCCCGGGCTGACCGCCAGCGCGTTCCTGCACGCTTCCGCGCCGCTGCCCGTCAGCTGGGCCGACGCCGATGTCGACTTCGACGTCGACGCCCTCGACGCCGAGTACTTCACCACGTGCTTGACGCCCACGCGCCAGGACGCCGTCCTCCCCCAGTGCAAGCACCTCGACCGCGACGGCGACGGGGATGTCGACCTGGGCGAACTGGCCGCCTTCCAGACCGCCTTCACCGGCCCCAACTAGCCGCCGCCGGAACGAAATCACCGGCCCCGCCGGCCGCCCCGGACACCTTCCCGCCGCCGCCGCCCGCCGGTAAGATTGCGGCGGTGACGCCACGTTCACACACCGGCCGCCCGTTCGTCGCGGCCTGCCTTCTGGAGAGTCGAACGCATGTCCGGCCACATGTCCGAGGAAGAGATCGCCCAGTGGATGCAGGAGCAGCACCAGGCGCTGCTGGCGCTGAACCGGGTTCTCAAGGAGCACATCGTCGGCCAGCCCGGCGTCGAGTGCGCCGACTGGCTACATGGCCTGAAGGAGGGCTTCAAGCGGCTGCGGTCGCACCTGCGGGCGAATATCGAGCTGAAGCGCGACGGCGGCTACCTCTCCCACGTGATCGAGGTCCGGCCAACGCTTTCCAAGCAGGTCAGCAAGATCAAGCACGAGCACTCCGAGATCCTGAAGATGGCCGAGTGGATCATCGGCGAGCTCGACCAGGTAACGTGCGGCGACCGGCTGCTGATCGCCGACGCCTGCGCCCGGATCCAGCGGTTCATGGCCATCGTCGCGCAGCACGACCAGCAGGAGGCCATGATCAGCATGCTGGTCTTCAACCAGGACATCGGCGGGATCGAATAGCTGTCCCCGGCGTCCGACGACCGCAAGGGCGTACGCCCGCGGCCGTCAGTCTGACAGCCCGCGCCGTCAAACTGTCAGCATGACCGTCTCATACGCCTGCCACCCGCTGGACAGCAAGCCTTTCCCAATCAAGCACTTACGCATGATGCCCTCCCTGGCCGGGGGAATGGCACGTAGCTTGCTTCTGGATGCATCGGAGGAGTTGCATCATGGCCGATGCGCTCGAGGAAGTGCTGACCGCCCCGCTGAAGGGGCGATGTCCGATCGCGAGGAGACCACAGGATGGCAGATGTTGGCATTCGGCCGCTGGGTGAGAAGGTGCTGATCAAACGGCTCGAGGCAGAGGACGTGACGGCGGGAGGGATTGTCTTGCCGGACGCCGCCAAGGAGAGGCCCAAGCGGGGTACGGTGCTGAAGATCGGTGAAGGGCGGCTGCTCGACTCGGGTTCGCGTCAGCCGCTGCAGGTCAAGGAAGGCGACGAGGTGGTCTTCACCAGCTACGCGGGCACCGAGGTGAAGGTCCGCGGCGAAGAAATGATCATCATGGACGAGAGCGACATCCTCGCGATCGTCGACTAGCACGGCGGCGGGCTGCGATCGGCGGCCCGGCCGGCTTTATCCAGTGAAAAAACGAGTCAATCCACAAGCGTGTCCGGGAGAAACGACACCATGCCTGCCAAACGAATCGCTTATGACATGGAAGCCCGCGAGGCCGTCCGCCGCGGCGTGAAGACGCTCGCGAAGGCCGTCAAGGTCACCCTCGGCCCGCGGGGCCGCAACGTCGTCATCGAGAAGTCCTTCGGCGCCCCGACCGTCACGAAGGACGGCGTGACCGTGGCGAAGGAGATCGAGCTCGACGACGCCTACGAGAACATGGGCGCCCAGATGGTCCGCGAGGTCGCCAGCAAGACCTCGAACGTGGCCGGCGACGGCACGACCACCGCAACGATCTACGCCGAGGCGATCTTCGAGGAGGGGCTGAAGAACCTGGCCGCCGGCGCGAAGGCGATGGACCTGAAGCGGGGCATCGACTTGGCCGTCGACGCGGTCGTCAACGAGCTCGGCAAGATGGCCACCCCGGTCAAGGGCAAGGACCAGATCGCGCAGGTTGGCACGTGCGCGGCCAACCAGGACACCGAGATCGGCAACCAGATCGCCGAGGCGATGGAGAAGGTCGGTAAGGACGGCGTGATCACGGTCGAGGAGGGCAAGAGCCTGGAGACGACCGTTGACCTTGTCGAGGGCATGCAGTTCGACAAGGGCTACATCTCGCCGCACTTCGTCAACAAGCCGGAGTCGATGGAGGTCGTCCTCGAGAACGCCTACGTGCTGGTGCACGAGAAGAAGATCTCGAGCGTGAAGGACTTCCTGCCGCTGCTGGAGAAGGTGGCCAAGGCCGGCAAGCCGCTGCTGATCGTCGCCGAGGACGTCGAGGGCGAGGCGCTCGCCACGCTCGTGCTCAACAAGCTACGCGGCACCGTGCAGATCGCGGCCGTCAAGGCTCCCGGCTTCGGTGACCGCCGTAAGGCGATGATGGAAGACATCGCGATTTTGACCGGCGGGACGGCTGTCTTCGAGGACCTCGGCATCTCGCTGGAGAAGCTGGAGCTGAGCGACCTCGGCCGGGCGAAGCGTCTCATTGTCGACAAGGAAACCACGACGATCATCGAGGGCGCCGGCAAGACCAGCGACATCAAGGCCCGCATCGAGTCGCTCAAGAACGAGATCGACGCGACGACCAGCGACTACGACCGCGAAAAGCTCGAGGAGCGGCTCGCGAAGCTCTCGGGCGGCGTGGCGCAGATCAACGTCGGCGCCGCGACCGAGGTGGAGATGAAGGAGAAGAAAGCCCGCGTCGAGGACGCACTGCACGCCTGCCGGGCCGCAGTCGAGGAAGGCATCCTGCCGGGTGGCGGGACGGCCGTCCTACGCGTCGAGTCGGCGCTCGACAACGCTCACAAGAAGGCCCGCGGCGACCAGAAGACCGGCGTCGAGATCGTCCGCCGAGCACTGAAGGCTCCGGTCAAGCAGATCGCGGCCAACGCCGGGCTCGACGGTTCGATCGTCTGCCAGAAGGTCCAGGAAGGCAAGGGCAACTTCGGCTTCAACGCCCTCACCGAAGAGTACGGCGACCTGATCGACATGGGCGTCATCGTGCCGGCCAAGGTCGAGCGCGTGGCGCTCGAGAACGCGGCCTCGGTCGCGAGCCTGCTTTTGACGACCGACGCGGTCATCAGCGAGATCAAGGAGAAGAAGGAGCCCCGGATGCCAGCCGGCGCCGGCGGCATGGGTGGCATGGGCGGAATGGGTGGCATGGGTGGCATGGGCGGCATGATGTAACCGGCCCGACCCACTCGATTGCACGCAGTCCCGCGAGGCGGCCGCCAACGGTCGCCTCGCTTTTTTACTCGATTAGAGCAGGATTTCGCCGCTTTCACCCGTGGCGGTGCTGTTCGTTGCGCACGGCCGCCCCTAAAGTCTTCAGGATGAACCAAGCATCAGCCAGCAATCCGGAAGCGGTCGCCACGCTCCAACTGCGCCGCCAGCGCGTGGGACTTCTGATCTTCGGCGTCGCGCTGACGATCGGGATCATCGCGGCGGTCGTCGGGCTCCAGACCACCGCCGACCGGACGGCCGAGGCCGACGACCTCTTCACCGGCCTGGCCGCCTACGTTCAGCAGCACGACGGCGCGATGCCGCCATCGCCCGAAGCGTTCCGGCAGAGCGACTTCATCGAGCAACTCCCGGACGGCCGCTTTCGGGTCGCTCCCCAGACGGCTGGTCGGCGGGTCTTCGGTGCGACGTTCGACAATCTGACGCGCTTTGAGATTGCGTGGGGCGCGGACCTGTTGAACAAGGAGATCAGCCGCGAGGGCATCGTCCGCGGCGAAGAGGGTGGCGAGTTCCTCGCGATGGCGGCGGAGATCTACCCGGTCGACACGCTGCGGGCGTTCACCCGTGACCTGATTCGTATCGCCCGCGACACGACGGCGGACGCTGGTGACGAACCGTCCGGGCCATCGGCTACCGCGAATCCGGAGCAAGCGGAATAAGGCGTTCCCCGTCGTCCACCCGCTCGGCGCGGAACAGGCCGCCGTGGGGGTCGTGGCCGAGGACCACACGAGTCCGACGCTCGCAAGCCAGCTCGAGCACCCGGCGCTTGCTGGCGACGTTCGCCAGCGGGTCCAGGTCATAGGCCATCCCGTGTGTCGGCTTGACGTGGTGGCGCGTCGGCACGACGTCGCCCGGCAGCAGCAGCGTATCTCCGCCATCCGCGATCAACACGCCCTGGTGGCCGGCCGTGTGTCCGGGCAGCGACAGCGTCCGCAGTCCCGGCAACAGCTCCCACTCATCCAGGTGATCGATCAGCGACCACTGCTCGCGGGCGTCCAGCGGCGCGAGGTTCTCCGGCCGGTAGCTGGCCGTCATCAGGCCGACGTTGGCCCGTGCGTCGGTGTACTCCCGCGAGCGGACGTGAACCCGAGCGTTGGGGAACGTGGGCACGGGCTTGCCGGCCGCGTCCAGGCGCGTCAGCCCGCCGGCGTGGTCGCAGTGCAGGTGCGTGAGAATGATGTCGCTGATCGCCTCTGGGCTGACGCCGACGGCCGCCAGGCTCTCGCGCAGCGCCGGGCGCGGCGCGACGGCGAAGATCTGCTGCTCCTTTTCGGAGAACTTGTCCCCCGGGCCGGTCTCGAGCAACACCCACGGGTGGGCGGCATCGCCGGTTTCGACCAGCAGGCACCGCCCGACCAGCGGCACCCGGTTGGCGTCATCCGGCGTGACCAGCCGCGTCCACAGCGGCTTGGGCACGATCCCGAACATCGCGCCGCCGTCCAGCCGAAACGCCCCGCCGGCGAGCACGTGCACGGTAAAGCGGCCGACCCTCACGACCGCCTCGCAGCCGGTGGCCATGGCGGGCTCCTGGAGGCCTGAGAAGCTGCCGCGGTTCGCGTTGCCGCGGGCGGCTCGCTATAGTACGCGAGAAATGCAGACCTCGGGGCGGCCCGGTCGTGACCGCTCCGCTTCGATTCCCGTAATTGGTGCGAACGCGTGTCCAAGCCGACCACGGATATCCAGGCGTTGGTGCTCGACGTCGACGGCGTCCTGACCAGCGGCCTGCTCTACGTCAGCCCGGAAACGGGCGAGGAATGGCGGGCCTTCCACACTCACGACGGCTTCGCGATCCGGGCCTGGATCAAGGCCGGCAAGATCATCATCGTGTGCAGCGGCAAGGGCGGCGGGTCGATCGAGCAGCGGATGCAACGGCTCGGCGTCCAGCACGTGCTTCAGAACAGCCACGACAAGCGGGCCGACATCCAGAAGGTTTTGGATGAGCTTCAGCTCGATTGGCCGCAGGTCGCGGCCATCGGCGACGACCTGATGGACCTGCCGGTGCTGCGACAGTGCGGCCTTGCGTTTGCCCCGGCCAACGCGCGGCCAGAGGTCCAGGCGCTGGTCGACGTGGTGCTGACGAAGCCCGGCGGCCACGGGGCGGTCCGCGAGGCTGTCGAGCAGCTGATGCAGGCGAGCGGCGCCTGGCTCGAGGTCCTGCGCCGGTACGACGCGGTCGCGACCGCCACCTAGCTCTCACCCACAGGCAAGCGACGCAGCGATGGTACGCAACCTGATCCTCTTGCTGGCAAGCGGCGGCATCCTGGCCGTCATCTTCTTCGCCTACACGCTGGTCGTGTCCGATCCGACGCGCGTGACGCTCGAGACCGCCGGCCGCGGCGAGGCCATGCCCGGCCGGCCCGCGGGCGCAGACGACACGACGCTCGAGCTCGCCGCCGGGCAAGGCAGCGACGACGCCGCGACGGTGCCGCTGCCTGCTTCCGACGCCGGCGTGAACTTCACCCGCTACGACCCGGCCACCGGCCAGGCCGTCCAGCAGTTCGATTTCCAATCGTGGCAAAAGGTGCCCGGCACCAAGAATGACGTGCTCGTGACCGACGCCCAGATGACCGTGCTCCTGAACGACGGCCGGCGGCTGGTCGTCGCGGCCGACGAAGGGCAGATTTCGGCTCACGCCGTCAGTGAGGAGACCTTCGAGCCGCGCCGTGGGCGGCTCAGCGGCAATGTCCGCGTGATGGTTTACGAACGCCAGGGCGCGCGCGAATCCGGGACGGCTGACGCGCCCGCCGCGCGCCCCGACTCATCGGCCGTCATGGAAGACGACGAAAGCCCGCTGGTCACGGTCGAGCTCGAGAATTTGCACTTCGATACCAGCAGCGGGCGCATCACGTCGCCCGGTGTCGTGCGAGCGTACTCCGACCGCTTCGCGTTGGAGAGCGCCGGGCTCGAGCTGATCTGGAACGAGACCGCCGACCGGCTTGAAGCGTTCTCCTTCAGCGGCGCCGGGCAGCTGACGCTGCGCGACCGCGAAGGGCTTTTTCGGCTGCAGAGCGAGGAGCCGGCCGAGGCCGCTCCGGACGGAGCTTCGGATCAGCCCGCCGGCGCCCGCCCGCCCGATCGTCTGCTCTCTTACGAAATCACGCTCGCCCAGCGCGTCGTCGCGACACAACGCCGTGAAGACCAGGACGTGGCCGGCTTGAACGCCGACTGGCTCCGGCTGGTCTTCGACTTCGGCGGACCACGGGTGTCCGAGACGGTCGACCCGACCCTCGAGCCCGATGCCGAAACAGACACCGACGCGCCGGCTCAGCCAACGAGAGAGCCGCCGGTCGCCACCGAAGCCTCTGCCGAACTGCCACAGGCCCTCGTCGTGAACTGGTCCGGCTCGCTGGCCGCCAAGCCCGTCGGCACGCCCGACGACCCGGGCGTCGCGCGGCGCCACCTGACGGCCGGCGGCGACGTCGTCGAGCTCTGGCAGGGGACCCGGCGCGTCCGCTGCGGCGAGCTCCGGCTCCAGGAGGAAAGCGACCAGATCTGGCTCTCGCCGACCGCGGCCGGCTTCGTCGAGATCACCCCCCGCGAAGGCACCACCGCCCGCGCCGTCAACGCCTACGTCGATCTGGCCGGCAACGTAATCAAGCTGATCGGCGATGTGCAGTTCAGCGAGGATGACGCGGCCGCCCCAATGACGATGCGGGCCCGCGACTGGGCCGAGCTCTGGCTGCGAGGCGACGAGCCCGCCGCCGAGAACGAAGCCGCCGCATCCGCACCGCCACGCGACGATGCTACCGCCGACGCCTTCGGCTTCGACCAGGCCCTCGAGCGCGTCGTGCTCGTCGGCGATGTCGCTTTCAGCAGCGGCCGCCAGCAGCTGACTGCGGCCCGCATGGAGCTCTTCTTCGCCGGCGGCAGCGAGCGCCCCGAGGCGGCCGGCAACCTCGAAAGCCTCCTCGCCCGTGCGATCGCCTCGACGAACGTCACGCTCGCCGACCGCCCCGCAGCGCTCGGCTCGCGGATCGAGCGGGTCGGCCGCGACGCGTTCGCCATCGCGCTTGGGGCCGCCCCGCCGGCACCGCTCGGCGTAACTCTGTACCTCTCGTGCGACGCGCTTGATGTCGCGTTCGCGCCCGACGCCGCTGGCCGTGCCCAGCCGAACGTCATGCGAGCCGACGGCTCGGTCTTCCTCGTCGACCGCGGCTCTGACGTCGAGCTCAGCGCCGCCGGTCTCGACGCGCGTTTCACCTCCGACCGAGCGCTCCAGCGAGCCACGCTCCATAGCCGTGGCCGCCAGTGGGCCCAGATTGCCGTCGAGCCGTTCCACATCGCCGGCCAGACGATCGTCGTGAACGCCGCCGAGGAGCTGCTGACCGTTCCCGGTGAGTCGCGCCTGCTGATGCGCAGCGAGCGCGGCCTGCAAGGCCAGGACCTCGCCGAACCCCAGCTCGTCCGCATCCGCAGCCGTGACGAGATGCGCATCGACGGCCGCAGCGATCGCGTGACCTTCCGCGGCCGCGTCGTGGCGCAGCGCGGCGACGAGGAGCTCCGCAGCGACGAGCTTGAGCTCCGGCTCGCACGGACCGCGCCGCCGCCGTCCCCCCCGGCCGAGCCACCCGCCGCCGCCGATGCCCCCGACTTCAGCGCCCTGTTTGGCGGCGAGCGGGAGGACGGCGCGCGCACGCTCTGGAGCGGCGCCCAGGCGATCGGCGGCGACCGCGAGCCGCGGACACTGATCGCCCGCAATGCCGTCGTCGCGACCGAGACCTACACGGCCGGCGACCCGGTCCCGCGGGTACACGCCAGCCTCGCCGCCCCGCGCCTCGCGGTCGACCTGCCGAACCAGATCATTCGCACCACGGGCGAGACCACGCTCCTGCTCACCGACCGCCGCCTGCCCGAGCGCACCGACGCCCGCGAAAGCCGCAGCGCGCTGCTCTCCCGCGGACCGGCCCAGACCGCCTTGCAGAGCCTCGGCGGGATGACCTACGCCATCGGCCGCGACGGCGACGAGCGCCGCGACTTCGCCGTCTTCGAGGGCGGCGTGCAGTTCGTCCACCGCGCCGGGGAGGCGATGGCCAACCTGGAGAAGATGCTCCCGGCCGGCGTCGATCCGGCCCGGCGCGCCGACCTCCGCACCCGCAACAGTTCCCTTTCCAGCGAACGGCTCGAGGTCGAGTTCCGCGTCGAAGGCGACCGCCGCGCCCAGCTCGGCCTCGGCGGCGCGCTCGGGCTCAGCAGCCTGATGGCTGTCGGCCAGGTCGCGCTCCGCGATCGGCAGGGCGACGGCCTGCTCGAGGTCCGCGCGACGCAGCTCGAGTACGACGCCGACGCCCGGCTGCTCCGTGTCAGCGGCAGCGACCGCCACGGCGCGTTCGCGACCTACACGAACCCGCGCACCGGCGACTTTATCAACCAGCAGATCGGTTCGTACTTCGAATATGACCTGATGAACGAGGTCTTCCGGTCGCAGATGATGACCGGTGAGATCATCCGCAACTGACGTCGGCTACATCCGCTCGCGCGTCTCGATCCCCAGCAAGCCCAGCCCCAGCTTCAGCGTCCGCGCCGTCAGGTCGCACAGCTTCAGCCGGCTCAGCCGCACCGCCTCGCTCTCGGCCGCCAGCACCGGGCACGCCTCGTAGAACCGCATGAAGTCCTGCGCCGTCTCGAACAGGTACCCACACAGCACGTGCGGCGTCAGGTCGCTGGCCACCTGCGCGAGCGTCTCCCGCAGCCGCACCAGCCGCAGCGCCAGCGCCCGCTCCGCCTCGCTCGCCAGCATCAGCGGCGTCGGCTGGCCGTAGACATCGGGCTCGCCGCTCCGCTCGGCCGCCTTGCGGTAGATCGACCGGATGCGGGCGTACGCGTAGAGCATGTACGGCGCCGTGTTGCCCTGCAGCGCCAGCATCGTGTCCCAGTTGAAGACGTAGTCCGTCGTGCGGTCCCGCGCCAGGTCGGCGTACTTTACCGCCCCGATCCCGATCGTCCGCGCGAGCGCCGCCTTCTCGTCGGCGTCGAAACGCGGGGCGTCCTCGTCGGCCGCCTGCTCGCGCTCCTCCAGCAGCGCCAGCGCCCGCCGCTCGGCCTCGTCGAGCAGCTCCTTCAGCTTGACGTTGTCGCCCTCGCGCGTCTTCAGCGGCTTGCGGTCCGCGCCCAGCACGCTGCCGAAGGGCACGTGCTCGAGCGTCACGGTGTCGTCCGCCCAGCCAGCCGCCCGCGCGACGTCAAAGAGCATCTGGAAGTGCAGCTTCTGCCGCGCGTCCGTCACGTACACCAACCGCCGCGCCCCGAGCTCCCGGATCCGGAAGAGCAGCGCCGTCAGGTCCGTCGTCGCGTAGAGAAACGCCCCGTCTGACTTCTGCACGATCATCGGCAGGGGGTCGCCCTCCGGCCCCTTGTACGCCGGCGCGCCGGTTTCATCGGTGAGGAAAATGCACTGCGCGCCCTGGTCTTCCCGGAATTCCGCCCGCGGCGACTTGCCCGGCGCCAGCGTCTCCCGCAGCTGCGCCACCACCGCCGCCAGCCGGTCGTTGTAGAAGCTCTCGCCCCGCGTGTCAGCCGGCGTCAGCAGCACGTTCAGCCGCTGGTAGATCTCGGTGAACGCGGCCGCGCTGACGGTGCAAATCTGCTCCCACGTCGCGCGGGCGGCGGCGTCGCCGGATTGCAGCCGCCCGACGGCCTGCCGCGCCTGCGTGGCGAAGCTCGCGTCGCTTTTGAACTGTGCCTGGGCGGCCTTGTAGTCCGCCTCGATCGCGCCGAGCACGTCGTCGTGCGTCTGCGGTGTGGGGATCGGGTGTGTCTGGTACCAGACGATCAGCATGCCGAACTGCGTGCCCCAGTCGCCGACGTGGTTCTGCCGCAGGACGTCGTGCCCCTCGAAGCCCAGCAGCCGGGCAAAGACGTCGCCGATGATCGTCGAGCGGAGGTGTCCGACATGCATCTGCTTGGCGATGTTGGGGGCCGAGTAGTCGACCACCACCTGCGTCGGCGTCGCGACCGGCGCGAGGCCGACGCGGTCGTCGAACGGCAGACCGGCCGCATCGCCGATCGCCGCCCCCGGCGCCGGGATGGCGCTCAGCCAGTCCGCCAGCGCTCGGTCGCGCAGCCGGATGTTGATGAACCCCGGGCCGGCGATCTCCAACGGCTCGGCCAGGTCATCGAGCTGCACGGCGGCCACAATCTGCTCGGCGATCTCGCGCGGCTTGCGCTTCAGCGGCTTGGCCAGCGCCATTGCGACGTTGCACTGGTAGTCGCCGAACTTCGCGTCCTGCGCCGGGCGAATGACCGGGTCGCGGGTGTCGCCGGCCACGCGCTCGACGGCCGCCGCGAACCGGTCCCGGAGCTCTTCGATCAGGCTTTTCTCGATCATGGGAGGAGTGTAGCAGAATGGCCGGATGACGCAGCGGTGTTCGATCGAAGTTCAACCACAGAGCTCCGCCTCACTCCACCCGCCGCCTTGGTACGATCCGCGCGATCGCGTCCAGCGATCCGTTCACCCGCCGCAACAGCCACGCCCCCGGCAGCCGCACCAGCACGTACGCCGCCGTGAACCACGCCACCAACAAAGCAAACGTCACCCACCGCGGCCACCGCTCCGACCGCGGATTGCCCAGGTCGATCCACGCGATCAGCATCAGCGCGCCAAGCAGCGACCCCACCAGCACCCCCAGCCCCAGCAGGATCGCCACCACCATCCCCACCTGGTACAGCAGGTACACGGCCCCGATGCGCTTCTGCCGGTCGGCCGTGCGGTAGAACACCACCGTCCACGCCACCGCCAGCCCGAAGCCGATCGTCAGCAGAAAGGCGGCCGTGTAGCTCACCTCGTTCCCATCCAGCGCCTGCCAACCGACGATCACGCCGCAGATCAGCGCCAGCACCCAGCCGATCGCCGCCAGCACCCCCGCCCGCGACAGCGGCGGCCGCCCGGCCTTCGCCGTCAGCTCCCACCACCACGCGGCCGTGTCCGTTTCGTTCACGAACCCGCACTCCGGACAGCGGGCCCGCGGTCCCGGCAGCCCGCGCAGGTTGTAGTCGCATTGCAGGCAGGGGAGGTCGTCTTCGATCGCGCCGCCCGGCGGGGTGGGTTCAGTCGTCACGCGGGACCTCCTCGCTGTTGTGATGAGCCGGCGTCTTCGGGATCTGGTGGGCTTCCGAACAAATCGGTAGCTCCCTTATCGGCGGTGCTGCGCTCGGCTTCGGTTCGACCTCGCTTGCGGAGCAGCGCCTCCGCGAACGGCTCTGCCAGCCGGCACCGTGTTCGCCGCAGGATCGAATCCGAGACGACGCCTGGCAGGATCGGCAGCGCCAAAACCGCACCTCCGGCGGTTCCGCAACCAGCGGGCCGCCCCGCACCGCCCGCAACGCAACCGGGTCGGCGCTCGCCAACCCGCCGGCTGCGTCCCGCTATCCGCCCCACGAGGCTCAGCTTGCATCCGTCACCCACGCGTCCGCGTCGTCGACCAGACGATCTCCCACAACTGATAAGCCGTCCGCGTCATCCCGTGACGCCGATACACGGCCTGCGCGACGGCGTTCTCCCGCTCCACGTACAGCCGCAGCCCGCAGGTGCCCGGCGTCGCCCGAGCGGCCGCTTCAACGGTTTCATACAACCGCCGAAAGACGCCGCCGCGGCGGTGCTCCGGCGGGACATACACGCTCTGGATCCACCAGAAGGCCCCGTTCCGCCAGTCGCTCCACTCCTGCGTGATTAGCAACTGCCCGACCACGCTCCCGCCGCGCTCGGCCACCCAGTAGACGCCCTTGTGCGGATCCGCGAGCGCCGCCGCCACCCCCGCCCGCAGCGTCTCCACGTCGAGCGCGAGCCGCTCGGTCTCCCACGCCATCCGCCGGTTGCCCTCGACCAGCGCCTCCGCGTCCGCCGCCGTCGCTTGTCGGATGCTCAGCGAGTTGGTATTCATCGATTGCACCACCCGAGGCCCCAGGACCCGTCGCCATTCGGCGAATCTAGTCGCCGCCGAAACCGAGCACAGGATACCCGGTGATCACCGACTGGCACAATCAACGCGTCACCGTCATGGGGCTGGGACGCTTCGGCGGCGGCGTTGGCGTGACCCGCTGGCTGGTCGCGCAGGGGGCCTGCGTCACCGTCACCGACACCGCCACCCCCGACGCCCTCGCCGCCTCGCTCGCCGCCCTCGACGACCTGGACGT
This sequence comes from uncultured Planctomycetales bacterium, assembly GCA_964499235.1. GTDB lineage: Bacteria > Planctomycetota > Phycisphaerae > UBA1845 > Fen-1342 > JAFGRR01. The sequence goes on along the minus strand of CAZCKC010000044.1, from coordinate 7,648 downwards.
GACGTTCACGCTTGGCCGCCACGACCCCGTCGACTTCGAGTCCGCCGCTCTCGTCGTCGTCAACCCGGCCGTCACGCCGCAAGCCGAGCTGCTCCAGGTCGCCCACGCGGCCGGCGTGCCGGTCACCACCGAGATCAACCTGTTCCTCGAGCGCTGTCCCGCCCGCACCGTCGGCGTCACCGGCACCGTCGGCAAGTCGACCATCACCAGCATGCTCGGCCACATTCTCGAAGCCACAAGCGCGGCCCCGAACGTCTGGGTCGGCGGCAACCTCGGCGGCTCGCTGCTCAGCAACCTCAGCGAGATGACGGCCGACGACCTCGTCGTCCTCGAGCTCTCGAGCTTCCAGCTTTACTACACCGCCGCGATCCGCTGGAGCCCGCACGTCGCGATCATTACCAACGTCACCCCCAACCACCTCGACTGGCACGGCAACTTCGCCGCCTACCTCGCCGCCAAGCTCAATGTCGTCCGCTACCAGGACCCCGCGCGCGACGTCATCATCATCGAGGACCTCCCCGAGCTGCGCCACCACTTCGACCTGATGTTCGGCGACGTGGCCGGCATGTGGCGCTACCGCGCCGACGAGCATGACCTCGCCGCGATCATGCAGTCCACCTCGGCCATCGACTGCGACGACCGCCGCCTCGTCTGGAAGCACGCCACCGTCCCGATCCCCGGCGAGCACAACCGCCGCAACGCCGCGGCCGCCCTCACTGCCGCCCACGCCCTCGGCGTCGACCAGCAGGCCGCCGCCGACGCGCTCGTCTCCTTCGCCGGCCTGCCGCACCGCCTCCAGACCATCGCGGAGATCAACGGCGTCCGCTGGGTCGACGACTCGAAAGCCACCACGCCCGAGGCCGTCATCACCGCCATGAACGCCTTTGACGCCCCGCTCCTCCTGATCCTCGGCGGCTACGACAAGCAGACCGACCTCTCCCCCATGGTCGCCCACGCCGTTGGCCGGGCGAAGTTCGTCGCCACCCTCGGCCAGACCGGCCCCACGCTCGCCAAGCAGCTCCAAAAACGCGGCCTCCCCGTTCAGCAGGTCACGTCCATCCCCGCCGCCGTCGCTGCCTGCGCCCAGCACGCCGCGGCTGGGGAGGTCGTCCTGCTCTCGCCCGGCTGCGCTTCGTGGGGCATGTTCACCGACTACCGCGCCCGCGGCGCCGCCTTCGCCACGGCCGTCCAGCAGCTCGAACGCCCCGCCTCATGACGCTCCTGAACGACGCAAAAGCCCGCACCACCCTGCGCCGCGCGCTGCGCCACTGGTATGACCGCCACGCCCGGGACCTCCCGTGGCGCCGCACGCGTGATCCCTACCGCATCTGGCTGTCAGAGATCATGCTCCAGCAGACGCAGGTCGCCACCGTCGTCGGCTACTATGAGCGCTTCCTCGAGCGCTTCCCCACCGTTCACGACCTCGCGGCCGCCCCGCTCGACGACGTCCTCAAGTGCTGGGAAGGCCTCGGCTACTACAGCCGTGCCCGCAACCTTCACCGCGCCGCCCAACTCGTCGCCAGCGAGCACGACGGCGCCTTTCCCACCACCGCGGCTGCACTCGCCAAGCTCCCCGGCGTCGGCCGCTATACCGCCGCCGCCATCGCCAGCATCGCCCACGACGAGCCGGCGGCCGTCCTCGACGGCAACGTCAAGCGCGTCCTCGCCCGCCTCTTGGCGGTGACGGATTCCATCGACGAGCGCGGTACGCTCGACAGGCTCTGGCAAGCCGCGGACACGCTGCTCAGCCGGCGTCGTCCTGGCGACCACAACCAGGCCGTCATGGAACTCGGCGCCCGCGTCTGCACGCCGCGCCAGCCGCAATGCCTGCTCTGCCCCGTCAGCCGCTGGTGCGGAGCCCGCGCCCAAGGCGTTGAGCAGCAGCTGCCGGTCCGTGCGCCCAAGCGCGCCGTCCCCGAGATCGCCGCCGCCGCCGGCCTCGTCTGCGACGCCGGCGGCCGCCTCCTGCTCATCCGCCAGCCCGAGCGCGGCCTGCTCGGCGGGCTCTGGGCCCTCCCGACCGTCGAGCCCGTCGAACCGCGGGACGGCCACGCCGCCCTCGGTGCGTTCCTCCAACCGCTGGTCGGCCCGGTGCAGCTCGGCCGGCCGCGCGGCCAGGTCACGCACACCTACACCCACCGCCGCGTGCACCTCGCGCTCTACGACGTCCGCGTACAAAACGGTCAGCCGCCGCCCCACGCAAAGCCCACGCCCGCGACCACGCACCGCTGGGTCACGCCCGCCGAAATCGACGAGCTCGCGCTCGGACAGCTCTACCATAAAGCGCTGGCGGCCGCCGGCTGGCGTTGAAGCCGAAGCGCGTCAACGCGGTCGCGCCGCCGGCTGACATGACAAGCCAATCACCACCCGAAGGGGACCAGCATGCGGATCGCCGTCACCGGCGCCACCGGCTTTCTCGGGCGCTACATCGTCAACCACCTCGCCACGCCAGGCCATACCTTCAAGGCCTGGTACCGTGAGACCAGCGACCGCGGCGGCTTCGACGTGCGCGACGACCAAATCCAGTGGATCCCCGGCACGCTCAACGACGCCGCCGCCAGCGCGGCCCTCGTCCAGGACTGCGACGCCGTCGTCCATGCCGCCCTCGAGCGCAGCGGCGCCGGCTTCCGCGGCGCTGAAGGCGAGGTCGTCGCCTTCGCCGACGCCAACATCCTCGGCACGCTCAAGCTGATCGAGGCCGCCCGCGCCGCCGGCGTCGGCCGCTTCGTCTTCATCTCCACCTGCGCCGTCCACGAGGTGATCCTCACCGACCGCGCGCTCGACGAGGCCCACCCGCTCTGGGCCACGTCGCACTACGGCGCTCACAAGGCGGCCATCGAGAAGTTCGTCCACTCCTACGGCCTCGGCGACGGCTACAACATCTGCGCGCTCCGCCCGACGGGCATCTACGGCCTTGCCCGGCCGATCGAGCAGAGCCGCTATTTCAACCTCGTCCAGCGCGTCCAGCGCGGCGAGCCGGTCGTCGTCAGCGCCGGCGGCAAGGAAGTGCACGCCCTCGATGTCGCCCGCGCGGTCGAGGTGCTGCTCGAAGCCGAGAACTGCGGGGGGCAGAGCTACAACTGCTATGACCGCTATATCTCCGAGTACGACGTCGCACAACTCGCCAAGGAGATCAGCGGCAGCGACAGCATCATCGAGGGCGAGCCGAAGCGTCCGAAGCACGAGATCGACACGACCAAGCTCCGCCGCCTCGGCTTCACTTTCGGCGGCGACCAGCGTCTCCGCGAGACGATCACGCAACTTGTCGAGCAGGCCTGACCACCCCGCCGCGCGACGCGGGTCTTCGCGGCCGACCACCCCGCACGGAGGGCGGGACGGCCGACGGCAAGCCCAGATGGTTATCGGCTGTTCAGCCAGCCAACCAAAACGCCCCCGCCGCCCGCGGTTTCACCGGCACCTCACCGCTTATCGGCCGCTGGATCCGCTGCAATCTGATGGCGGTCAAAAATCCGATTTCATTTTCGCCCAAAGCCATTGCAAAGACACTTGGCGATCGCATGATGTTCAATGGAAGGGCGTTTCCGGGGGGGCCGGCGCGCCCTGTGTTCCCCGCGCCCCCTGGATAAACCCGGGAGTTTTCCATGCACCAACGTTCGAGCCTGCTTCACCTGATCGCCACCCTGCTCCTCGCCGCCTCGCTCGCCGCCCCGACCCTCGCCGACGCGTGGCCGAACAAGCACCGCGACATGCACAACACCGGCCGCGCGGACTTCGTCGTGCCCCCCTCGCGGCAAGACAGCAGCCTGTTCGACATCCTGAGATGGCAGACCCCCACCCCGAACGGCGGCGGCATCAGCTCCTCCGCGATCGTCTTCTTCGACGGCGCCGGCCCCGGCGGCGCGGACCTGGCCGTCACCGGCTACCACTGGCCGAAGGGCGTCATCGGCGTCAACCGCCACACCGGCGCGACTCTCTGGCAGGGCAACCCCGCCGGCGGCGAGTCGATCGGCGCCCTCGCTCCCGCCTTCTCCCCAGATGGCAGCACCGTCTACGTCATCAACGACGCCACGCCCGGCCCTTTGATGGCACTACCGGCCGACACGGGCCCCAGCACCTGGTGGAGCAACGCCGCCGAACCCGACGCGCACCGGACCTCCAACGGCTCACCGCTCGTCACACCCGACGGGCGGATCTGGGCGTTCTCGTGGAGCGATCGCCCGGCCGCCGCCCTCGATACCGGCAGCCAGCTCCGGCAGGACTGGTACGCCCAGACCAACGTGGGCAGCGCGTTCAGCGGCCCCAGCTTCTACGACGACAACGGCACGTTGCGCGTCACCGCCGGCGGCCGTTTCGGCGCCGTCCGCAATTGGGACGGCGACGATCCGACCGGCTTTGAGAACTGGTCCGTCGCCACGCCCTTCATCGAAGCCCGGGTAACCATCGACCCCGCCAACGGCAATGTCTACGTCGGCGCCGGCACCGGCGACGTCTATGTGGTCGGCATCAGCCGCACGGGCAACCCGCTGCCGGGCTGGGGCGGCGACACCGAGAAGCTGCTCTACACCTATTCGTCTGACGATGACCGGCAGGGCGCCCGCTCGGCCGGCTGCCTCAGCCACGACGGCGCGACCTACTACTTCCAAACCGTTGCCAACGACTACACGGGAACGCTCTACGCCGTAGACACGGCCGACGGCTCGCTGAAGTGGACCTACGTGACCGGCGCCGGCCCCAACAACCAAGGCTACAAGTCGTCCCCCATCGTCACGCCGAACGGCGTGATCATCGTCGGCACCAACGGCGGCGGCGAGTACCTGGCGCTCCGGGACGACGGGGCCCAACCGACGCTGCTCGACAGCTTCACCGCGGACCCTAGCCACGGCATCGCCCACGCCACGCCGACGCTGTCCGCGGACGGCCTGCTCTACATCCCCGCCAAGCTGACCTACCTCGCGCCCAACGGCAACGGCGACATCCCGTCCTACCAGTCGGAAAACCTGCTGAACGCCTTCGATCTCAACGACGACGCCACGGCGATCCTCCCGCCGCCGGCCGGCCAGATCGTCCTCAGCCGCCACCGCGGGATCCAGCTCGAGTGGCTGCCAATCATTGACCCGAACGGCCAGTTCCAGCACTACGCCATCTACCGCGACCGCGAGCCCTTCGACGTCGTCACCGACATGACCCCGATCGCCACCATCGACGACGTGAACGACACCACGTACTTCGATCCCGTCTCGTTCCTGCGGGCCGACTACTACTACGTCGTCACGACGGTGTCGTCGGGCGGAGGCGAGGTCGACATCGTCGCGGCGATCGGCCCCCGCCGGACCCGCTCCGAGCTCGACCTCCAGGTCGCCAGCGTCGCCCGTTGGCCGCAGTACCCGCGCTACCTGCCGACCTACGAAGTCTTCACGGTCACCGAGCCGAGCGGCTTCGGCCCCTACACCTTCTCGGCCGCCACCGGACTCGCGGGCGGTCAATCCGCCGACACGCAGCGGTGGCCGGAAACCGGCGACACGATCACCTACGAGGCGACGGTCCGCAACCGCGGCACGCTGCCCTGGGACGGACAGCTCACCGGCGAGTGGACCATCGACGGCGTGACCACCGCCACCAGCCAAACCGTCACGCTCGCCCCGGACGAGAGCATCACCTTCGAAATCACCGACACCTGGACCGGTGAAGACTACGACATCACCTATGCGCTGACCGTCAGCGACGGCCGCAGCGACAACAACAGCGTGACGATCACGCCGTGGTCGGTGCCGTGCCTCACCTACATCGACCGCTCGTTCGCCGAAGAATTCCTCGCGATCACCCGCGACTACCCCCAGGCGACGACCGACGACATCCTCGACTGGCTGCAGCACCATGCGGCCCGCATGAACGCCATGTTCGCCGAAAAGGGCTCACGCAAGCGCATCCACTACAACATCCTCGAGGTCATCCGCGATTCCGACCCCGACCCGGCCATCGACCGCACGCCGTACGCCATCTTCCCCTTCCGCTACTTCGCCGGCCAAGGCCACCCGCGCCTGACGGGCTACTACCGCCCGGCCGAGGACATCGACTACGGCCTGCTCCACGAGATGGGCCACCAGCTCGGCTTGATCGACCTCTATCGCATGGACGTGCCGGCCAGCGCCAACCTCGTCTCCAACCAGACCAAGTCGGCGCCCGACGGACTCATGCGCGTCGTCTCGACCTTCTTCAACGACAACAGCATCCACGCCATGAACCACTGGTTCGACCAGGCCCACGGCTACTACGGCCAGTACCTCTACTCCATGCCGGAGACCATCAAGCTGCGGGTCGTCGACGCCCGCGGGACGCCGCTCGCCGGCGCGGCCGTCAAGATGTACCAGAAGTGTGAGCGGCCCGGCCTGGGCGAGGTGATCACCACGGAGGTCAAGGCCCAGGGCGTTACCGGTCCGGACGGTACCTGGGAGCTGCCGAACGTGCCGATCGACAACACCCTGGTGCCGACGACGTTCGCCGGCGATACGCTCAATGACAACCCGTTCGGCTACGTAGCCGTCGTCGGTACCAACGGCACGCTGCTGTTCGAGATCGAATACGCGGGCGTCACCGAGTACGCCTGGATGTACGTGCTCGAGGCCAACGACGCCTACTTCGAGGGCCAGACCACCGAGGCGACCTTCGACCGCGCCCTCTCCGTCACGGTCTTCGCCACCGGCGACATGAACTGCGACGGTGCGGTCGACTTCTTCGACATCGATCCCTTCGTGGTCGCGCTGCTGGCCCGGCCCACGTACGAGACGGCGTTTCCGAACTGCTCTCACAACCTCGCCGACCTGAACGGCGACGGCGTCGTCGACTTCTTCGACATCGATCCGTTCGTGGGGGCCCTCACGGGCGGTGGAAACTAGTCGGCCGCACCGGCTCGTCAGCACACCGCGTGCTCAGCCGCCGCGCCTGCCAAGCGCAGGACGCGGCGGCGCGCGGTGTCCACCGGCCAGGCGGGCCGGCTCGATGCCGAACGCACTGCGGCCACGCCGCGCTACACCCGCGTCCGCTGCCAGCCCCCTTGGATGAACCGCCCGCCCGCCAGCAGGAACTTCGCGATGTTGTCGGCCCACATCCCGCACCACGCGCCGATCAGCCCCCACCCCAGGTAGATCCCGAACAGGTACGCCAGCGGCACCCGCAGCACCAGGCCGCAGAACAGCGTGAACTTCATCGTCGTCCGCGTGTCCCCCACGTTGCGCAGGATCACCGTGTAAAGAATCGCCAGCCCCAGGATCGGCTGCACCAGTCCCATCAGCCGAAACGCCGGCGCCCCCACCTCGATCACCGCCGCCTCGTCCGTCATCAAGCCGTAGATCCGCTCCGGGAAGATGAAGAAGATCGCCCCCATCACCGCCGTTACCAGCGCCACGTGCAGGGCGGCCGTGTGACCCGCCCGCCGCGCATCGTCCAGCCGCTGCGCCCCCAGGTACTGCCCGACCAGCGTCGATCCCGCGATCGCCCACGCGAACGCCGGCAGGTAGCCGAGCCCCTCCATCCGGATGCCGATGATGTGGGCCGCGAAGTTGGCCGTCGACTGCTCACCCGTCGCCGTCCGCGTCACGATCGTCAGAAACAGCAGGTGCGTCGCCCCCATCAGGGCCGCATCCACCGCCGCCGGAAGGCCGATCCGCAGCATCCGCGCGATCATCGGCCA